>JBDTXU010000104.1:0-2847 GCA_040006055.1 Sphingomonas bacterium | reverse complement strand
TGAACCGCATGCTCGGCCTGTTGCCGCCGACCCAGGCCAAGGCGATCGCTGTCGCGGCGACAGTGCCGCTTGCCCTGCGCGGCGGCCACGAGGTCTCATCCTACGCACCCTCGGCGCTGCCCCGGGCATCCGACGATCTGCTCCAGCGCGTGTCGATGCTGTACGAAGGCGACAGCCAGCTCCATGCCTTGTGGAGCGAAGCGATGGGCACCCGCGCGCTCACCAGCGACATCGCCGACGACAATGGCCGCAATGCAGCAGCTACGGGCGCGCTCGCCGCGAAACTGCTGGCGCCCGCAAATGGCGCGCGGATCGCGATGATCGAAACCGGCGGCTGGGACACGCACGCCCAGCAGCGCACCCGCCTCGGCCAGCAGTTGCGCGGCCTCGATGGGATGATCGGCGCGCTCCAGACCGGCCTCGGCCCGCTCTGGAGCGACACGATGGTACTGGTCGCGACCGAGTTCGGGCGGACGGTTGCGGTCAACGGCACGGCGGGCACCGATCACGGCACCGCGAGCTCGGCGATGTTGCTTGGCGGCGGCGTCAGGGGCGGGCGGGTGCTGACGGACTGGCCGGGACTGGCGCCCGCGGCCCTGTTCGAGGCGCGCGATCTGAAGCCGACACTGCAGCTCGATGCCTTTATCGCTGGTGCTGTTGCCGAGCATTTCGGGGTTGAACCCGGCCGAGCGATGCCGGCGCTGTTTCCCGACAGCGCGGGCGTCCGGCCGGTGCTGGGTCTGGCACACGTGTAGTGGCAAAATCGGAGGCCTGATACCTCCCGTTACACTCTGCCACTGAACGTTTACGGCGGCTACTGTCGCGCTAGCTGCCGCCTCGGCGCCTGCGGGCAAACGCGTTGATAGCGGCTCTTGCTCCTACTCCAGCCAACCCCGCAATGACGGCGGCAGCCGCGATCATCTTCCAACCTGCAATGCACTCGGCTCCGGGAGCGCAATCCCCCATGGATGCGTAGATGAACGCAGCGCCAATGAGCGGTAGGCCGACGAGGGCGGCTAAAGCACATCCCAGCTTGCCGCCTATCGTACCGCCACCCCGATATGAACGTTCGCTCGACACAGGTTGAAGCTGAACGAATGCCGGGTTGCACGCAATTCCCTTTGCGGCTCTGGTTCCATCGCGACTCTCTCGCGGCTAGGAAGGCCAATGACTTGGAAATCGTCAGTGCCGCTCGCAGCCAAAGTGTCGCCCGGAGACCCATTCTTCGCTATAATCGAACAGGCGTATCGCGTATTTGCCTATCCCAAGCCCAAGAGAATTGGCGTCTGCGAGGGTTGTTGCATGGACGCCGCAATCGAAGCCACTTTCTTCGATCCTCCGATAGGCGAACTGCCGCTGACCTATATTAAGGACTGGTATTTTGCCGCTTGTGACCTGGAAGGGGTTCCAAAAGAGACTTGGGCTTACCTGCTCCCGCGCATCCTCGAAATTTTGGCTGCGGACGAAGACGTAGGCAACGTAGGGATAGAGGTGAGCCTGAATCGCTTTGATACGGGCAATGTTGAAAATTGGTCCAGGAAAGAGTGGGAAATCCTGGACGGTTTCCGGCGCACATACCTGGAACGCGCCATCGAGCAGAATAAGAATTTTCTGGATGATGTGATATGCATGTTCAGCTTGGCAGGCTGGCCGCTTCGAGAACTGCTGGAGCAGGTTGCGGCAACTTCCGATGAAAAGCTGGCCCGATGTTTGTGGCATGATTGGTGTAGTTGGCCCGCACCGGGGCGGGAGGATATCTGGATCACCGCGTTTTGGGAGAGCCCTGGCAATTCCACGGTCTTCGATTTTTATACGTCCAGAAAACTTTACGACAGAATGGAGGCGTTGGCACTTGCTGATGGCCCAGACTCGGAACTCGCAGCAAAAGCATCTGCCGTTGCAGGTGTGATTGAAGCAAACGCGAGCTGGTCGCTCGTCAAACATTGAGTGGCCGCTAGCAAGCAGGGTCTGCCGGCAGGAGCGAGTGGAAAGCGTGAGATTTCCTGCGCCGGTTCCAGTCGCGGAAAACGGGAGCTTCGGATAGGACGCGCCCCGCAACCGAGATTCAAGCCGCGGCCTCACCACCTCGACGGCATTTGCGCGATTCAACACCGACGCGGATCGTTGCATTGTGCCGCAGGTCGGGACGCCGTCGCATGCCCGTCTGTTCAAGGACCGCTAAGATGGTGAGCCCAAATCCCCCGTGCACCCAATCACCTGCCAGAGGACCGAAATTCCCTGTTATCGCGAGGGATTTCCCTGTTCCTGAAAAGGGTAAAATCGCTAAACCATTATCAATAAACGTAAAACTCTCAGACGGCCGCCGGAATCGCCTAAAAAAAGAAAAATTTCCCTGTTAATTGCCCAATAACAGGGAATTTGACGCCAGCGCCCACGCAGCACTGAACCCATATCGCCGCCAGATTTGAGTGTAGGCCCGCCATCCGCTAAGGGCCGCCCTCGCTTAACCGACCGGACCAGCAATGACCCTCTATACCCGTTTCGCCGCGCATCTCGATGCGGTGCTCGATGCACTCGTAGCCGCGGGCGATCTGCCCGCAGGGCTCGACCGCGCGAACGTCACTGTCGAGCCGCCGCGCGACCCGAGCCATGGCGACCTCGCGACCAACGCCGCGATGGTGCTGGCAAAGCCGGCCGCCAGCAATCCGCGCGCGCTCGCCGAGAAGATCGCCGCCGAGCTCGGCAAGCTCGAGGAGGTCGAGTCCGTCTCGGTCGCGGGGCCTGGCTTCATCAATCTTGCGCTGACCGACGATACCTGGCGCGCCGAGCTCTCCGCGATCCGTGACGAGGGCGGCGATTATGGCCGCTCGACCCGGGGCAAGGGCA
>JBDTXU010000103.1:0-3908 GCA_040006055.1 Sphingomonas bacterium | reverse complement strand
ACAAGCGGATCAAGGAGATTTTCGACAAGCAGGACATCGTCCGGCTGCGGCGCATCTTGAAGCAGCACTTCTGCTACATCCTGAACGGCGGGTGCGATTATACCGGCCGATCAATGAAGGATACCCATAGGGATATGGGCATTCAGACTGCGGACATGGGTGCGCTCGTCGAAAATCTCCAGGCTGCAATGCGGGCGGAGAAGGTGCCGTTCTTTGCGCAGAACCGATTTCTGGCGAAGCTCGCTCCGATGAAGCGCGATATCCTGCAGGAGCATAAGGGAAGGCATCGCCCATCGCTGCAATAGCGTCGCTGCAATAGCGTCGCTGCAATAGCCCGCTGGCAATCACGCGACTCGTCGTATATCCTATAGGATGTGAGGCGCGGACCGTGCTCGCTGTGAGGGGAATGCGATGAAAGCCGCGCTACTGGCCTGCTGCTCTCTGCCCCTGCTCGCCGGGGCGGCCCTGGTCGTCACCGCGCCGGCCATTTCGCAATCATCGGTTACGGCGCCAATCACCGCGGAGCAGGATCATCGGCAGATGATGGATCAGCTCGGGATTCGGAGGCTCCGCCCCGGGCCAAGCGGCAATGAAAAGGCGCCTGATCACGCCAATTATGATCCCGCCAGGGCCAATCCGTTCCCCAACTGGCCCGACATCCTGACGCTCGACAATGGCCGCAAGGTGACGAGCGCGGATATGTGGTGGAAGCAGCGCCGCCTCGAGATCGTCGAGGCGTTCGAGCGCGAGGTGGTCGGGCGCGTGCCCGCCAATGCGCCCAAGGTCACCTGGTCGATCGTCAGCACGGACACTGAGTATATCGCCGGCAAGCGCATGGTTGCGCGACAGCTGATCGGCCATGTCGATAATACGGCCTTCCCGGCCATCGAAGTCGGCATCCGGATGACGTTGCTGACCCCCACCGAGGCGACCAGGCCGGTGCCGCTGCTGATCATGTTCGGCGCCGCGCGCTATCCGGCGCCGAGCCAGCCCAATGCCGATGAGTCAGCGCGGATCGACGCCGCGATGAAAGCTGAGCTTGTGGCGCGCGATCCCTCGCTGGCGGCGGCGTTCAAGGCGCATCCCGGCTTCGAGTTCGTTCATCCGCCGAGCTTCTTCCCGGCGCCTCCGAGCGACGAGCGTGTGAGCGCCCTCGTCGCGGACGGCTGGGGCGTGGCTTTGCTGGATCCATCGAGTATTCAGGCTGACAATGGCGCTGGGCTCAGGAGCGGCGTGATCGGCCTCGCCAACAAAGGCGGACCGCGCAAGCCCGATGACTGGGGAGCGCTGCGGGCTTGGGGCTGGGGCGCAAGCCGGGCGCTCGATTATCTCGAGGCCGATCCGGCGGTGGATGCGAAGCATGTCGGGATCGAAGGCGTCTCGCGCTACGGCAAGGCGGCGCTGATCACCATGGCGTTCGACCAGCGTTTCGCGATGGTGCTGGTCGGCTCGTCGGGCGAGGGCGGGACCAAGCCGCATCGCCGCAATTTCGGCGAAGCGGTCGAGAACCTGACCGGCACGGGCGAATATCACTGGATGGCCGGCAATTTCATGAAATACGGCGCGTCGGAGGCGAGCTTCGGCAGCCGCAACGCGGGTGATCTCCCGGTGGATTCGCACGAGCTGATCGCGCTGTGCGCGCCGCGCCTGACCTTCATCAGCTATGGCCTGCCCGAAAAGGGCGATGCCAACTGGCTCGACCAGCAGGGCAGCTTCATGGCGACGATTGCTGCCGGGTCAGTATGGAAGCTGCTTGGCGCGAAGGATCTCGGGCTTGGCAATGACTATCGGACTGCGGTGATGGTGCCGCAGGGGACCGACCTGCGCGATGGGCAGCTCGCCTGGCGGCAGCATGATGGGGGGCATACTGATACGCCCAATATCAAGTACTTCATTGAATGGGCTGACCGGCAACTTGGACGAGTGGCCCCGTAGCCGACCACTTTCCCCGCCGCTCACCGGCAAGCGGCGAGTTATCGCCGAAGAGCTTTGGCAATCGCCGCCTGCGCAATCGGCGCCATTGCCGCATAGCCCGCGGCATTGGGGTGAACCCCGTCCCTCGAATATTCGGGCTTCATCGCGCCTTCAGGCGTGGCGATCGCCGGCCAGTAATCGGCATAGACGAGATGCTTCCGCGCGGCATAGGCCTTGAGCCAGACGTTGAGCGCGCGGATCTTCGGGCCGGGCGCCATGCCCGGTCGCCAGGGGAAATCGGCGGCGGGCGGGATCGAGGCTATGATGACCTTGATGCCATTCGCCTGGGCGATCTCGACCATGCCGGCGACATAGCCTTCGATCTCCTCCGCCGTTTCGGGTCCGGTATTCTGGGCGACATCGTTGGTGCCGCCCATGATGTGGACGACGGCCGGCTTGAGCGCGACAACGTCGCTGCGGAACCGGACGAGCATCTGCGGCGTCGTCTGGCCGCTGATACCGCGGCCGACAAAGCTCGCATTGTCCTTGATGAACGGCTGAGACGCCCAGCCCTGGGTGATCGAATCCCCCATGAACACTACGCGCCTGTGGGCGGGGGTGGCGCGCAAGGGCTGATCGGCATCGCGATACCGGGCGATATTGGCCCAGTCGCCATTCTCGCCCTGGCCGACCGGAGGCCTGGCCGGCGCGGCGGGCGCAGTCTGCGCAAAGGAAGGTGCCGCCAGCGCCAACGCGCCGATGAAACCAAGGGCCGCGATTGCTCTCATGCGTACTCTCCTCATTCACGCGTCACGCGCTGCGTCGTTCAGACGGTACCACGCTCGAAGGCGAAAGGCTCGGTCTCGACATGCTCGCCGATCCTAAGCGCCTCGGTGACCAGTTGCAGCGGCGACAGGTCCACATCGCTTTCACCGGCGGCGATCAGTTCGGCGAAGCGTGCGTAGAGTCGCGGATATTCGCTGTTGAGCGATGCTGGATCCGGTACATCGGCGATCGACAGCGTGGCACCGCCGTTACGCAGGACGAGCGGGCCGTCAGGCGTATCGACCTCGATATCCCAGCGTTGCGGACCCTCTTGCAGGAAGTCGAGATCGACCGATACCGGCACGTCGCCAGAGCGTAGTTCCATGGTCGCGAGGATCGGGGAAGCGCGACCGCGGGGGACCGACAGCCTTGCCGAGACCAGCACTGGCGCTTCCGGCAGGATATGGGTGAGGATCGACAGCGCGTTGATGCCGGGATCGAACACGCCGAAGCCGCCGGCCTCGAGAATCCATTCCTGGCCGGGGTGCCAGACGCGGATATCTTCCTTCCAGGCGATCCGCACTGCATCGATCGTGCGACCGGCTAGCCAATCGCGCGCGCCGTCCACGGCGGCCGCCTCGCGCGAATGCCAGGCAGCGAACAGGGTGACGCCGGCCTCGTCCGCCAGTCTTTGGAGTTCGATCACCTCGTCGATCGTCTCGCCCGGAGGCTTCTCGAGCAGGACATGCAAGCCAGCCGCGATCGCCGCGCGCGCGACGATGTTGCGCACCGATGGCGGCGTGCAGATCGCAACTGCCTTCACGCCGATATCAGCGGCGAGCAGCCCTTCGACATCGCGGTAGTGAGCCACGCCCTCGAGCTCGCTATGCGGATCGACCGTCGCCGCCAGCTGAAAGCGCGGATCAGCGCGAAGGGCGGGGACGTGCTGGTCCTGCGCGATCTTGCCAAAGCCGATAATGGCGATGGGCAGCACTTCGATGTCGCTCACCGCAGGGCCACCACCGTCACCGATTTCGCGGGCAGGGTCAGCGTGACCGTACCATTGCTCACCGGAAGCTGAGCGATGTCGCGCGGCTTGAGCGACGACGGATTGTCGAAGCTGTTATGCGCATCCATCTGGTCCGCGGTCAGCACCTCGCCGCTCAGCATCGTTGCGGTGCTGCCGTCGACCTTCAGCGTCACCGTCATCGGCTCGTTCGGATCGAGAT
>JBDTXU010000102.1:0-1934 GCA_040006055.1 Sphingomonas bacterium | reverse complement strand
GCAAGCGACAATCCCTTGTCTCCTCCGAGACGGATCAGCCTCTTTCCCTCTTCGATGCCGTCGGCGCCGGAATCGCGGCCGTCGCCGGTCACCCACCCCTCAGGGCGCGGATATTAGCCGCATAGGCGTCGGCGCCTCCCCGGAACGTCGCGGTACCGGCAACCAGCGCATCGGCGCCCGCCGCGATCGCTGTCCGCGCGGTCTCCGGGTCGATCCCGCCATCCACCTCGAGATCGACAGTGAGGCCCGCCTTGTCGATCATTTTCCGAACGCTTTCGATTTTCCGGAGCGCGCTTGGAATGAAGCCCTGCCCGCCAAAGCCGGGATTGACGCTCATCACCAGCACCAGATCGACGTCTTCGATCACGTAATCGAGCGCTTTGGCCGGCGTCTGCGGCGTCAGCACCACACCGGCACGCTTGCCGAGCTTGCGGATGTGCTGGAGGCTGCGGTGGGTGTGCGGCCCCGCCTCGACATGGATGCTGATGATATCCGCACCAGCCTCGGCGAACTGGTCGAGAAACGCATCAACGGGTGCGATCATCAGATGCACGTCGAGCGGCTTGGTGGTGTGTGGACGGATTGCCTTCACCACCATCGGCCCGATGGTGATGTTGGGCACGAAATGCCCATCCATCACATCGACATGGATCCAGTCGGCCCCCGCCGCATCGACTGCACGCACTTCCTCGCCGAGGCGCGCGAAATCGGCGGAGAGGATCGATGGGGCGATGCGGACTGGCTGTTGCATGACGAATCCTTAGGGTCCACCGAGTCGCGCCGCAAGGCTCAGAGGGCGCGCTTGAGCCTTACGATGAAGAACCCGTCACAGCCGCCTTCGGTCCCGAGCATTCCCGGCAACGTGCGGACCCAGCCGCGCTGGTGCGGGTCGATGCCGGCGGGCAATTCCTCCGCGCCGACCGGGTCGATCGCAAAATCGGGCTGCGCGCCGAGAAACGCCATCAGCTGTTCCTCACCCTCGGCGCGCTCGAGCGAGCAGGTCGCGTAAACCAGCAGACCGCCCGGCTTCACCCATTTGGCGGCGCGGGCAAGCAATTGCGCCTGCACCCGCGCCATCTCGGCGATGACCCTGGGGTTTACCCGGTGGAGCACATCAGGGTGGCGGCGGAAAATCCCGGTTGCGCTGCACGGCGCATCGAGCAGCACTGCATCAGCTGGCTCGGCCGGCGACCATTTGAGCAGATCGACGGCCACCACCTCAGCCGAGAGATGGGTGCGGGAAAGATTGTCGCGAAGTCGCGCCAGACGACTTTCCGAGGAATCGATCGATGTCACCGTCCAGCCAGCGCTGGCGAGTTGCATCGTCTTGCCGCCAGGCGCCGAGCATAGATCAAGCGCAGTTCCCGCGCCTTTTCCGATCAGCCGGGCGGGCAGCGAGGCTGCGATATCCTGGACCCACCAATCCCCTTCCTCGAAGCCGGGAAGCTCGGGAACATGCGCACCCGCAAGGCGGATATGGCCGGGCAGCAGCGACACGCCGCCGACCGCTTCCGCCAGCGCCGCGGTTTTCGCGGGATCGGCCAAGGTGAGATCGAGCGGCGGCGGTGCGGCGATCGCCCGTTCGGCAGCTGCGACCTTCTCTTCGCCCCAGGCATTCTGCCAGCGCGCCTCGACATCTTCAGGCAGCGTCGGGAATTCGTCGAGACTGGCATTGCCGCGCATCAGCGTCCCGAACACCCCGTGCACCAGCTTGCGCGGACCGCCATCGACCAGAGGCAGCACGGTGGAGATGGCGGCATGCGGCGGCGTGCCGAGCGCAAGCGTCTGGACGAGCGCAATCCTGAGGGCAAAGCGCGCCTTGGCGTCATCGGGCAGGCGGCTGCGGGTCGCCGAGTCGATCAGCGCGTCGAGATCGGGAAGGCGGCGCAGCGTCTCGGCCGCAATGGCATGGGCAAGCGCGCGATCATCGCTGC
>JBDTXU010000101.1:0-6260 GCA_040006055.1 Sphingomonas bacterium | reverse complement strand
CGGACGTGTTCCGCCCATCGAGCACCTTCGCGCTGGCGACCGGACGGCTGATCGGTGCGACGTGGCTGCCGCCGCGCACCTTCGGGGCGACCATCGGCTACAAGTTCTGAGGGCCGCGCCAGGGCGACGCAGCCGACAGGTCAGGCTTAGCGCAGCAGCAAGGCCCGCGCCGCGCCGTGCAATTCTGCATGGTCGAGCGTGACCATCGCGCGCGGAAGCGCACGCAGCTGCCGCTGATAGGGACCGCTCATCACGAAACATCCGGCGGCATCGGCCTGCCGGATCGCGCCGCGCAACGCGACGGCGACGCTGCCGGTGAGCATGAGGCCGTCCCACGCGCCATAAACGAGCGCCATATTGCCCGCGAAATACCACAGCGCCCGCGAGAAAAGATCGGCCGCCTTGGATGCGGTGGCGTCGCGCCCGCTCGCTATGAGCTGGATCACACCCTGGACATCGGTCGCGCGCGGTGTGGTGGCATCGATTGCCACCACCGCCTGATAGATCGCGAGGAGTCCGCGTTCGGAGATCAAATCCTCCGCCACCAGCGAAGTTTTCGTCTTGCGCAGGCGAAGCAGCACCGGGCCGAGTTCGGGTAAACCATCCATGAAGTGGCAATGACCGGCCTCGGTCGGCAGCACGGTCACGTGATGATCGACATCCTCCGCCACGACCGCAACCCCCAGGCCGCTGCCGACGCCGATCAGGCAACGCGTGCCCGGTCCGGCGGGAACGAGGGCCGTCCCGCCCATCGCCTCGAACCGCCCACCGCTGTCGGCGGCGCCGAGCGCCCAGGCGATGGCCGCGAAATCGTTGAGAATGAGCGGCGGAGCTTTGAGCATTGCCGCCAGCCCCGAACGCGAGAGGAACCAGCGGCTGTTGGTTATCGAGATGGTGTCGCCGCTCGCTATCCCCGCGACCGCGATCGCACAGCGCGTCGGCAGCTGCTCAAGCCCGCAATCTTTTCCGAACCGGGTGAGGGCGCCCGAGATAGTCGGTTGCTCCGTCGGGTCATAAACGCGAATTGTTTCGGGGCGCAGGCGACCGCGATGATCGGTGAGACCGAGCCGTACCGCGCGCCGCCCGACGTCCGCGACGATGGCCAGTTTCGAATCGCCTGGATCGGCGGATATCGTCATCGGCTGTTTTCCTTCTTGCTACCTGTGAGACGCGGAGCGGGGTGATGAGATCATGCCGCGACTCTTCACGGTAACGCCAATGATATAAAAATTTCCAGTAACAGTGAAAATTCCGGGCGACAGGAAAATTGACACCGCCGCTCGTCAGCCGCCGCTCTCCAAGCGCCCGGCGCGGATATCCATTCGTCCGCGACCCTCCGGACAATTGGCCGAGTAATAGAGCAGGTGAGGTCGATTTATCGCGAACGCGGCCCCGATCACGAAGTCCGAGCATCCCAGCGCGAGGCGTTCGCGCCGGGCCCACCCCTTGCCTGTATATCGCGATGTGAACAGGTGCACGTCGGCCGCGGTATCGCTCATCGTGCCCGAGCTGAAGATCAGCGATTTGCCGTCGGGCGAGAGGGCGGCATCGAAATCCTCGTCCGGGCCATTGATCGTCGGCCCCAGGTTGCGAGGCGCGCGCGGGTGACGCAAATTGGCTTCGAGCAAGTCGTGTTTCCCCTCGCCACCCCAGCCGTCCGACGAAAACAGCAGCGTGCCCCGCGCGGTTGGGGTGGGTGCCCATTCGTCGCCCCTGGAATTCACCCCCTTGCCGAGGTTCCGGGGCGAGGAGAAGCGCCCTGTGACGGTGTCCACCTCAACCACATAGACATCGGTGCCGCCGAACCCGCCTGCCCGATCCGAATCGAAATAGAGATGCCGCGAGTCTCGCGAGAAAGCGGGATCGAACTCGACCGCATTGGTGTCGAAGGACGCGCGCGCTGGAGCAGACCAGCCCGATCCGGTGCGGTGGATTTCCCATATGTCTTGCTGATCGGGAGCGGCCTCGCGGCCGATGCTGCCCCAGACGATCTGCCGCCCGTCCGGCCGATAGGCAATCCGCACCTCTGCCGCAGCCGTGGAAATTGTGCCGGGCTCGACCACGGGATCGGTGCGGGCCGAACCTGCCGCTATCGCGCTCCCCGTCACCAGGAGCGCCATCGCCAAGCGCAGCATTCGGAAGGGAATTCCAGTTTTTGCGAGCTCCGGCATTTTGAACCTCTCTCCCTGCAACCCATGCGTGTCGAAGAGCGATCGAACAACGGGTGCTGATTGGCGGGTGCCGGATCGAAGAGCCGGCGGTCAAGAAGTTCGTCAGGGGGATCAGCCGTCGCTATCGGCGCGACGGCGTTGCGTGGGATGCGATCACAGAGTGGGCCTCTGTCCTGCTACGCGGTTACTAAATTGCGCCGGATAGTAAGCGAGTGGTTCGACGATGGGCCGGCGAACTCAGCCCCTCAGTGCACCGTGCCGACAGCGCTGTCGACCGAGAGGAGGACGATCAGCCGCTCGATCTGGCGCCAGCGGCAGAAGTGGAGGTAATTGCCGATATCGCGGCTGTTGTCAGCGCGGGCCGCGGCTTCCATGCCGGCATCGTCGCCGAACAGGGCGATCAGCGTGGTCGCATCCACAACCTGGGCTCGGTCGGCGAGATAAGGCATGTACGACATCGTGGTTTCCTCGGTTCAGCCAAGGCCTCGTTACAAGGCTTGTGCCAGAGCGGCGGGATCGGCGCTCAGCGCGGCGATCAATGGTAAATGCCGCTCCGCGATCCGCCCCACCGATCCCGGAGCGGGACGCTGGCGTCCTGCGGCGGGACATGGCAGAGCGGAGCGATGGCCAGCAAACCCCCAGCCCGTAACCCGATTGCCGGTGGCGCACTGATCGCGATCGGCGCGATGGGGGGTGCCGTGATCGGGCTTTCCAGGGGGCAGGTTACGGCCGGTTTCCTGATCGGGGTCGGCGCGGGGGCCGCTATTGCGCTGGTTATCTGGTTGTTTGATCGGCGGGGTTAGAGCGTTTCGGTAAGCCGCAACGGGCTCTGGTGTCCCGCGACTTAAGTTCAACTATCCATCGTCACCCCGGACTTGTTCCGGGGTCCATGGTTCCGCGTACGCAACGCCTGCACACCGTGCGGAGACATGGATGCCGGAACAAGTACGGCATGACGGAAATGGAAAGTGGGTCCAGCGAACTGTCGCTAGGACCAGCGCCTTATTTCAACGTGCGCGATAGCCAGACCACGCGCCCTACGATCTCGATCGAGTCCGAGCGTCGCGGCAGCATTACCGGGAAATCGGGGTTGTCGCTGGTGATCTTCAGCACTTCGCCGAAATGCGCGACGCGCTTCACCATCAGTGCGCCGTCGATGCGGATCACGAAGATTCCGTCCCGCGCGGAAATCCGGCGGTCGCTCTCGTCGACCAGCATCAGATCGCCGTCCTCGATGGTCGGCGCCATGGATTCACCCTTGGCGCGAAGCGCAGCGCTCCGGTCAGCGCGCACGCCGAGCGAATGGAGCAGGCGCGGATCGAAATATTCACTGCCGAGCGCGCGGTCGTCCTCGGCCAGCACGCCCGGGCCGGCGGACGCGGCGATGTCGAGCCGGCGGACCTGGGCGCTTGGCGGGATGATCGCGTCTGACGGCGGCCCGCCCAGCACCGCCTCATCCACGCGGAAATAGCTCGCGAGCAGTTTGCGGTCGCGTTCGGCCAGTAGCCGGGGCGTGCCGCGCTTCACATATTGCTGAAGATAGGCCTCATTGCGCTGAAGCATGCGCGACAGGGCGGCAAAGCTCTCGCCGCTTTTGGCAACGAGCGCGTCCAGCACGGCACGGGGATCAGCTGTCTCCATATCGGCTCTAATAGACGTAGGAATTTTCCTAGACAAGTTGGAAATTATGGAACAGATCGAGAACATCACAGAGACTCGGAAAGGGCGATGGATATGTCGATGCTGCGGAAGATCGAGCTGTACCTGAAGAAAACCGCGATGCCGCCGACCAGATTCGGCCGCCTCGCCGTCAACGATCCCCGGCTGGTGGGAGACTTGAAGAATGGCCGCGAACCGGGCCCGCAGGTCGTCGGCCGAATCGAGGCGTTTATCGCGCGGGGCGCCGAGAGCCAGTCAGAGAAACAGGGCGCTAGGAAACAGGACTCGGGGCAATGAGCCGCGGCCCTGATCCAGGCACCGCCCTGGTTCGCGCGCTGGAGGCCAATGCCAAGCGAGCAGGCTGTTCGGTGCGGTTGAGCGCGTCCGACTGGACCCGCTGGGCGAGCGCAACCTTCACCGGGGCGCGCCATGAAGTGACTTTGGAAGCCGGCGAATCGGGCGCGCTCGACGGGTGGCTGACGGAATTGCCCGAGGCTGAATTGCCGATCCGCAGCCATCTGGTCGCTGATGTCGTTGTAACGTCAGTCCGGCGGGCCGACGGGTTTGCGACGATCCGGCTCGAGGCGCTTACCGTCGAGGAATGAGCATCAGCCCCTGGAGGCGAGGCGGCGTAGCGTCCCCAGCGTTTCCTGAAGGCTGTCCGGACGCGCTGGGGCAATGGGAGCGGGGCGGAGCGGCCGCGCGACGGTTTCGCGGTGGCCGACGACTCGCTCGAGCCGATCGAGCAGGGCGTGAATGCTGGCGGAAGGATCCTGCTCGACTCGCGCGGAAACGCCTGGGCGAATCGATGTCGGGGGTGACACGGGCTCAGGCTCGGGGTTCGGCTCGGCTGCCCGCACAGATGCGGGTGCCGGCGCCGGGCTATTGACCAGAGGGGCCAGCTCGAAGGTCTCGAAGCGCTCGCCGGGATCGAACAGCTGCTGGCGCGGCGCATTGATCGGGGACGCCCGTTTCGGGAACCAGCTGCCGGGCGCCTCGCGGCTCGCATCGGCATTCGCCGCGACGGGCGGGGCCACAGGCTCGGTAGCGGGCTGGGCGGGGCCAAATTGCGGGCGCGGGGCGTTGAAGTCGGTTGCGCGCTTGGGGAACCAGGCGACTGGCGAAGCCGGGATGGCTTCCGGATCGAGTGCGGCCAGCGGCGTATCGAGATCGGCCGGGATAGCGCGCTCGATCAGAAGCGACGCGGGCGCGGGCTCGGGTTGCACCGCTTCGGGGGGCTGCACTGCCTCTTCGGGCATTTCGGCGGTGACATGGATCGGACGTTCGGCGCGGACTTCGAGAAAGGGCGTGCCAAGATCGCGAGTCGCGGACAGCGGCCTGCGCGCGGGCGCATCGGGATGGGCATCGGCCCGGCGCAGCACGAGTGGTGGCTCTTCGCCGTCTTCGCCCGGCCGCTGGATGACGATCGCGCGTGCGCCGAGCACCAGGAGCAGCGTGAACCATGTGATCAAGGCGATCCCGCCGCCGCCGGCCAGGATCAGTACCGCGCGGGCGGTGACGCCCAGAGGCGGTTCGGCTGCCCGCATGATCGTAGCGACGCCGCTATCGAGCACGAAATCTTCGAGGATCCCAACGGGCATCAAGGTAAAAGCAAGCGCAGTGACGCCGCCGACCAGCGCAGCCGCGAGCGGCGCGACAGGTATATTCAGGCGCTGACGGCGGGCGGTGAAGTCCATGCGTTCTCGGATGCCATAGATTTGGTTAGTTTTTGGTAAACGGGCGCGTAACGACTGACGTTGATAGACCAATTCCGCTCAGTTTCAACAAAGGCGCGGCCACGGGTACGACGCTGCTCCCAAATGTCCCGATCCGCGAGCAGGCCGGCGAGGCTGCGCGCCATTGCCTGGGGGTCACCCGGCGGGAACAAGGTGCCGGTCTCGCCATGCCGAATCAGCTCGCGGTGGCCGCCGACATCGGATGCGGCAACGAGGCGGCGCTGCGCCATCGCTTCGAGCGGTTTCAGCGGCGTGACGAGATCCGTCAGGCGCATGCGCTTGCGCGGATAGGCGAGGATATCGATCAGGCTGTAATAGCGATCGACCTCGTCATGCGGCACGCGGCCGATGAAGCGGATATGGTCCGCAACCGGGGAGACTGCGGCCTGCGCCCTGAACGCGGCCTCCATCGGGCCGCCACCGACAAGGATGAGATGCGCGGTCGGTCGCGAGGCGACCAGAATCGGCATCGCGGCGATGAGATCGTCGAGGCCTTCATAATCATAGAAGCTGCCGATGAAGCCGATCACCTCAGCGCCGTCGAGGCCGAGGGAATGGGCGAGCTCGCGGTCCGGCGGGAGCGGCGCCCCGAACATGTCGAGGTCGACGCCATTGGGCGAAACGAGGATTTTCGACTGATCGATCCCGCGCATCACCAGATCGCTGCGCAACCCCTCGCAGATCACGGCGACCG
>JBDTXU010000100.1:0-8436 GCA_040006055.1 Sphingomonas bacterium | reverse complement strand
CGCCGCCCGGCCTGGGCCACGAAATCGAGGAATTCCCATTGCGGCATCAGCGCGACGAACGGCGCCGGCACATTGAGATGCCGGAAATCGGCGATCTTCACTAGCTTGCCGCCGATCCGTCCGTTCAACTCCTCGGCCTTGTTGTGTGGCCGCTTCAGCAAATCCTCGAGCATCCCGAGCTCGTGGAAGATCCGCAGCGTGGAGGGGTGAACCGTATCCCCGCGGAAATCGCGCAGGAAATCACCATGCTTTTCCAGAACCAGCGTCTTTACGCCGGCTCGCGCAAACAACAGCCCCGCAACCATTCCCGCGGGCCCGCCGCCAATGATCACCACATCTGTATCAGTCATTGGCTGACAAACCTCCTTCGCTGTGGCTAGGTACCGTCATGGCTTTGGGACTGGATAATAAGGGCTTCAGCGATGCGCTGGTAATCCTCGGCGCGGCGGGGCTGGTGATCCCGGCTTTTGCCCGATTGAAGATCAGCCCGGTGATCGGCTTCATCCTGGTCGGCCTCCTGGTTGGCCCGTCCGGCCTGGGTGCACTCGCCCGCGATTATCCCTGGCTCTACTATATCACGATCACTGATCCACATGCGATCGAACCCTTTGCCGAATTCGGCATCATCCTCCTGCTCTTCTCGATCGGCCTCGAGCTGTCGCTGAAGCGCCTCTGGTCGATGCGCAGCCTGGTGTTCGGCACCGGTGCCGCCGAGCTGATCGGCTCGGGCCTGATCATCGGGTTCGCCATCCATCTGACCGGGCAGAGCTGGGCCGGCGCGATCGGCCTCGGCTTCGCCCTGGCCTTGTCCTCCACCGCCCTGGTGCTGCCGATCGCCGGCACGAGCAGCCCGGTCGGGCGCTCAGCCTTTGCGATGCTGTTGTTCGAGGATCTCGCGCTCGTCCCGATCATCTTCACGCTCGCCGCGCTCGGCCCGGGTTCCGGCGATGGCTGGGTGCCGATTCTCGGCGTTATCGGGCGCGGCGTGCTGACGGTCGCCGCGATGTTCATCGGGGGCCGCGTCCTGCTGCCACGCCTGTTCGCTCAGGCAGCGCGGACCAAGAGCCCAGAACTCTTCCTTGCCGCCTCGTTGCTGGTGGTGATCGTCGCCAGCCTCGCGACCACGGCGGCCGGCCTGTCGCCGATCGTCGGCGCTTTGCTCGCTGGCGTACTGATCGCCGAGACCGACTATCACAGCGAGGTCGAGGTGATGACCGCGCCGTTCAAGGGCCTGGCGCTCGGCGTGTTCCTGATCACCGTCGGCATGGGCCTCGATCTCGGCATGATCCTCGCCAACTGGATGCCCCTTACCGTGGCAATCACCGCGGTGGTGGTGGTGAAGGCGGCGGTGACCTTCGGGCTGCTGAAGTTCGCCGGCATCGGCAACGGCGTCGCGGCCGAGACCGGCGTGCTGATGGGCAGCCCCTCCGAAACCACCCTGATCGTGCTCGGCGCTGCGGCGCAGGCGGCGCTGATCACCCAGGCCACCGCAAGCTTCTGGCAGACGGTGACGGCGATCGGGCTGACGATCACGCCCCTGCTCGCCTGGATCGGGCAGAGAGTGGCGCGCCGCATCGAGCAGCGCGGTGCGGTAGCTGAGACCGAAATCCCGCTTGAAGGCCCAGGCACCGTCATCATCGGCTTTGGCCGGGTTGGCCGGATGGTCGCCGACATGCTCAAGATCCACGGCAAGTCATTCATCGCGGTCGAGGCCGATATCGATGCGGTTAAGGCGGCGCGGGCCGAGGGCTATCCGGTGATCTTCGGCGATGTGGCGCGGTCCGAGCTGGTGGACAAGCTTGGCCTCGGCCGCGCCGATGCGCTCATTCTGACGATGGACGATCCGGTGCTGAGCGTCCAGCTCACCCGCCGGGTTCGCGCCTGGGTGCCGGCGTTGACGATCGTCGCCCGCGCCCGCGACACCGCCCACGCCGCCGAGCTTTACCGCGCTGGCGCCACGGACGCGGTGCCCGAAACGCTGGAGAGCTCACTACAATTGTCGGAAGCGGTGCTGGTCGATCTCGGCGTTGCCGTCGGTCCGGTGATCGCCTCGATCCACGAGAAGCGCGACGAACTGCGCAAGGAGATCAAGGGCGCGGCCGATATGGAGCGACTGCCCCGGCTCAGGCGCGCACGGAAGGCGGATTTGTAACGTCTCAGCCCCATCAGAACTCGACGTCCAGTTCCTCCATCTCCTCCGGCTCCGCCATCGCCGCCGCGACCCATTCCGCCATCGGCGGCCATGTCGCGATCGTCGCGCAATAGGCGGCTGTGATCGGCGTCATCGTCACCTCATAGGTGAGAAAGCGCGTCGTTACCGGCGCGAACATCGCGTCCGCCACCGTCGGCGCCGCGCCGAAAAGATACGGGCCGCCATAGCGCGACAGGCATTCCGCCCAGATCGTCTCGATCCGCTCGATATCGGGGAGCGCGCCCGCGAAGATGCGGAAGGTCTTGTGTTCGGCGCGCAAATTCATCGGCAGTGCTGATCGCAGATTGAAGAAACCCGAATGGATCTCCCCGGATACGGAGCGGCAATGCGCCCGCGCGATCCGGTCAGCTGGGTAGAGCCCAGCCTTGGGGTAAAGCTCGTTCAGATATTCAGCGATGGCGAGTGTATCCCACACACTCGCGCCCTCATGGGTCAGCCGGGGCACCAGCACCGAGGGGGACAGCAGCAGCAATTCAGCGCGCGCCGCCGGATCGTTGAGCGGAATCGACTGCTCGTCCACTTCGAGCCCGGCGAGCCGGCACAGCAGCCAGCCGCGCAGCGACCAAGAGGAATAGGTCTTGCTCGAGATCGTCAGCAGCGCCCTGGCCATCGCTTTTCCCCAGCTGTTTTGCGCGCATGCATTTTTTCCATGACGCGGTGCAGCAAACAATGCACCATCCAGCCGGAAATGGAAGAGCCAGAGGCGGCCTTCCTGTCAGGGAGCGCCATTACCGGATGCTGTACAGCCTGTATCAGGCCTGGACCGATAGCATGACCCCGTTCCGCAGAACGGGTCGCGCGGCACTGGCGATGCGGGACAGGTCATCCGGCCTTCAGGCGATGTCCGCCACCTGGCTGGTGCTGCGGAGCATGTATGCGCTGATCGATGTCGCCGCGAATGCCCGCGTCACCCATCGTCGCCCGGCTTTCGACATCGGCACGGTCATGGTCGGCAACCGCGAAGTCTCGGTGCGCGAGGAGGTGGTGATGGCGCTGCCGTTCGGCGACCTGCTCCACTTCGCCAAGGACGATGTCGAGACACCGCAGCCCAAGATGCTGGTCGTCGCGCCGCTATCGGGCCATTTCGCCACGCTGCTGCGCAGCACGGTCCAGCAGCTTTCGTCCGATCATGATGTCTATATCACGGATTGGGTGAACGCCCGTGACGTGCCGCTGGCTGAAGGCGCGTTCGGGTTCGACGATTATGTGGATTACGTCATCGCCTTTCTCGAGCATCTCGGCCCCCGCTCGCATCTGTTTGCTGTGTGCCAGCCCTGCGTACCGGCGCTCGCCGCGGTGGCGATCATGGCTGAGGACAGGAACCCGGCCCAGCCCCGCACCATGACCCTGATGGGCGGCCCGATCGACACCAGGATCGCGCCGACTGCGGTCAATGATCTCGCCATGAGCAAGCCGATCGAATGGTTCGAGGAAAAGCTGATCTCCCGCGTGCCGTGGCGTTATCCCGGTGCCGGCCGGCGCGTCTATCCCGGTTTCCTGCAGCTGACCGCCTTCATGGCGATGAACATGGATCGCCACACCTCGCAGCATCGCCTGCTCTACCAGTTGCTGGCTGACGGCAATGACGCTGAAGCCGCCAAGATCCAGGATTTCTACGAAGAATATTTCGCGGTGCTCGATCTCCCCGCTGAATTCTATCTCGAAACGGTGGATCGGGTCTTCCAGCAGGCATTGCTGGCGCGCGGGCTGCTCGAATATCGCGGTCGGCTGGTGAAACCCTCGGCGATCCACCGCACCGCCTTGCTCACGGTCGAAGGCGAACGCGATGATATCTGCGCGGTCGGCCAGACATCGGTCGCGCATGAACTCTGCTCGAGCCTGCGCCCGCATCTGAAGCGCCATCACCTCCAGCCCGGCGTCGGCCATTACGGCCTGTTCTCGGGCAGCAAATGGGAAAAGCAGATTTATCCGCAGGTGCGAAACCTGGTGCTGGCGATGAGCTGAAACCAGGCGCGGACGGATTTGGCGATCCGACAGCACCATCCTAAAGCGCGCCCCATGTGTGTCCTGGCCTTTGCGTGGCAAGCGCATCCCCGCTGGCGGCTGCTGGCCGCTGGCAATCGCGACGAATATCACGCCCGCCCGGCGCAACCGCTGGAGCGCTGGGAGCAGCCGGCCCATTTGCTCGCCGGTCGGGATTTGCAATCGGGAGGCACCTGGCTAGGCGTGTCGGAGCAGGGTCGTTTCGCCGTCGTCACCAATCTGCGCGGCTTCGCCCCGCCGGACCCGAATCTCGCGTCGCGTGGCGTGCTGGTAACCGACTATCTCGCGGGCACAGGCACTTATGCCGATCCCCGCACGGCCGATCTGGAGGCATTCAACCCCGTCAACCTGATCATCGCTGACCGGCAGGGCGCCTGCTTCATCACCAACCGCCCCGCTGCCGCCCGCACCACGCTCGCCTCCGGGCTATACGGCCTGTCCAACGGCAGGCTCGACGAACCCTGGCCCAAGACGATGCGCCTCAAATCGCTGCTGCTCGACTGGATCACAGGTGATGCCGCTGATCCCGAGAAGCTGTTCGACGGCCTGCGCGAGGAAGTGCTGCCCGATATCGGCCGTGACCCGCTCGCGCCGTCCGACGTCCCGCAGGAGCCGAACCACTCCCCGATCTTCATCCGCAATCCGATTTACGGCACGCGGTGCTGCACGGTCGTCGCGATCGACATGGCCGGTCGCGGCGTCATCCTGGAGCGGCGCTTCTCGGCTGAGGGGGTGGAAACGGGGCGGGCGAAGCTGGAATTCGCCTGGCCCGAGCAGGTCGGCGCGTAAGCGCGATTCGGATGTCCGCCGGTCAGGGTTCGCGCCGCTCCACAGTGTCCGTCACGATGAGCCGGCCGACTTCGAGCTGATCGATCCGCAGCTTGCGGATGCGCGTCCTGCCGATGTGCAACGCGCCGATGCTTGCCGCCCCGATGCTCAATGCGCCGACGCAGAGCACGCCAAATGCCGTTGCGCCGAGGGCGAGCGCCCCGAAACGCAGCGCCGGGCGCCCCGGCGTGGCAAGCTCACCTTGCGAGCGCGAAACCATCGACCCGGCCCTGCAATCCGCCCATCCTGGAGTTCCCTCGCGACGATTGATGCCGAAAGCTACCCCGCCGAAAGCGACTGGTCCATGCGCAATCGTGCCTGACGATTCGATCGATCCGTCAGCCCACCTCGCGCCGTGCCTCAAGCGCAGCCTTGATCGCGTCGATCGCCTCGCCGCCCTTCGCCCCGTCGGGTCCGCCGCCCTGGGCCATGTCGGGCCGGCCGCCACCGCCCTGCCCGCCCAGCACCGCAACTGCGGCGCGCAGCAGGTCGACCGCGTTGTAGCTCGCCACCAGATCCTCAGTGACGCCAACCGCAATCGAGGCGCGGCCCTCATTCACCGCAACGATCACCGCCACGCCGGAGCCGATCCGCTGCTTGGTCTCGTCGACAGCGCCGCGCAGGCCTTTGGCATCGAAGTCGTCGATCACCTGGCCGACGAAATTGACCCCGCCGACCTGCTCAGGCCCGGCCGGCGCCGAAGCCCCGCCGCCGCCAAGCGCCAGCGCCTTCTTCGCCTCGGCCAGCTCGCGCTCGAGCCGGCGCCGGTCCTCGACCAGCGCAGCCACGCGTGCCGGCACCTCATCAGGCGTCGCCTTCAGCACCGAGGCCGCCTCGCGCAGTTTCTCGTCGCGGTTGGTAAACCACTGCCGCGCCGCTTCGCCAGTCAGCGCCTCGACCCGGCGGATGCCGCTCGACACAGCGCCTTCGCCGATGATCTTGAACAGACCAATATCGCCGGTCGCGCTGACATGGGTGCCACCGCACAGTTCGAGCGAATAGATTTTCTGCCCGTCGCGGCCCATCGAGACGACGCGGACCTCCTCGCCATATTTCTCGCCGAACAGCGCCATCGCGCCCTCTTCGATCGCCTCATCGGGCGTCATCAGTCGTGTCGAAACCGGGCTGTTCTCGCGGATATGATGGTTCACATCAGCCTCGACCAGCGAAAGCGCGCCGGGTTCGATCGCGCTAGGCTGCGAGAAGTCGAAGCGCAGTCGGTCGGGCGCAACCAGACTGCCCTTTTGCGCGACATGCAGGCCGAGCCGCTGGCGCAGCGCCTCATGCAGCAGATGCGTCGCGCTGTGGTTGGCGCGGATCTGCCCGCGGCGGCCGTGATCGACCGCCAGCGTCAGCGTATCGCTGACCGCGATCTCGCCCTTCTCAATCCGCGTATGATGCGCGAACAACCGTCCGAGATATTTCCGCGTATCCTCGACGAAACCGTGTGCGCCCTCGTTGCTGACGCTGCCGGTATCGCCGACCTGCCCGCCGCTCTCAGCGTAGAAGGGCGTCTGGTTGGTGACGATATCCACCGTCTCGCCGGCCTTTGCCCGCTCGACCTGCGCGCCGTCCTTGACGATCGCGATCACCACGCCTTCGCCTTCTTCCGCCGAATAACCGAGAAACTCCGTGCCGCCCGATTCCTCGGCGATGTCGAACCAGATCTCGTCCGAGGCGCGGTCGCCCGAGCCCTTCCAGGCAGCACGCGCCGCGCGCTTCTGCTCGGCCATTGCCGTGTCGAAACCGGCCCGATCGACCCCGAAACCCTTGGCCCGAAGCGCGTCCTCGGTCAGGTCATAGGGGAAGCCAAACGTGTCGTAGAGCTTGAACGCGGTCTCTCCCGCGAGCACCGCACCCGGCGTCATCACCGAAGTCGCCTCGTCGAGCAGGCGCAACCCGTTGGTCAGCGTGCGGCGGAACTGGGTCTCCTCCTGCAGCAGCGTCGCCTCAATCGAAGCCTGGGCCCGAACCAGCTCGGGATAGGCGGCACCCATCTCGGCGACCAGCGCCGGCACCAGCCGGTTCATCAGCGGATCCTTGGCGCCGAGCAGATGCGCATGCCGCATCGCGCGCCGCATGATCCGGCGCAGCACATAGCCGCGCCCCTCATTGGCCGGGAACACACCATCAGCGATCAGGAAGCCCGATGCGCGCAGATGGTCGGCGATCACCCGGTGGCTCGCCTGGGTAGCGCCCGTGCTCGGGGTATGGGTCAGCGCGCTCGATTCGGCGATCAGCGCCTTGAACGTGTCGGTGTCGTAATTGTCGTGCACGCCCTGCAGCACCGCCGCGACGCGCTCCAGCCCCATGCCGGTGTCGATCGACGGACGCGGCAGGCTGGTGCGCTCGCCGCTCGCCGCCTGGTCGAACTGCATGAACACCAGGTTCCAGATCTCGACGAACCGGTCGCCATCCTCTTCCGGGCTTCCGGGAGGGCCACCGGGAATATGGTCGCCATGATCGTAGAAAATCTCCGAACAGGGCCCGCACGGCCCGGTATCGCCCATCGACCAGAAATTGTCGTTGGTGGCGATGCGGATGATGCGGCTCTCGGGCAGGCCGGCGATCTTGCGCCACAGGTCGAACGCCTCGTCATCGGTGTGATAGACGGTGACGGTCAGCTTGTCGGCGGGAATGCCCCATTCTTTGGTCAGCAAATTCCAGGCGAGCGTGATCGCACGTTCCTTGAAATAATCGCCGAACGAAAAATTGCCGAGCATTTCGAAGAACGTATGGTGGCGCGCGGTATAGCCGACATTGTCGAGATCATTATGCTTGCCGCCGGCGCGAACGCATTTCTGCGATGAGGTCGCGGTCGAATAGGGCCGCGTCTCGAGGCCGGTGAAGACATTCTTGAACGGCACCATCCCTGCGTTGACGAACATCAACGTCGGGTCGTTGTGCGGCACCAATGGTGCGGACGGAACGCGGGCGTGCCCCTCCCCTTCGAAATAGTCGAGAAAGCTGCGGCGAATGTCGTTGGTCGATGTCATGCTCGCGACTTAGACGCCGCGCGCGCTCTTCTCAAGCGGATCGCTGTGGCAGGGCGAATAGTGTTGCTTTATGGTCCCGCTACGGGGCCAGAAACGGGGAAAGTCGAATGCGCGCCTGGATGTGCCTGGTCTTGCTGGCCCTGTTGCCCGCAACCGTGAGCGATGGTGCCATGACGCCACCGCTTTCCGCGCTCCTTGCCAATGTCGCCATCTGCGGTGGGGACGATGCGCTGCCCCCTCGCATTCCCGAGATCATGCCGGGGTATGGTGGCGGCGGCTTTGCCGTCACGCACCTCAACCCCGAGGCGCAGGCGTTCTTCGATAACGGCATGCAGCTCGCCCATGCCTTCGCGCACAAGGCGGCGACGGCTGCGTTCGCGCGTTCGGTGCAGCTCG
>JBDTXU010000099.1:0-3742 GCA_040006055.1 Sphingomonas bacterium | reverse complement strand
TCAGCCGCGCATTGGCACCGACCGTGAAGGTCGTTTTGTCGAGCAGCAGCACCTGGAGCTGGCTCCGGCCGCCGGTTTGAACCTCGTCGTTCAGCGCGACGCGTTGCCGTACCAGTGCTGCATGTGCCTGGGGCGCCCCGGCGCTGCGGATGCGCACATTGTTCAGCACCGCTGCGTTGATGCCAACGATCTGCGGCTGCCCCGCAGCGATCGCCGTACCCGCCAGCGATAGCGCAATGGCGAGGGTGAGGAAGCGTGCCCGCGTGCCTGTCCTGTTGGTCATGATCAGCCTCCCCGTCCCGGACGTCCGATTGGCCCACAGGCCGCATTCGCTTCGGCCCAGGCCGGGCCTGGGATCGACCGGCCGCGCACTTCATCGATCTCGAGCCGCGCGCCGTCGGGATCATCGAGGCGGCAAAGCACGCTCGCATGGAGCAGCAGGATTTCGCCGGCATCTGGATGGTTGATCAGCACCCGCTCGAGCGTCGCCGCCGCGCCGGTCAGGTCTCCGCTGCGGATCTGCTGGCGGGCAAGCGCCGCGCCCGGCCCGGTTCCCGTCGCCGCCCGCGAGAACTGGTCGAGCGCCGCCGCCGGGTCAGCCTGCGCCAGAGCCGGAGGCGCCGTCAGCCACGCCGAGCCCAAAGCGATGACCAGGCAGAGGCGAGGGTACTGGGGATATCGGGTGACCATAGATGTCGCCTCCGCTGGGTCGCCGTCTTCGTGATCGAGTCGGCTCGCCTCACCCTACCACCCCGGGCTGGTGCCGGGAACTGGCACCGCTACGGACCCAAATGGCAGGGGAAAGCGCTCCGATGCGGCAGATACGGGCCGTCAGTCGGGAAAGACGCAGGGCCGGCGTTTCAGCGAGGCTTCGCGCTCTTCAACCGCCGGGCATTGGCCTTCACCGTGGCGTCGATCGGCGCCAGTGCCAGCCCCGCCAGTCCCGCAAGCCGTTCGACCGTCCGGGTGGTGAACGCCACGCTCCGCGTCGCCTGGGTGGCCCATTCAGCCGCGGTCGGCGGCCGGCCGCGCAAGGTCATCGCCGTCGCCACCTGCGCTTCGGCGATGAACGCGGTCTGCATCGACAGCCATTCGTCACCCACAACGCTCGCCGCCTTGCCGAACGCGACCATCTTCTCTGGCACCATCCGCCCCAGCTCGGCATAATCGCCCTGCAGCGGCGTGCGCATCGCTGTGCTGATCATGTCCGTCCGCGCTGTGGCGATCTGCCGCGACGTCTCCACCATGCGCGATGCCTTCACGCCGGTTTGCGCCATCTCGAACCATGCCGAGCTCAGCCGTGACCAGGTGGTGAAGGGATCAGTCATACGGCAATTCCAGTGCGGCAGGAGTTCGGTAGCGATCGTTAGCACGGAATCGCGTCAGGCCAGTGTCGAAACACCCATGACAACGAAAAAGCCGCCACCCCTTGCGGGGCGGCGGCCGTTCTCATCCTGGCATCTTTCGTCACCCCGGACTTGTTCCGGGGTCCATCGCTCCGCATACGCAACGGCTGCAGCGCTTGCGGAGGCATGGATGCCGGAACAAGTCCGGCATGACGAGGAAGAGATCAGAAGCTGAACTTCGCCTCGCCGCCTATGATCCGGGGCTCGTTGATCATCCCCGTCAGATTGTTGAAGTCGATCGCGCTGATGCTGCGGATCTGGTTGGTGATGTTGCGCGCGAACGCGGCGACCTCGATCCCGTTGTGCATCTTGTATCCAACCTTGAGCCCGCCCTCGATCAGTGGCCGCCCCCGGAATTCGGTCGCGTCATACAGGAAATAGTTGATCGTGCTGCGATACGCCCAATCCGTATAGACATACGCCTCGCCGTCACCGATCGGCACGCCGTAACGCGCGGTCATGTTCGCGACCCATTTCGGCGCCTGGGGCAACGGATTGCCATAGATCAGCGCATTGCCCGCGGCATTTAGCGGGTCGAGCACATGGCAGCCGACCGCGCCGCACTTGCCAACCGCGATGTTTGGATCGGTGATCTTGGTGAAGTTGTAGCTACCTCCTGCGGTCAGGATCAGCGCCGGGATCGGCCGCGCCTCGAACTCCGCCTCGAAGCCGGAGCCGATGGCATTGGTGTTGAAGAGATGCGCCGAGTTGGTCACCCCGCCGACCGCGGTGATCTGCAGATCCTTGGTGCTCCACAGATAGCCGTCGATATCGAACCGGAATTTGCCGTCGGCAAAGCTGCCCTTGAAGCCCGCCTCGCCCGAAATCGTGGTCTGCTTCTTCGCGACATTCTGCACGCTGCCGAAGGTCACGCGGTCCTGGATGGCCGGGCCCTGATAGCCGGTTGCGACCCGCTGGTAGAAATTGATGTTCTTCGACAGCGCGACCGTCGCGCTCACATCCCAGGTGACGTTGCTTGCCTTTGCAACGGCGCGCAGCGGCACGATCACACCGCCCACATTCGGCACGCTGATAGCGAATCCAGGGCCATAGCCAGTGATCCTGTCGTCCTTGCGATCATGCGAATAGCGAACGCCGGCGCGCAACGTGAACCAGTCGAGCGCCTTCCACTCGATCGAACCGAACACGCCGTAATTCTCGTTGGTGTCGCGGTGCTCGATATCCTGGTCAAGATTGGCAGCGCGCGTCGTCGGCGGATTTGTATAGTCGAACTCGGAATAATTGAGCTTCTGGTGGAAATAATAAGCGCCGCCGAGCAGTCGCACGCCATTCATGTCGTCGCTGGCGAAGCGGATCTCCTGGCTGAACTCCTCGGGACGCGTCACGCCGCCCGTATTGCTGGGGAAAAACGCGTTGTTCAGTGGGCCGGGGTTGAAATAGTTATCGCCCCCATCGATATCGCCGGTGCTCTCGACCTTGGCCTTTTCGAACGCCGTCACCGAATAGAGCGTGCCGACGCCTTCGAAATGATAGTCGAGGCGCAGATTGGTGCCCCATTGGGTCAGCGACTGGCTGGTGTAACCATCGAGCGCGACCTTGCTCGGATCGAAGCCGACCGAGAAGTCATTGCTGCCCGACTTGATCAGGCCGGCCCGGAACACGCGCGGGGTGCCGACCAGATCGCGGACATGGAAATTCAGCAGCGCATTGAAATCGGCGCTCGAATAGCCGAGCTGCGCGCGGCCGGCGACATCGCGATAGCCTTCGAGCTTCTTGTCCGCTCCGCCGGTCGGCGCGGTGTTGGTCACCCAGTCGTCACGGTACTGGAGGATGCCCGAGGCGCGGAACGCCCAGCCGCCGCCAAGCGGCAGATTCACCGCGGCTTCGGCGTTGATCGTGTCATGGGTCGCCCAGGATGCGCTGGCATAGCCACCGGGCCTGCTGTCGTCGGGCTTGGCCGAATCGAGCTTGATCACGCCCGCCGGCGTGTTGCGGCCGAACAGGGTACCCTGCGGTCCGCGCAGCACTTCGACGCTCGCCAGATCGAACACCGGGAAGGATTTGAGCATCGGGCTTTCGAGCGCGACATCGTCATAGACGACCGAAACCGGCTGCGCGGCGTTTGGATCGAAATCGGTATTGCCGAGGCCGCGGATATAGAAGCGCGGGAAGGTGCGGCCGAACGAGGATTCGATCTGCAGGCTCGGCGTGCGCGACGAGAGGAAACGGATATCGAGGCCGCTCGCGTTCAGCACGGCGAGCTTCTCGCCCGAGATCGAGGTGACGGCGACCGGCACGTCCTTGCTCGATTCGGCGCGGCGCGTCGCGGTGACGATGATGTCGCCATTGTCCTGATCGAGCGCGGGCGCGGCGCC
>JBDTXU010000098.1:0-7912 GCA_040006055.1 Sphingomonas bacterium | reverse complement strand
CCAAGAACGGCATCGCCGCGGCCTATGATCCATTCCCCGAGAACATCTATGTCGCGGGCAACCGCTTCTCGGGCGGCGGCGACAAGCCGCCGGCCAAATTCGCGCCGCTGATGGCGCTGGGCGGCGGCAGGCTTCCGGACGTGCTGTGGGACGGCTTTACCAATCCGAAGATCGCCGACGCCGGGATCTGCGTGCAGAACGGTGCCGCGAAAATGCTGAACATCGATCTGCCGGGCAAGCTCGCCCACCCGCATATGCAGGTCGCCGATTGCGCGCCCAAGGCCCGACTTCCGGAGATCAAGCTCCCCGCCAGCATGACCGGGGACAAGTGAGCCCATCATGACCCGCTTGCTGGCCGCTCTGTTGGCCATCCTGTTATTGGCTGGCTGCGCCAAGCGACCCAATGAGGTGACCTTCCACGCAACCGACAACCCTGAATCGCTCGCCGATTGGGGCCTGTTCACGGTGAAGGACGGACGGATCTCGCCGCACCAGGGCATGGTCACCTATGAACTGCAAACGCCTTTGTTCAGCGACTATGCGCAGAAATGGCGGACGGTCTGGATGCCCAAGGGTACGGCGGCAAAATATGATGCGGAGAAGGCGTTCGACTTCCCGGTCGGCACCATCGTCACCAAGACCTTTTACTACACAGTGCCGAATTCGGCGGCGAATCCGGGCGAGAGCACCACCGTCCTCAAAATGACGCCCGCGACCTATCAGCGCGGCATCGATGGGCTCGATCTCCGCCATGTCCGCCTGATCGAAACCCGGCTGCTGGTTCGGCGCGCCAATGGCTGGGAGGCGCTGCCCTATGTCTGGAACACCGATCAGACCGAGGCGAAACTCGACCGGACCGGCCAGGACATCCCGCTCGATTTCGTCGATGGGGCGAAGCACACGCCGTTCGTCTATTCAGTGCCCAACGCCAATCAATGCGCGGGCTGCCACACCGCCGATTTCCACGACCGCAAGCTCTTCCCGATCGGGCTCAAGGCGCGGCACCTCAACCGCCCGTTCGGCGGGCCGGGGGGCGAAATCAACCAGCTCCAGCGGCTCGCCGCGATCGGCTATCTGAAGGAGCTTCCCGGCGCTGACGTGCCGCGCGACGCCAACTGGCAGGACGACGCAGCGGCGATCGGGGAACGCGCCCGCGCCTATCTCGACGTCAATTGCGCGCATTGCCACAATGCCAATGGCCCGGCGCGGACCTCCGGCCTGTGGCTCGATGCGAAGACGCTCGATCCTAGGCTGATTGGTGCATGCAAGCCGCCGGTCGCGGCGGGCCGCGGCACCGGCAACCGGCCCTTCGACATCGTGCCCGGCCATCCCGAGCGCTCGATCATCTCCTATCGGCTCGCGAGCACCGATCCGGGCGAAATGATGCCCGAGCTGGGCCGCTCTCTGGAACATCAGGAAGGAGTCGCGATGATCGCTGACTGGATTATCACGCTGAAAGGCGCCTGCACCGTCGAGACACGGCCCGATGCGGCGACGGGAAGCACCTGGTGAACGCCTGGTCCAACTGGTCGGGCAGTGTGACGACCACACCGCAGCGCATCCTGCGTCCGCAGGGCGAGGCTGAACTGGCTGCCGAGGTCGCGGCTGCGGGCAAGGTGCGCGCCACAGGCGCCAGCCACTCCTTCATGCCGCTCTGCGCTACCGATGGCCTGCTGGTGAATCTCGAGAATATGCCGGGTACCCTCAGGGTCGCGCCCGATCGCAAGACTATCACCGCGCCGGCCGGCTGGAGCCTCAAGCGGCTGACCGCGGCGCTTTGGGAAGAGGGCCTGTCGCTCCCCAATCAGGGAGACGTGAATCCGCAGTCGCTCGCCGGCTCGACCTCGACCGGAACCCATGGCACCGGGCGCGGCCTCGGCTCGCTCGCCACGCTGGTGCGGAGCTTCCGGCTGATGCGCGCCGATGGCAGCGTGATCCGGGTCAGCCCGACCGAGGAGCCCGACTTGTTCGAGGCGCAGCGCCTGTCGCTTGGCCTGTTCGGTATCTCGCTCGACATCGAGATCGATGTGATCCCCGCCTATCACCTTGTCGAGCGCGTCGAGAAACGCCCGCTGGCCGAGCTCGCGACGCATTTCTCCGAGCTGTGCGATCAGCACCGCCATGTCGAATTCTGGGTGTTCCCTTATGCCGACCTGGCGATCTTCAAGACGCTCGACATAACCGACCCTTGCGACCCGCCGGCCTCGACGACGGACATCGAGGAGACGGCCTTTCGCCGGATCTGCAATATCTGCAAGACCCTCCCCGTCCTCACGCCGAGCCTGCAGCGACTGATCATGCGGCAATCGCTGAACAATAGCCGGCGCGGGCCCGCCCATCTGATCTTCCCGTCCGACCGAACCATATTGTTCGAGGAGATGGAATATGAGGTGCCAGAGGCAGCCGGCATGGCTGCGCTGCAGGAGGTGATCGCGTGTATCCGCCGCAAGCGCCAGCCGGTCGCCTTCCCGTTCGAATATCGGCTGGTCGCCGGCGACGATATCTGGATGAGCCCGATGAATGCCGGGGCCTGCAATTCGATCTCGATGCATCAATATCACAAGATGCGCTGGCAAGAGGCCTTTGCCGATGCCGAGGCGATCTTCCGCGCGCATGGCGGCCGGCCGCATTGGGCTAAACGCCACACACTCAGCCGCGCGGATGTCGACCTGCTCTATCCCCAGGCGGAGCAATATCGGGCGGTCAGGCGACTGCACGATCCTTCGGGCAAGTTCCTCAATCCTCATCTCTCGGAGTTGTTCGCCTGATGGACGATTATGCGCTTCATGCTCCGCTGATCGGCCAGCAAGGCTCCCGCGCGGCGCTCAACACGCCGGTGCTGGTGCTCGACCGCGAGGTGCTCGATCGCAACATCGCGACGATGGCCGCGCTGGCGAAAGCGCGCGGCGTGAAGCTGCGGCCGCACGCCAAGACGCACAAGAGCGTCGCTATCGGCCGTCGCCAGATAGCAGCAGGCGCGGTCGGGCTGTGCTGCGCCAAGCTCGGCGAGGCGGAAGCGCTGGCCGAGGGCGGGATCGCCGGACTGCACATTACCTCCCCGGTGGTCACGCCACAGGCGATCGCCAGGCTGATTGCGCTCAACGCCGTTTCCGAGGGGCTGAGCGTGGCTGTCGACAATCCCGGCAATGTGGCCGCACTCGGCCATGCAGTTTCCGAGGCGGGACAGGTGCTCGGCGTCTTCATCGATCTCGATCCCGGCATCCACCGCACCGGCGTCACCTCGGCCGATGCGGCCGTTGCGCTGGCACAGGCAATCGCCGCGCAGCCGGGGCTGCGCTATCGCGGACTCCAATATTATTGCGGGCTCCAGCAGCATATCGAAGACTATGCGGCGCGCCGTACCGCGATCGAGGAGCGGACCGCCTATCTCAGCGACGTGATCGCAGCACTCACTGGAGCCGGGTTCGCGCCTGATATCGTGACGGGCGGCGGCACGGGCACCCACGCGATCGATCTCGATCTCGGCGTGTTCACGGAACTGCAGGTCGGCTCCTATGTCTTCATGGACCGGCAATATAATGACTGCGACCTGACGGGCGACGGCGCTGCGCCATTCGAAACGTCGCTGTTCGTCGACGCGAGCGTGGTCAGCGCGAATAGCCCGGGGCTTTCGACGATCGATGCCGGCTTCAAGTCGCTCTCGACCGATGGCGGCTCGCCGTCGATCGCGGACGGCGCGCCGGCGGACGCGCATTTCCTGTTCATGGGCGACGAGCATTCAGCGCTGATCGGGGCCGAAGCCCAATTGCCGATCGGCCGGCGCGTCACCCTGATCGTGCCGCACTGCGACCCGACGGTGAACCTTTATGATTTCTACCATGTCGTTCGCGACAACACGCTGATCGAGATCTGGCCCGTCTCCGCGCGCGGCCGCGCGCGATGAGCCCGGGCCGCTGGTCGGCATCGTCGATCTCAGCGGTGATGATCGTCGGGATCGTCGGCGTGCTGATCGCGGGCCTCCAGCCGCAATTGCTCGGCGCGCTGGCAAGGGAAGGCAGGCTCAGCGACGCGCAGCTAGGCCTTACCGCGACGATCGAACTGCTCGCGATGGGGCTGGCGGCGGGCGGGATCGGGTTGCTGATAAAGCCTGTCCGGCTTCGCACGATCACGGCCGCGGCAACGCTCCTGGTCGTTATGGCCAATTACATGACGCCCTCGCTGTCGGGGGGCGAAGTCATGCTGGCCCGGGTCGTCGCGGGGCTGGCGAGCGGCGTGCTGATCTGGATCACGATCGGCCTGATTGCCCGTGCGGCGCTGCCCGAACGCTGGGCGGGCATCTTTCTCATGACCCAGACGCTCGCGCAGTTCGGCGTCGCGGCGATCCTTGCGAACGTCATCCCCGTTTCCGGCGCGCATGGTGGATTCCTCGCCCTGGGTGGCATCAGCCTGATCGCCCTGCTTTGCCTGCCATTCCTGCCGCGCAGCTACCCGCCGCTCGAACGCGGCGAGGAAATAACGGCCTTGCCCCCGCGCGCGGGTATGGCAGCCCTGGTCAGCGTCCTCATTTACCTCGCCTTTGTCGTCGGCCTGTGGGTCTATCTGGAACCGCTCGCGATCCGGGGCGGAATCGACTCAGGCGCTGTCGCGCTGGCGGTGCCGATCGGGCTCGGCGCGCAGGTCGCAGGCGCGCTCCTCGCGACGCTGATCGTCGGGCGCGTGAAGGCGTTTTGGGTGGTGCTGACCGTCGCTGCGATGAATCTCGTGCTGCTCGCTCTATTCGGCAACGGGCCGGCGGCACCGCTATTCCTTGCTGCCACCGCCATGTTCGGCTTCCTCTGGATGTTCATCATGCCGTTCCAGCTCGAACTGGTGATCATCGCCGACCCGACGCGCCGGGCCGCCACGCTGATCGGCGGTGCCCAGCTCATCGGCTCGAGCCTTGGCCCCTTATTGGCATCGCTGGTGGTCGACGAAAAGCAGCTCGGCAATGTCCTGTGGATGGGTGCCGCGTGTATCTTGGCCAGCACTTTAATTGTTGTTGGCCTTCAATTCCGAAGGCGCGCGGCGTAAGTGGCCCGCATGAAGGCGACCCAATCCGATCTGGCCACGCCGTCGCGGCCTCTGCCGCGGCAGGAGCGATCCCAGCAGACCTATGATTTGTTGCTGCGCGTGGCTGGCGAATTGCTGGCGGAAGTCGGCATGGACGCGATCTCGACCAACATGATCTGCGCGCGCGCCGGGCTGACCCCGCCCGCGCTCTATCGCTATTTCGATGACAAATATGCCGTGCTCGAGGCGCTCGCCCGGCGACTGATGAATCGGCAGAATGTCGTGCTCGAGCAATGGATCGAGCGCAACGAGGACGGCGGACCCGACGCCTTCAGCGCGCATATCGTCGATCTGATGCGCGACACCGCCGCCGTCACCGCGAGCGAGCCCGGCGCGGTCTGGATCCTGCGCGCGCTCCACGCCTCGCCCCGGCTTGTCCATATCCGGGTCGAATCGCACCGCTATGTCACTGACCGGCTGGTTGAGGCCTATGCGCGGCACATGCCTGATATCGACCGCGACGAGCTGTGGCAGCGCCTCCGCCTCTCGGTTGAGATCGGCTTCGCGGTGGACGAAATGACGCAGGAAGAAGACCGCATCCCTTCGGAAACGGCCTTTCAATACGCCGCCAATGTGCTGCGGGGCGCGCTCGACTGAAAAAACTGAGCGCGGACCAAGCGGCCCGCGCCTCGCGTTATTTGCGCTTCTTGCGGGCCGCGTAACGGGCGTCGCGCGCCGCCTTTTTCTCGGCCTCGGTCAGCTCTGCGCGGACGGCCTGCTGCTCGACTTCGAGCTTCGCGGCCTCGGCCTTGGCGATCTTGTCGAGCTTCGCCTGCTCCATCGCCGCCTTCTTCGCGGCGCGCTTCTCGGCCTCGGCGGCTTCCTTCGCGGCGCGCGCGGCCGCGCGCTCGGCGGCGACCGCCGGATCGATCGGCGCCTTTGCCTTGAGTTTTTCGAGTGCGGATTGCTTGGCCTGCGCGGAAAGCGCGGCGCGGTCCTTGAAGGAGGGTTCTTTATACGATGCCATCGGCGCCCCTTAGAGGCTTTTCGCGCGATAGGAAATGGCGGTTGAAATCTCGCGATCGGTGAGGGGAAACGCACACCGGCGTTCGGCTGGCGTTCGCGCCTCGCTTGGCATGGACTCGAGTCGCTTTATTAATTAACTGCGTTATTCAGGTCCGTAACGATCCGCCGGGGGCGCGGGATTACGGCATCCGGGGGGCATAAAAATGGCGAACACTGTGCCAGTGGCGGACGATGTCGCGACCGTCGGCGATGAAGACGCCGGGCTGATTACCATAACCCTCACCGCCTTTGACACCGAAGATGCCGACGGCATCGCGGCGATTTTCCGCCTGAACAGCCTGCCCGTGCACGGCACTCTCTTTGATCAACTCGCCAATCCGGTCACGATTGGTGACGACTATGGCGCCTCCAATTTCGACATTGGCCTCGGTCGCTGGACGCTGCCCCTGTATTTCGTCCCCGATGCCAATTCGAGCGGCGGCGCCGATTTCAGCTATATCTCCATCGACAGCAATGAGGCGGAATCGAGCGAAGCGACCGCGACCATCATCGTCAACCCCGTCGCTGACACGCCCCTGATCGACCCGCCCTCTGGAATCGTCGATGCGCGGGCGGGCGGCGACCGCGCCGATCCGGGCGATGCAATTTTCCTGGGCGGGCTCGCCTCCGGCACCGAAGGGCTGAAGATCATCACCGCCGCGGACTTCCCCGGCTCGGTCGATCTGCATATCCACGGGCAGAGCGTCGAACTCGGCGGGCTCGCCTCGACCGCTGATCCGAAAATCGCTTCCATCTCCCCGGTGATCGCCGCCGCTGTCGAGGCGGTGGACGACAATCTCGCGGCGACTGAAGACACGCCCGTCACCTATGCGGCCGCCGATATCCTCGGCAATGACGATGTGGAGCCCGGCGAAACGCTGGTGATCGATAGCGTCACTGCCATATCCGGCGGATCGGTGGTGCTCAATCCCGATGGCACCGTCACGTTCACGCCCGACCCCGATTTCAACGGCGACGCCAGTTTCGACTATGTCGCCCGCGATGGTAGCGGGGGGACTGACTCAGGAACCGTCACCGTGACGGTAGCGTCGGTCAACGATGCGCCGGTGCTTGACCTTGATACCTTCTCGCCAGGCAACGACGCCGCCGCGAGTTTCAGCGAGGGCGATTCGCCCCTGACGCTCGCGCCGAACGCAGTGCTCACCGACGACAATAGCAGTTTCGATGGCGCCACCCTAACCATCACCTTCGCCGCCAACGGCAGCAGCGACGATCAGTTGACGATCAACAATATCGGCACCGGCCCGGGCGAGCTTGGAGTGTCCGGCACGGACGTAACCTATGAAGGCACGATCGTCGGCAGCTTCAGCGGCGGTGACAATGGCAATCCGCTGGTCATTACCTTCAACGCCGATGCCTGTCATTGCGCAGTCCAGCTGGCGATGGAGAATATCGCCTTCTCCAACAGCTCGGACATCCCCTCGACCGACCAGCGCACCGTGTCGTTCACCTTGGTCGATGGTGGCGGCAACGCGCTTGGTGGATCAGACACAGGAAGCGCCGACGTCGTGATTGATGTCACCGCGATGAACGATGCGCCAGTCGCGACTACGCCAGTCATCAATTATGCGGCGACCGAACAGGTCGCGCTTGACATCAAGAATAGCGGCCTCTCGGTTTCGGACGCCGATGCGAGCGAACACCAGGTCACAGTCACGCTTGGCGTCGACTATGGCGTGCTCCATCTCGAGGCCGGCGGCACCTCTGTCCTCATCACCGATAACGACACCGGCCTCGTCACGCTGAGCGGCACGATCGCCAACATCAACGCGCTGCTCAACGGCGATGCCACCAGCGTCGTCACCTATACCGCCGA
>JBDTXU010000097.1:0-4224 GCA_040006055.1 Sphingomonas bacterium | reverse complement strand
CCATGTCAGGAGGTTGCCGGGTCTTCGGACCCGGCAGCCTCTTTTCATATCTGGGCCAGGCCGAAAAGCGCAGGCCTGATTCAACTCGATCGCTTCTCTCTCTCTCTCTCTCTCTCTCTCTCTCTCTCTATTGCGCGCAGGACAGGCTTGTTCCGGACTTCGCTCTCCCGCATGATTTGCCCGGAAGATCCGGCTCATCGGCACAGGGGACCATCAATGCGCGCCTTCGCTCTGCTGCTGATCGGCTCCACGCTCGCTGCGCCCGCCTTCGCCCGGGAGGTCAGGGTCGAGGAAGCCTCGATCGCCGATCTCGACGCGATGATGGCGAAGGGAACGGCGACGAGCGAGGACATCACCCGCGCCTATCTCGCGCGGATTGCAGCGATGGATCGCAAGGGCCCCAGTCTGCGCGCTGTGATCGCGCTCAACCCCGACGTCCTTGCCGAAGCGCGCGCCAGCGATGCGCGCCGCAAGGCCGGCAAGGCGCTCGGCGCGCTCGACGGCATCCCGGTGCTGATCAAGGACAATATCGAGACGAGCGACATGCCGACCACCGCCGGCAGCCTCGCGCTCAAGGACAACCGCACCGGCCGCGATGCGCCGGTCGTGGCCGAGCTCCGCAAGGGCGGGGCGGTGATCCTCGGCAAGACCAACCTCTCCGAATGGGCGAATATCCGCTCGACCAAATCGATCAGCGGCTGGAGCGCTATCGGCGGGCTGGTGCGCAATCCCTATGCGCTCGATCGCACCTCCTGCGGGTCGTCGAGCGGATCGGGCGCGGCGGTGGCGGCGAGCTTCGCGGCGGTCGCGGTCGGCACCGAGACTGACGGTTCCGTGGTCTGCCCGTCCTCGATGAACGGGCTGGTCGGGCTGAAGCCGACGCTCGGCATGGTCAGCCGCACCCATGTCGTGCCGATCAGCCACAGCCAGGATACGCCGGGGCCGATGGGACGCAGCGTAAGGGATGTCGCGATTCTGTTCTCGAACATGGTCGCCACCGATCTCGCCGATCTGGCGACGCGCGACGCCGATAAATACCGGCGCGACTTCGCCGCCGGCCTCTCGCCGGATGCGCTCAAGGGCAAGCGGATCGCTGTCCTCCACCCCGAGATGCCCGAAGCGCTGAAGACGCGCTACGAAGCGGCACTCGCTGTCCTGAAAGCGCAGGGCGCGATCATGGTCGATGTCGAGGCGCCCAAGGACGGCGGCCGCGGCGACGCCGAGTTCGACGTGCTCAAGATCGAATTGAAGGCCGATCTCGACGCCTATCTCGCAACCACGCCGGGCGCGGTGAAGACGCGCACGCTCGATCAGGTCGTTGCCTTTAACGAGGCGAACAAGGCGGCCGAGATGCCCTTTTTCGGCCAGGAGATCTTCCTCGACGCGGCCAAGACCCGTGGCCTCACCGATGCCGAATATCTCGGCGCCCGCGCAAAGTCGCTTCGGCTGGCCGGCGCCGAGGGGATCGACGCGATGCTCAAAAAAGCCGACGCCACCATCCTGGTCGAGCCGACCTATGGCACGCCCTGGCTGAGCGACACCGTCTCCGGCGACAATTTCAGCGGCCCAAGCGCAAGCGAACTGCCCGCGATCGCCGGCTATCCGCACCTGACCGTGCCCATGGGGCTGGTGAAAGGGCTTCCCGTCGGCCTGTCTTTCATCGCGACCGCCTGGGGCGACCAGGCGGTGCTCGATGCGGGATATGCCTATGAGCAGGCAAGCCACGCCCGCGTCGCACCGCGCTATCTCCCGTTTGCCGATGCGGGCGCCGGGCTGGAGGGTGCGCGCTGATCCGCGCGATAGAAGTCGATCCAGGGGTGGATTAGCGCCTCTGGCGCCACCGTTTCGCTAACCCCGCCTGCCACAGCATCAGCAGAGGCACGACGCCCAGCTCCATCGCGAAGGCGAAGAGATGCCCTTTCGAGGGCGTGCCGACCGCAATCAGCGACACCATGCGTGAGAGCCCACCCATGATCACCAGTGCCCCAAGCAACCGGAAGCGTGAGCCCTTGATCTCGATCCTCGGAACGCAGCTCGCAAAGCCGATGCCGACCGCAAGGAAGATTCCCGAGATGTACCGGAAATGGCTGTCGAGATCGACCGGGATCACTGGCGGATGGCCGAGAAAGCCAGGGCCGTGCAGAATACTCCAGCCGCCGGTGATCAGCGGCACCAGGCAAGCGGCCGCGAGGATCGCCTGCAGTAATCGCTTCTCGATGCGCGGGTTCACCCGTCGTCTTTTTCGAGCAATTCCGGCCGGATATGAATTGCGGTCAGCGACATGCGCACCTCGATCAGGAACGAGACCAAAGCCGCGATCAGCAGGAACATGGCGAGGATGAAGGAGAGCGCCACGACGGTGCCGATATGGAGTTTGGCGAGCTCGGCAACGAACAGCAGGGCAACAACGAGGCAGGTCATCACCGCGCTGGACACCGCCAGCACCAAAGCCGCGTTGATCACCGACATGCGCCGGTCGAGCAGCCGCAGCTCCCAGACATGGCGGTCATGCTCGGGCCCGGTCGAGCGCGGGTGGAGGCTCTCCACCTGGCGGGCGCGATCGACCACGCGCGAGAGCCGCCCGGCCAGAACGTTGAGCAACGCCCCGATGCCCGCCAGCATGAAGACCGGCGAGAGGGATAGCTGGATCGTCTGGGCGATCGTGGTGACGGCGGGAGAATATTGCACGTGGCGATTGTGGGGTCTTCGCTGCCAAAGGGTCAAGCGCGAACCGGTTGGTAACCGCTAGCCACGTAACGATCGGCCATGACCAAGCCGATGCTGCTCGCAGAATTCACCCGCCTGCCGCCGATCACGCGCGCATCGGTATTCGACGGGCTTTCGGGCGCGATCGACCTGGTTGCCGAGGCCGGGCCGGAAACGCATCGTTTCCTTCGCTTCCAATGGTACGCCGCCGCGCTCATCGCCTATGGCGGCGAAGCGCGCACGCTGCTGGTGGAGCATGACGGAGAACCGGTGATTGCCATGCCGATGGTGCGATTCGGCCCCGGGCCGGCGCGGCTGGCGGCGGTGCCCGGGTCCTATTGGCCGTTCCGGAGCTTCCCGGCGAGCGAAGCGGCGGGGCAGGGGGCCTTTAATGCCTTGGTCGATGGGCTTGGGCGCGAGGTCAACGCCTTGCGGGTCAGCCCGATCTGCGATGGCGATCCCGTGCTCGAGCCGCTGCTCGCGGCGGCGCGGGCAAAGGGCTGGGCCACGCTTGACCGATTCGTCGCCGATTCCTGGCTGCTCGATCTGGCGGCGGTGCGCATCGACGGAGACTGGCCACGCACCTCAACGCTGCGCAAGAACCGCTTCCATGAAAAGCATCTGGCCGAGCATGGCAAGCTCGACTGGCAGTTCCTGAGCAGCGCTGACTGGACGGAGGAAACGTTCGACGCACTCGCCGCGATCGAGAAGAAGAGCTGGATCGCCGCTCGTACGGATGGCAGCGACGCCAAGTTCACCACGACCGGACACGGCAGTTTCTGGCGCATCGCGGCGCAAGACCCGGTTCTGGCGGCGATGATGTCGGCGGCGCTGCTCAGGGTCGATGCCGCGCCGGCCGCCTTCTCGTTCGATCTCGCGACCGGCGATCTCACCTATGCGATCGCCAACAGCTATGATCCGGCCTTTGCCGATCATTCCCCCGGCAAGCTGCTCAACTACCGCAACCTGATGCGGGCGATGGCGGTTGGGGTCACCCGGGTCGATTGGGGCGCCGGGGACAGCGGCTACAAGCAGGAGATGGGCGCGCATCAGGGGCCTGCGATCCGGGACTGGCTGCTGGTCCGCCCCGGCCTGCCGGCGATGCTCGGGCGCGCGCTGCGCCATATCTGGGAACGAAGCGGACAGCGCCCGACGCTGCCCGCAATTGACGCTTCCGCCGACACGGCGATATAGACCGCGCTCCATCGGAGTGAATATGTTTGGAATTGTCGCCTGCTGATCGCCTGACCGGGATGAAAATCCCGGTGCCGGGCGTCGTGCGCAACCGCTTCTCGCTGGTTGCGCGGGCCTCAACCCCTTTTCAGGGGCCGACATTTCGCATGAATATCTCGAAATACGAACAGCGCGTGCTCCACGCGCTGGCGCAGGGCGGGCGCATCGTCCACCGGCGCGAAGCGGAGACCAGCCGCATCGTCGCGGTCGATTGCTTCACCCGCGACGGTTATGTGCTGAGCGACTGCACCCTGCCGCTGTTCCGCAAGCTGAAGCGCCGGCAAT
>JBDTXU010000096.1:0-6864 GCA_040006055.1 Sphingomonas bacterium | reverse complement strand
TCGATGCACGGCGTGACGATGATCTTCCTCTACGCGCTGCCGATCCTGTCGGGCTTTTCCAACTATCTTTGGCCGCTGATGCTTGGCAGCCGCGACATGGCGTTCCCGCGGATGAACGCGTTGAGCTATTGGCTCTTCCTCGCTGCGGGCATCTTCCTCTATCTGAGCTTTCCGCTTGGCGCGGCGCCCGATGGCGGATGGTTCGCCTATGTGCCCAACACCGCTTCGGAATTCTCGCCGGGTCCGAACATCGACGTCTACTGTCTGGGGCTGATTTTCCTCGGCATCTCGACGACCGTGGGGTCGGCCAACTTCGTCGTGACGCTGCTCCGAATGCGCGCGCCAGGGATGTCGATCAACCGACTCCCGATCATCGTTTGGGGGACGATGACCGCCAGCGTCGCCAACCTCTTCGCGGTGCCCGCCGTCAGCCTCGCCTGCCTGTTTCTGTGGTTCGACCGCAATCTGGGCACCCATTTCTTCGAAGTGAGCGGCGGCGGCCAGCCTCTGCTGTGGCAACACCTGTTCTGGATTTTCGGCCACCCTTGGGTCTATGCGATCGTGCTGCCGGCGATGGGCATGGTGTCGGACGCGCTGCCCGTCCACTGCCGCCGTCCGCTCGTCGGCTACACTTTGGTCGCGATGGCGACCGTCGCGACGATGGTGGTCGGTTTTGGCGTGTGGCTGCACCATATGTTCGCCACGGGCGTGCCGACGCTGGCGCTCAGCTTCTTCTCGGCGGCAAGCTTCGTGATCGCGATCCCCTCGGCGATCTCGGTATTTGCCTGGATAGCGACGATCTGGACGGGGCGCGCGCGGATTACTGTGCCGTTCCTCTTCTTCACCAGCGTCATTCTGCTGTTCGTGATCGGTGGCGTCTCGGGGGTGATGACTGCCAGCCTCGCGCTCGACTGGCAGCTGACCGATACCTATTTCATCGTCGCGCACCTGCATTACGTGCTGATCGGGATCAACTTGTTCGCCGTGGTGGGCGCGATATATCACTGGTTCCCGAAGATGAGCGGGCGGATGATGGATGAGCGGCTCGGGCGCTGGGTGTTCGGCCTGATGTTCGCCGGGTTCAACCTCGCGTTCCTGCCGATGCACTGGCTGGGGCTGCTCGGCATGCCGCGCCGCGTGTGGACCTATGCTGGGGACATGGGGTTTTCGACGACCAATCTGATCATCACGATCGGCGCATTTCTTTTCGCGTTCGGCATCCTGTTGTTCTTCATCAATATCGCGCTGGGTATCCGCAACGGTCGCACCGCCGGACCCAATCCGTGGGACGGGCCGACGCTCGAATGGGCAGTCTCGTCGCCGCCACCAATCTATAATTTCGCGGTGATTCCGCTGATCGCTTCGCGCCATCCGCTGTGGGAGAAGCGCCTTGGCGACACCGGTGAGAAGAGCCTGTTTCACGAAGGCTTCCTGCTCGATCGCGGCAAGGAGACGCTGGCGGTCACGCCACTCGACGGTGAGCCCGACGTGATCCTCAAGATGCCGGGCGACAGTTGGCTGCCCTTCGCGCTTTCGGTCGCGCTGATGCCGCTGTTCGGCGGGTTGCTGCTCCATTCAGTGGCGATCACGGCGCTGGGTAGTCTGGCAACGCTGGCCATCCTGATCCTGTGGTACGCGCCGCAACCCGATACCGCGGAAGACGAGGCGGTGCGTGTCTATGGCTGAGGCAAAAACCCTCGACAAATGCCTGCCGGTTCACGGCATGGGCCGGGTCGGCACGCCGTGGTGGGGGATGCTGTGCCTGTTTGCGACCGAGGGTATCCTCTTCGCCTATCTAATCTTTTCCTACGCCTATCTCGGCAGCCAGGGGTTTCAGGCGTGGCCGCCGACCGGAGGCCCCCCCAATCTCCGGCTCGCGATCCCCGCCACCATCTTACTCGTCGGGTCGAGCTTCGTCCTAGAATATGCCAAGCGCAGCGCACGCAAGGGGGCGATCGGCGTGGCGCGGCTCGCGCTCGCGATCGGCATTTTGATGGGGGCGGGTTTCATCGCGATCAGCCTCAAGGAATGGTCGGACAAGCCGTTCACACTGGCCACCGACAGCTACAGCTCGATCTATTTCGTCCTCACCGGCACCCACCTCGCGCACGTTGCGATCGGTCTGGTGGCGTTGCTCGTGCTGCTGGTTTGGAGCCTGATCGGCCGGATCGGCCCCGGGCATGAGCAGCACCGCACATTGGTGACGCTCTACTGGCATTTCGTCGATGTGATATGGCTGTTCGTCTTCGCTACCGTCTATCTGTCGCCGAGGCTGGCATGAGCGACCTGCATCCGCTCGCACGCGCCGTCAGCCATCCTTCTCCGGGGAAGCGCAACTTGCGATCATGGCGGGTCATTGCGGGTGTCGCGCTCGCGCCCTGTGCCTTTTCGCTCCAGGTGATCGCAAGCTATATGATCGCCGCGAATGGCTGCGACGCGGGGTCCGCACCGAGCGGCTGGCTGGTGGCGATCAACCTCTTCGCGCTCGCCGCGACGATAACCGGAATGGCGATCGCCATCGCCAATTTCCGCGTCACACGAGACGAGAAGGAAGGTGGCCAGAAGCGCGTCCAGGAGATCGGCGAGGGCCGCACTCGCTTCCTCGCCTATTGCGGCTTGTGCGCCAGCGCGATTTTTGGACTAGGGGTGGTGGTCCAGCTCACAGCGATCTTCACACTGTCGGCATGCCTCGGTTTCGCTTCCTTCAACTGACCACCGCGCTCGCGGTGCTCATCCCGGGCGCGGCGCAGGCGCATGGCGGGGAGACCCATGCCGGCTGGAACATTGAGCCGATCGCGCTCGCCCTGCTGATCGCATCGGTGCTCGTCTATGCGATCGGGCGCGCGCGGATGACTCCGGTCCAGCGCAGGATGATCGCGCCCTGGCCCCGTGCGCTATGTTATTGCGGCGCTGTTGCGGTCCTGATCGCGGCATTGTTCTCGCCTATCGACATGTATGCCGACGGAAGTTTCGCCTGGCACATGTTCCAGCATCTCCTGCTGATGCTCGGCGCCGCGCCGCTGATGGCCATGTCGAACACGCACCTGGTGGCGCTGTTCGCGCTGCCGATGGCGCCGCGGCGCTGGATCGGGCGCCGGGTCAGTCGCACGCCGGGCGTAAAGGCGGGCGGCTCGAACCGCATGGCGCCGATCATTGCGGCCGGCCTCTTCGCGCTCGGCCTGTGGATCTGGCACGCGCCGCACCTCTATGAGGACGCACTCGCCAACGAACAGCTCCACACGCTTGAGCATCTCACTTTCCTGATCACAGCAGCAGTGTTCTGGCGGATGATTTCGACCAGCGGTGACCGGCGGCTCGATGCGGGCACTGCGATCCTGCTCGTCACTTTGGTCGGCCTGCAGGGCAATCTGCTCGCCGCTCTGATCACGCTCGCGCCCAATCCACTCTATGTCAGCTACGCATCGCAGCCGCTGGGCGATCAGCAACTCGCCGGCCTGCTGATGTGGGTGCCAGCCGGGCTGATCTATCTAAGCTCGACAGTGTTCGCTATCGCCAGGCTCCTCCGCCATACCCCCCGCAAACACCGCCAGCGGCATCGTTTAGCCATCGAATTTGCACGAAGGCATGAAGCGCCGGCGGGGGGAGAGGGTCGATGAAAACGACGATGACCCTAGCGATTGCGTTCTCCACGCTAGCGCTGGCGGGATGTGCAAGTCACCCTCGGACAAACTCGCCGGTCGTGTGGAAAACGCGGCCGACACGCGTCCCGACGCCATGAAGAACAACGCAGACGCGCTGCGTGCCCGGACGGAGACGCTGGACAACCGCTCCACTGCGGTACCGGAGACCGCTGAATCGCGTTCGGACGCGATAAAGGAGGCTGATCAGAACGTCGCCGGCATGAGCCAGGAACGGCGCGATGCGATCGTCGCTAACCAAGCGGCCGCCGTCGGCTAAGGACGTGCGGTTCTGCCAGCACCGATGGGGACCCAGTCGAGGATCGAATTCCTGACGTCTATCAACGGCTGCAATATCAGCCACACTGGGGTCTCGTTTCGACGTTGATCCACATGCGCCGGCATGTCGGGCTGTCGGGCCGGATTGCCGCGGCATCGGTCGCCTTGCCGAACGCTGACGCGGCAGTACCTGGAATCGATGAACGATCAGAAATCAGCGGAACGGGTGCAACAAGTCGCTCGTTCGGAAAGCAATATCGCGACGTTGAAATAACGGACCAAAATGGGGGCAAATTATTTTTCTCGTTAGCGCTTCATCTATTTGACTTTGCAGATTTGAGTCAGAAGAAAGTCAGCAGGATAAACCTCGCTCAAGCGGTCGCCATGAGAAGCGACTTTGCCGAAAGCCCAGGTAAGGACGAGTCGCAAGTCAAGCGGTGGGAACGCCCTTGCGACCGGTTTGGGTCGTTATGCCAACACTGGCGGTCGCTGACGCGTTCGTCGAGAATGCTCGCGCAGCGTCAAGCGAGGACGAACTGTTCATTCTGCTCTCCGAGTGCTGTAACGCGATGGGCATCCGTTATTTCGCGTTGGTACATCACATCGATTTCGGGGTCGACTCGGTGCCGGCGATCAGGCTGCACAACTACCCGGTGGCCTGGCAGCACTGGTTCGACGAAAACCGGCTCGGACGCTCAGACCCGGTCCACCGCGCCAGCCAACTCGCCAACTACGGATTTCCCTGGTCCGCGATACCGGGCATGATCACGCTTACCCCGGCCGATCTGTGCGTCTTTGCCCAGGCACGGATCGTCGGGATCGGCGACGGATACACCGTCCCCGCTCATGTTCCGGGTGAGTTCACCGGATCCTGCTCCTTCGCCATGGGCGAGGGAGAAATCTTTCCTCGAGATTTGCATTCGGTTGCCCAGATTCTCGGCGGCATCGCGTTCGACGCCGCCCGGCGAATCACCAGAATCCGGGAGGCATGGCCCCCGCTCGAGCGGCCGATCACCGAGCGCCAGCGCGACTGCGTGCTCTGGTCGACGCGCGGCAAGACCGATTGGGAGACGGGAACGATCCTCGGCATCAGCAAGGGAACGGTGATCCAGCATCTGAAGCATGCTCGCGAGCGCTACGATGTCCATAACAAGGCCGAACTTTCGGTCAGGGCATTGCAGGACGGCCTGATCGCCTTTTCTGAACTCGGCAGACGGCGATAGCCATACCAAGTCCTTGGTATAGGCGGCCTCGACTGCCGGCGCGACATTGGAGGCCTCATCCCGATGGAGGCCCAAATGGTACAAGTCCTAGACACAACGCTGAGAAGCGCGGGCGACGCCGCCCTCAACCTGATGTTCGCCGCGCGCAAGAGCGTATTCGTCGATCTGCTGCGGTGGAATGTGCCCGTCCGCGACGGCCGTCATGAGATCGACCAGTTCGACGACGACAATGCGCGGTACGTAATCCTGCTGAGCGACGACGGACGCCATCTGGCCTCGGCCCGATTGTTGCCGACCACCCGGCCGCACATCCTCGACACGCTCTTCCCGAACCTGTGTGAGGGCACGCCGCCGCGCGGCCCCGAGATCATGGAGATCACGCGTTTTTGCCTCGACCGCGGCATGAGGGCGGTCGACCGTCGTCGGGTCCGCGACCAGCTCGTAACCGCGATCGTCGAACACGCGTTGGAAAACGGTATCGCGACCTACACCGGCGTCGCCGAAATGGGCTGGTTTCAGCAGATCCTGAGCTTCGGCTGGGATTGCCGCCCGCTCGGCCTGCCGACGGAGCATGAAGGCGCAATGCTCTGCGCACTGCGGATCGCGGTGGAACCGGATACGCCAGCTTGCCTGACCGCCGGCGGTATCTGGTCGCCGGTCCCCGCGCCCGATTTCCAGGAAAGGCGCGCTTCCGGCGCGAGAGGGTGACGGCCGTGACGCACGTCTCCCAAGCCTCGATGCCCGCCGGGTTCGATGCCGCTTCCGACGCGCTCCGCAACCAGGGCTGGTGCCTTCTGCCCGACCTGCTGTCCAAGGACGTGGTCGCCGCACTTGCCGCCGATTTCGACCCCGTCTTCGCCGCCACCCCGTTTTGCGAAGGCGATTTCTACGGCGCGCGAACCAAGCGATTCGGCAGCCTCCTGAAGCGCTCGGTCCACGCCGCCGCGTTCGTCCAGCATCCCTTGATCACCACGCTGGTCGAGGATGTGCTCGGGCGCTGGTGCGATACGATCCAGCTCAACCTTACCCAGGCGATCGAAATCCATCCCGGCGCACCGCTGCAGTTTCCGCACCGCGATCAGGACATGTGGCCGGCACCGAAGGGCGAGCTCGAATATCTCGTCAATGTGATGTGGCCGCTGACTTCGTTCACGCGCGCAAACGGGGCAACGCTGATCTACCCCGGCACACATGGTGCGGAGGCGCTGAAGGATGACGGTCATGGCGAGCCGCTCGTCGCCTCCTGTTGCCCGGGAACCGCGCTGGTCTTTCTTGGCTCGACCCTGCACGGCGCCGGCGCCAATCTCACGATCGAGACCCGACGCGGCATGATCGTCAGCTACTGCCTCGGATGGCTCAAGCCCTACGAGAATCAGTGGCTCGCCTATCCGCCGCACGTTGCCCGCCAGTTCGATCCGGAACTCGCAGGCCTGGTCGGTTACCGGCAGCACCGCCCCAATCTCGGGAATTACGAAGGCGTCTGCCCGTCGATCCTGCTGGGTGACGACATTCCCGATCATCTCGGTGCCGTCGATGCGCTACGCCCGGATCAGGACGAGGCAGTTGCCGCGCATCGCCGCGCGCAGGCGGAGCGAGAGGGTGGCGCATGAGTCCCGCCCAGGCGATGGACCGCAGCTATGCGGCCCTGAAGCAGATGCTGCGGGACGGCATTTTCGCGCCGGGCACGCGGCTTGAGGCAATCCGGCTGGCCGATAAACTTGGCG
>JBDTXU010000095.1:0-5003 GCA_040006055.1 Sphingomonas bacterium | reverse complement strand
CGCCGCGGCGGACGGCACGACCGTCTCGCGTGTCTCGATGCAAGGCGACGGGGTGTCGCCCGCCGCGTTGGCGCAGGGCGCACCGCGACTGTCGAACGACGCGCGGACGATCGTCTTCGACTCCACCGCCGCCGGTGCGTTCGAACCCGATGCGTCGGCGCCGGCCGCGTCGACGGCGCCGGCCGCGCCCGCCGCATCCACGGGGACGCACGTCATCGTCGTCAACCGGGCGCCGAACGTCTCGATCGCGGATGCCGACCTCGGCACGGTGGCCGTCGGCTATCCGGGCGGCGAATGGTTCATCAACGTCAACAACCTCGGCCCGACGGCGTTCGTGCCGGCCAAGATCTCGACGTCCAACCCGAACTTCGGGATCACCGGCGGGACGTGCACCCTGGGTGTCGCCGTACCGGCCGGCGGCAAGTGCGAGGTGCACATCATCCTCACGCCGAGCGTGGCCGGCCCGGTCACCGGCACGCTGGCGGTCACCGAGGGCGGCTTCGGCGCCGTGGCGGTGACGTCCAAGCTCAGCGGTTCGGGCGGTGAGCCGGTGCTCGCCTCAGACCACGGGGGCGCCGGGTTCGGTGTGGTCGACGTCGGCAAGTCCGCCGCCGCGCAGTCGTTCACGATCACCAACACCGGCTTCATCGCGGCGAACCTCACCGGGGCCGTCCTCAGCGGATCCAACCCGGCGGACTTCAAGGTCGCCGCCACGACCTGTAGCGGCCTTCTCGACATCGGGCAGGCGTGCAAGCTCGACGTCGCGTTCACACCCAAGACCGGTGGACAACGGTCGGCGATCGTGACCGTGAGCACGGACGCCGGACAGGCCACGACGATGCTGGTCGGCGGCGAGGGCCGGTACACGGCGACCATGTCGACGTCGTCGGATCGCCTGTTCCGCGGAGCGTCGTTCGGCATCGGCGGCAACGGCTTCCCGGCCAGCACCGCGATCACGGTGCTCTTCGGTGACGGGATCGGTGGCAGCTTCACGGTCACGAGCAACAAGCAGGGGGCCTTCCTGACCTCGCTGACGCTCGCGACCAACGAACGCCAGGGCCGGCGCACGCTGATCGCGCGCACGCCGAACGGTGCCTCGGCGGCGGTCGAGGTGATCGTGGTCGGTGAGTTTGCACAGGGCGCCGGCCCGGCCAGCGCGCTCACCCCGGTATCGCCGATGCCGCGGGCGTGGAGCTGGTTGAACACAGCGACCATGCTCGTTTGCCGACCCTCGCTGTGCGACAGAATCTGCGAGACGAGGAACATCGTGCCACCAAGCAAGGCCGCCGCGACCTGGCCGACGGTGCGCGCGGCGCGCGGACCGACCAGCATCGCCAGTGCAAGCGTGAGGGCAATGCCGAGCGCCGCGGCAGAAAGCGCGAGCGCGCCGAGCAACGCGACTATGCCAAACAGTCGCGGATGGCCGAGCGTGGCGACCGGAACCACGATCGCCAGCAACAAGATCGCATAGGTCAGCACGATCGTGCCGGTGATGCCGAGCAGCTTGGCGAGCAGCACCGTCCGCCCCTCGATCGGCGCCGAGAAGAGCAAAGCGAGATCGCCCCTTTCGTACAACGTTCGCTGGCTGCCGATCATCGCCTGCGCGGTCATGAAGGTGAACGCGACGATGCTGCCGGAAAGGATCGCGGTCCTGAGCCCGGGAAATGCCGGGATCGGCTGGTCCTTGAGAATCACCCCCAGTAAGCAGCCAAAGCCGAACCAGGCCAGCACCATCGCATAGCCGATCCAGCGCGTGACGCCGCTTTTGGATCGCGATCGCCAGGTCAGCCTCATTTCGTGCCATGCGAGCCAGGCGAACGAGCCCGGCGCAAGCTTTGCGCCGATGCTCACACGCCGCTCGTCAGGCGGATGAAGGTGTCTTCCAGCGTCATCCCCTCGGTGCCGGCATGGCCGCGCAATTCCTCGAGGGTGCCTTCGGCGAGCAGCTTGCCACCGGCGATGATGCCGATCCGATCAGCCATGCGCTCGGCGACTTCGAGGATATGGGTGGTCACGATCACGGTCTTGCCGGCATCGACCTGAGCGCGCAGCGCGTCCTTCACCGCGCGCGCCATGCTCGCGTCGAGCCCGGTCAGCGGCTCATCGAGGATCAGCAGCTTCGGATCGTGGATCAGCGCGCCCGCGAGCGCGACCTTCTGCTTCATGCCGCGCGAAAAGCCCTCGCACCGCGTATCGCGCTGCTCCCACAGGTCGAGCCACTGGAGCAGTCGCTCGGCCTCGCCCGCCGCCGAGTGCGGCTCCATCCGCCACAGTCCGGCGACAAAGGCGAGATATTCGGCCGGGGTCAGCTTGTCGTAGAGCATCGGCTCGTCGGGCAGCCATGCCGTGATCGCCTTGGCCTCGAGCGGATTGCGCAGCGCATCGATGCCGAAGATCTCGATCGTGCCCGCATCGGGCCTCGTCAGACCCGTCACCATCCGCAGCGTGGTCGTCTTGCCCGCGCCATTGGGGCCGAGCAGCGCATAGAGCTGCCCGGCGGCGATCTCGAGATCGAGCCCCGCGATCACCGGCTTGTCGAAGCTTTTGGCGAGGCCGCGGATGCGCAGGGCTGGTTCAGTCATGGCGCGGGACAATAAGCGGTGTTCAGCCTTCGTCCACCCGGAACAGCTCCTCGACGCTACGCCCCAGCGCCGCCGCGAGCTTCAGCGCGAGCATGGTAGACGGCACGAACACGCCATTTTCGACTGTATTGATGGTCTTGCGGCTCACCCCCACTCGGTCGGCGAGCTCGGCCTGGGTCAGCCCAAGCCGGGCGCGTTCGTCCTTCAGGTTGTTGAGCAGCCGCTCAGCCATTCTTCAATGCCCTGCGCTCGAGCGTCCCGAAGCGCAGCAGCGCGAGCGCGATGCCAAAGGTCACGACCAGCCGCACCGCCTCGCGCGCCGAAAGCGGTTCGTAGAAGCTGAGGACATAGACAAAAGCTGCCGTGCCCATCGCGCCCCAGAAGCCGAGCGCCAGCGCCCGCCGGCGATGGTCGAGCGTCGTTTCGTCGTTGAGCAACGCGCGGATGCGCGCCCCGCGGAACAGCCCGCCGCCCACCGCAAGGAACATCAGCAACGCCGCCGCCCAAACGATCCAGGCCGCGAGATGGAGGGTCTGCGGCCGGTTGAGCGGCAGCTCGTCGCGAAAGCTCGCTCCCTGGGAGGCGACAAACACCATGGCCATTACCGTGGCGGCGCGAGCGCGGCCCCAGGCAATACGGTCGGCAAGGTCGGTCTGACTGGTCATTTCCTGTTCCCTGTGTAACTCACAGGTTACATGTAACCCACAGGTTACTTTGATGTCAAGTCGTGGCGCATGCGCGGCGAACGGGGTTCCTTCGCGGCGGTCCCTTCGATAGGAACCGCGCCATGGTGCAGGCGCATGAGGATCAACCGGTCGAAGGCCGCTTCGACGGGAAGCAGCACCGATTCCCGGTGCGCGTCTATTTCGAGGACACCGATCTGTCGGGCGTCGTCTATCACGCCAATTATCTGCGCTACATGGAGCGCGCCCGGTCGGACATGCTGCGGCTGGCGGGCATCGACCAGCGCGCGGTCCATGAGGCGGGCGGCGGCGCCTATGCGGTCAGCGCGCTCGCGATCCGCTACAGGCGCCCGGCGCGGCTCGACGATGCGCTGGTGGTGGTGACCAGATTGACACAGATACGCGCTGCATCCGTCGATATTCATCAGAGAGTCATGCGCGGGGCTGAGATATTAAGCCAAGCTGATGTGACGGCGGCATTGGTGTCGGCATCCGGCCGGCCGACCCGCCAGCCGCTCGCATGGATCGAGGCGTTCCGGCGTCTGGTGGATCAAGAGGAAGACGATTCGTGAACGACCTGTTCTTCAATACCAATAGCGCGACCATTTCACCGGCCGCGACTCATATCGTCGTGCTGGTGGTGATGGGCGGCCTGCTGCTCGCCAGCATCTGGACCTGGGCGATCATCATCAGCTTCGGGCTGCGGATCGGGCGCACCCGCAGCAAGATCGACCGGTTCGAGCGCGATTTCTGGAAAGCCGAGGATATCGACGCCTTTTACCGGGTCGAGAGCGAAAGCGATCTGCCGGTGGCGAAAGTCTTCTCGGCCGGCGTCCGGGAATGGCGGCGATCGACCGCGATCGGCTCGGTCGACCGCGACGGCACGCGCGAACGGCTGGCGACCGCGATGGGCTCGGCCGTTGCGAGCGAGATCGACAAGCTGGCCGACCGCCTCAACATCCTCGCAACGGTCGGTGCGGTTGCGCCGTTCGTCGGGCTGTTCGGCACCGTGCTCGGGATCATGGGCAGCTTTTCAGGCATCGCCAGCGCGCAGAACACCTCGCTCGCGGTGGTTGCGCCCGGCATCGCCGAGGCCCTGTTCGCAACCGCGATCGGCCTGTTCGCGGCAATCCCCGCGGTCATCGCCTATAATCGCTTCAGCCACGGCACCAACAAGATCGAGGCACGGCTCAACCGATTCGCCGACAGCTTCCACGCGACGCTCAGCCGCCAGCTCGAGACCGATGTGAAGAAAATCTGATGGCGATGCAGCTCCCCTCGCAGCGCGGCCGCGGCCGGCGGGCACCGATGGCGGATATCAACGTCACGCCGCTGGTCGACGTGATGCTGGTGCTGCTGATCATCTTCATGGTGACGGCGCCGCTGCTCACCGCCGGCGTCCCGGTCAATCTGCCCGACAGCCGCGCCAAGGCGCTCGACCAGGACCAGCAGCCGGTCCAGATCTCGATCGAGGCCGGCGGCAAGATCTTCGTCGACAAGGATGAGGTCACCGAGGCGATCCTGCCCGACGTCCTGCAGCAGATCGTTTCGAAAGCCGGCGCCGGCGCGGCTGCTGGCCCGGACGGCCCCAAGGCGCCTCAGGTCTTTCTGCGGGCCGACAAGGGCCTCGATTATGGCCGGGTGATGCGGGTGTTGGGCGAGCTCAACCGCGCCGGACTCAACCGCGTGGCGCTGGTGACGGTCGGCGACGACACCAAGTGACCGGACGGGTGGCCTG
>JBDTXU010000094.1:0-4428 GCA_040006055.1 Sphingomonas bacterium | reverse complement strand
CCTGGCGGAGCCCGTACAGGAAGAAGATGATCCCGATCAGGAAGAGCAGGTGATCGTAACCGGTCACCATATGCTTGGCGCCGAGGTAGAAGAAGGCGCCGATCCGCACCCCACCTGTCGCCGCGATATAGCCCCGGTCGCCCTGCGCCACATCATGCGCGAGCGCCGCGCTGGCGGTGCACATCGCTATGGTCGCGATTGCGACCAGCCCTATCCTTGTCCTTGCCGTCACACCTCTCCCCTCCACCCGCGATCCCGGCGCGGCAAGTAATCGACGGTTTAGTAACGTTACACTTGCTCTGTCGCCGCCACCGCCTGGGTGCGCCGTGGCCGCCGAAGCCGCTTCCATCCGAGCCAGATGCCGCTCACTGACGTGACCAGCCCCAGGCTCGAAAGCAGCCACAGCACCAGGTCCCAGCTCGGGCGATGGAGCGTCAGCAGATTGAAATCCCATTTATGGAGCAGATCGAACAGCCAGCGATAAAGGCGTCCGCGCGTATCGATGTCGCCAAGAACGCGGCCGGTCGCCGGATCGACATGCACCCAGGTCCGGGCCTCATCGTCGAACCGGACGCGAAGGACAGGCAGCTTCGGCAGACCGCCCGCCTCGTACCAATAGGCGTCTGGCGCGGCCAACCGGTCGATCCCGGCGATGCGCGCACGGGGCATGAGCGTCGCGGGCGCGATCGTCGGCTCCAACGGTAACAGCGTGCGCGCATCGAGCACCCGCGTGCTTTCGGGCCAGCGAATCTCGAGCAGCGGCCTTCCCTGGACCCAGGCCAGTTCGACCTGCCGCGCGCCGCGCGCCAGCCGTGCGAGACGCGCCAAATCCGGCGTTCCGGACCAACCGGCGCGCTCATAGCCAGCCTCGGCTTCCGCCGATACGCCGCCGCCCGCAAACAACCGGAAAGGATCGACCGACAGCCAGCCGCTGAAAATCCACGTGATAAGGAAGACACCGCCAACAAGGCCCGCCCAATGATGCCAGAGCATCCATCCGCGATAGGGCGTCATCCGACCGCCTCGATAGCGCCGGCGACCAAGCCGCGCGCGCAGGATACCGATCCAGAAGCCGGTCGCCCCCACCAGGATGCACGGCCCCGAAACCCACATCACGACCTGCCGCCACAGCGCATTGTCCTGCCGCACCACGGTGAAATAGAGCCAGTGCGGCACCGAGCCGAGCCAGTTCCAGAAGCGCTCCGACCGACCGGTGTCGAGCACCACCGCCCCGGTCTTGCCGGAGACATAGAGCACGCGTCTGCCGGAGCCAGCCAGCGCCACCTTCCAAAGCGGGCGATGGCGGTCAAAGCCGCCCGCCACTGTCCATTGGTCGCGCTCGACCCGCTCGACGCCGAGTGCCGAGCCATGGCCGAAACGCTCGGCGATGGCGCGCGCCTGGCCCTCGGTCGGCGGCAATTGCAGCGTGCCATCCAGCGCCGAGATGGTGCGCTCCCCGCCACCATCCGCGCGAACCCGCCACACGGGCAGCCCGCCGCGCATCTCGAGGACCAGGACACGCGGCGGAGTATCAAGCCCCGGCCCGCGCGGGGAGGGTCCGGGAAGGAGGCGGACCAGGTTCCAGTCGATCTCCGGCAGCCCAACCAGCCGCTCGCTCCTGGTGAGCGCCGGGAAGGGCACATAGATCATCACCAGCCCCGACACGAACCACATCGCAAACAGGACGCAGCTCGCAACGCCGAGCCAGCGATGGACAATGTAAAGCCAGCGCTTCAGCCGATGGCCGAGCGCGGCGGCCCGGGGATCAGAAACGGGCGTGGATGGAGACATCGATCGAACGCGGCCGGCCGAGGATCCATTGCTCGTCATTATAGGTGGTCAGTGCATAATCCTTGTCGAACAGGTTGTAGATGCGCGCCTCGACCGCAATTTTGCTCGTCAATGCGTAGCTGACGCCGCCATCGACGACCGCATAAGCGGGCACGCGAAAGCTGTTGCCGTCGTCCGAATAGCTATGGCCGACATAGCGCAATTCGGTCCGCGCCTGGAAGCGATCGAACGCGTTCCAGCGCAGCGCCAGATTGGCCGACGTCTGCGGAATACCGCTCGGGACATTGCCGGTGTAGCTGGTTCCTCCGGCGACAAAATCATCATATCGGGCCTCGATCACCGTGCCGTTCACATCGACGCCAAAGCCGTGAGGCAGGTCGAACGAAACCGATGCTTCAAGCCCTTTGGACGAACGCTGCCCCACTTGCAGGATCGGGCTGGTCGCGGTCCGCTGCACAAGCAGGTTCCGCTTCACGATCTTGTAGGCAGCGAAGGTTGCCGTACCATGGCCGTCAAGGAAGCTGTATTTGATACCGGCCTCGATCTGGGCGCCCTTCGTATTGGAGAACGCGGTCTGCGAGCCTGAGAAGGTCGTGAGCGTGCCCAGCGGATCGACGCCTGTCGAATATTGGGCGTAGAGCGACAGCGTCGATATCGGCTGGTAGACACCGCCGATCCGCCAGGTCGTGTTGTGCAGCGTCTTCGAAAAAAGGAGCGAATCGCTGGTCGCGCCGCCCGATCCGTAGATGATGTTCGACCGCTCAACATGATCATGCTCGTCGCGTACCCCGGCAACCAGCGATAGCTGATCATTCAGGCGCAGCCGGTCTTCAGCGAAGAAACTATATTCGGTCGTCCGTGTCCGGAAGCGCGGCGCGATCCCCTGCGTATCGAGGAACAGACCCGGATTGAAGCTGGACGCATTGACCTGATCGGCTTGCGTGTCCGATCCGAAGTCGTTCGAATAGGTCAGCTTGATATGGTTGTAGTCGAACCCGACAACCAGATCGTTGTGGAAACCGCCAATCGGCGTGCTGACCTTGACGCTGGCCTGATCGCCGATCTGCGTCTGATCATGGACGATGCCGAGATTGTCGGTCCGGAAAATCTGGCCCGGCGTGCCGGGATCGATGTCGGAGCCGGAATTATAGCCGGTCGGGCACTCGCCACTCGCGCCGATCCAGCAATAGCTTTCCAGATTCTTGAACAGCCGGTTGCTCGTCAACCGATAGGCGGTGTTGGTGATGCTGATCGCCTCGGACGGTGACCATTCTCCGGTCAGTACCGTGCGATTGTCGCGATAATGCAGGCTCGCATCGGCGACATTGTAGTTGCGATGGCGGATGGATGCATCGAGTTGGCCGTTAATGAGCGGCGTGCCGAAATATTCCATTGGCCGCAGATCGGCATAGTCATCGCGCAGCGTCAGCGAGAAGGTCTCGGTCGGCGAAAAGCGCAGCGCGCCGGACAAAGCGAGGGTCCTGGAATCGCCGCGATCCACATAGCCGTCCGATCGGCGATAGCTGCCATCGACCCGGTAGGAGAGCGTATCGCCAATCGGGCCGCCGGCGCCGGCGGCGACATGCCAGCTATTCTGCGAACCATAGCCGGCCTTGGCCTCGACCTCGGTATGGGTTGCGTTCGGCTGCTTGGTGATGACGTTGACCGCGCCCCCGAGCGCACCCTGGCCGTACAGCACCGAGGCGGGCCCGTTCAGCACCTCGATCCGCTCGATATTCCACGGATCAGCCGGGAAGGTGATCGTACCCGCCACCGGAAACAGGCGAATGCCGTCATAGAGCTGCATCACCGACCCCTGGCCGCTGAAGCCGCGCGCGACCAAGGCCGTGCCGCCATTGCCGGGATTGGCCGCGGTGGTGATGCCAGGCGCGCGCGTTACCGCATCGACCACGCTGACATCGCCTCGCGCGCGAATTTCGTCGCCATCGACCACAGCGACACTCGCCGGCGTCTCCAGCAATGTCAGGCCCAGACGGCTGCCGGTGACGCCCTTGGTCGTCAGCGAGATTTTCCGACCGATCACGAGGATATCCTCGCGGGCGACGGCGTCGGCCGTGTCGGCGGACGATGTGTTCAGGGGCTTCGTCTGCGCCTGCGCCACGCCGGGCAGTACCATCGCGAGGCATGAGCTCGCTCGCCAGAAAGATAGCGTGGATAGGTTCATATTTCTCCCCTTCGTTCCCGTCAGTGAGAAGGATGAACCAGTCGGGGCGGCCCCATCAGTTATGTACGGTTGCCCGCTCGCCACGAAACGTTGCCGTCCGGCGTTACACTGCCGGGACGTTGAGTCTGCCCCCGCTGATCAGGAAGACTGCCGCCCAGGTTTCGCCTGTCAGTTACTTTCGGCGTGCATGGGGCGTACGAGCAGGAGCGAGCTGCCGAGATTGAGATTGCCAAGCGTCCGCACCTCGAACAGCGCCTCGAACGCATTACCGCCGCTTTTGGCATCGATCGCTTCCAGCTGTTGCTGGTCGGCGGCGATTTCGGCCATCTGCGTCACTGCGGGATCCCGCGTGCCGGAGATGATCAGGATGCGATTGCCGGAGGGACCGGGCAGGCTCGCGATATAGCCATAGTCGCGGTGCGGCACCTTCCCGTCTGCTACCACGCCCCAGT
>JBDTXU010000093.1:0-2914 GCA_040006055.1 Sphingomonas bacterium | reverse complement strand
CGCCCACGCCACCCCCGCCGCCCAACATCCTGCTGATTACTTGCGACCAATATCGCTTTCCACGCTTCTCTTATGGCGCCGAGGGTGGCTTCGTGGAGGAACTCAAGCAGATCCTCGGCTTCCAGGGTGAAGTCCGCGCGGACAATGCGTACGCCAAATATTTCCCGGGCCTGCTCCGCCTGCGCCGCAACTCAGTGGTGCTGCGCAACCACAGCATCGCCGCCAGCGCCTGCACGCCGAGCCGCGCGACGATCTATACCGGCCAATATGGCACCAAAACCGGCGTCACCCAGACTGACGGCCTGTTCAAGAACGGCGACAGCGCCAACTTCCCCTGGCTCGACGCGGACGGCATCCCGACGCTCGGCACCTGGATGCGTGAAGCCGGTTATTCGACCCATTATTTCGGCAAATGGCACGTCTCCAACCCGCCCGAGCATTCCTTGAAACGCTACGGCTTCGACAATTGGGAGGAGAGCTATCCCGAGCCGCACGGCGCCCAGGCGAATAATCTCGGCGTCTATCGCGATGCCGGCTTCACTGACAGCGCCTGCGCTTTCATCCGGCGCCAGGGCCTCGCCTCCAATTACAACCGGGTCTATGCCCAGATGGCGGTCGAGGACCCGGCGACGACCGGCCCCGACACGAGCAGCATCCCGCCATGGTTCGCGGTCGCTTCCTTCACCAACCCGCATGACATCGCGACCTACCCCGGCGTGATCGCCCAGGCCTTGCCCGCAGACAATGCGCAGCCGATCACCATCGGCCCGAAGACCATCACCCCGACGACCCAGTCGATCTTCGGCCCGCTGACGGTGCCGCTGGCGGGCGATATCACGCCACCGCCGGTCGCCGGGTCGATCCAGATCCCGCTCAACCCGCTCGGCTTTCCGCAGGATTGCGCCGGCCCCGCGCCGACCCAGAATGAGAATCTCTCGACCAAGCCGAGCTGCCAATATGAAATGGCCTATAAGGTCGGGCTGGCGCTTGCCGCCAAGGGCGGGTTCAACCTCGTCAACACCGTTGTCGGCGGCGCCACCGCAGCGATTGCCGCCGCGCTGCCGCATGGCGGCACCAACCTTCCGGGCCACCCCTTCCGCGAGCAGGAAATGCAGGCCGCGGTAACCCAGTCGCTCAAAAGCTGCCTGCCGCTCCAGCTCTCCGATGATCCCGATACCAACTGCCTTCAGTTCATCCAGCTCTACGGTTGGCTCCACGCGGTGGTCGACACCCACATCACCGCGGTGCTCGATGCGCTCGAGGAATCGGGTCAGGCCGACAACACCATCGTCGTCTTCCTCGCCGACCATGGCGAATATGCCGCCGCGCACGGCATGATGATCGAGAAATGGCACACGGCCTATCAGGAGGCGCTGCATGTGCCGGTCGTCGTGCAATTCCCCTTGGCCGAGGATACGACCTGCCCGACCCCGGACGGCGTGGTCGCGCCCGAGCCTGCGCAACTCGACGCGCTTACCAGCCATATCGACATCCTGCCGACTGTGCTCGGCCTGGCGGGGGTCGATGCCGCCACCCGCCGGACCTACAGCGCCAAGCTCGCCCAGAGCCGCCCGGTGCCGCCGCTCCCGGGCGTCGACCTGTCGGAGGTCATCCTCAACGCGCTCAGCGGCGACGATGTGGAAATCCCGATCATCGAGCCCGATGGCGGTGTGCGCGAAGGCGTGCTGTTCATCACTGACGACGAGATCACTGCGCCGCTTCCGCCATCGCGTACCGCGCAGGAGAAGCACAGCTATGAGGAGTTTGCTGTCTATCAGGAGGTGGTCGCCTCAGTGATCAGCGGTGAGGGCGGCAAGGGCCCGGTCGAAAATCTCACCTTCGGATCGGTGAAGCAACCCAACCATGTCCGCTGTGTGCGCACCCATGATTTCAAGCTCGTGCGTTATTTCGATCCGTCAGGCAAGGAGCCGCAGGAATGGGAGATGTACGATCTCAAGGCTGACCCTAACGAGGCCGTGAATCTGGTCGAGGTGACGGTGAGCCCGCCGACCGCCGCAGCGGCCGTTTCCGATCCAACCGCCGTGCAGGCCGCGGCGGACAAGCTGTTGGCACTGCTGGAGCGGCTCGAGCGGCGGGATCTGTAAGGGATCATATCGGCACCGGGCGCGGGAATGATTCACCGCGCCCGGTCCTTGCTATCGTTCCGCCCGAGAATCCGCCCGGGACGACAGGAATCGCCCCGGCCGGAAAGCGACGACTATTTCGTCGTTACGGTCGTCGTCACGGTCTTCTCCGCAACCGCGCGCCGTGCGGCGGGCTTGCGGACAACCCGCTTCACGACGCGTCGGTGCGCAACGACCGGCGTGCGGACAACGGTTCGCTCGGTCGTCGCGACCGTGGTTGTGGTCGGCGCTGGAGCAGGTGTCGGCACCGGCACATAGACCGGCGCAGGCGGCGGAGCATTGCGGAGCGCAGTCGCCTCCGCGGTCGCGTTCGCGGCGGCCTGTTGGGCCGCATCGGCGCGATCATTGGCGGCGGCAGCGGCCTGTTGTGATTGCACAGCCGCCGCCTCGGCACTGTCACGGTCCGCGCGCACGGCGGCGACCTTGTTGCGGTCCGCAGCCACGACCGCCATCCCAGCGAGCTCGGATGCGTGCTGCGCCTCGAGAATCGCTTCATCCTTCCTGCCGTTCGCCAGATCGGCTTCGGCATTGGCGAGCGCGATCTTTGCGCGATCATGAAGTGCGGGCGCTTCGCCTCCTGCACCAATGCGTGCACCTGCCTCGACCTTCGCGCGAGCCTCAGCGATCGCGATGCGAGCGCGCTCGGCCTTGCCTGGTCCAGCGAGTGCGGGCGTTGTGGAGAGCGCGAGCAGCGCCGACATAGTGACGCCACGTGCTAATAGACTCAAGCGACTCATGAGCAAATCCTTTCCAGATTTTTTGAGTACGCT
>JBDTXU010000092.1:0-1732 GCA_040006055.1 Sphingomonas bacterium | reverse complement strand
ACCCTTGCGCATCGCCGCCGCCCGACTGGATCATCACCGCGACCATCGCCGGCACCCGGTGCTGTGCGATCAGCGTATCGAGCGCCAGCGCCACGCGGACCGCATAATCCCGCCCGTCCTGCACCACCATAAAGGGGGTCTCGGTGCCCGGCTTATACCCCGCCGGAATATAGACGATCACCTCGCGCCGATAGGGCGCCGCCTCGGATTGCTGCGCGGTCGCAGCGGCGACGCGGTTGCCATAGGCGTCGCGCTTCGCGGTATAGTCATTGGCCAGTTGACGGATGCCTGGGTAGATCGCGGATTCCGACGACAGCATCACGATCCCGTGCAGAGACCCCATTGGCTGCTTCGGATTGACCGCCATCTCGGGTGCATCGGCATAATCCGGCCCGATCACGCTCTCGACCTTGCTGTCCTGCGCCAGGGCACCGCTCGCGATCAGCGCGGCGGCCAAGATGATGCTCCTCACGGCAATTCCCCCCATTTGAGCTCAGATCGCATAGCCGGCCCGCTGCGGCCGGCTCAGCGTCGTATTGGCCTCGTCATCGCCGATGAAGCGCTCGGCTGCCGGATCCCAGTGCAGGTGCCGGTCGGGGCGATGCATCGCCGCCCAGTGCAGCAGGCAGGTCGAACATGCCCGGTGGCCCAGTTCGGCGGGCGAGACATTGGGCTTGCCCGAGCGGATCGAGTCCAGCCAGTTCCGGTGCTGCTCGGGGCTGCGATAGAGATGGATCTCGTTCGGCCCGATCACGCTGTCGAGGATCTTCGGGTTGCTCGCCACAAGCCCGCTTTCGCCCGCGGCTGCGATCGCCGGGTCGCTCGCGGTCACGCCGCCGCCGGTGCGCGTCGCGAAGATCGATCCCTCGCTGCCGATGAACTTCACGCCGTTGGGCAGCGCGCCCGAAATCGTCATCACCACGCCATTGGCATAGCGGCCATGCGTCTCGAACGGCCCGTGCACATTCCACAGCCCGCTTTTGGGAAACTCGGCCGTTCCCCAGATCTCGATCGGCCCAGTGTGCTCGGTATCCATGCCCCAATGCGCGATATCGACATGGTGCGCGCCCCAGCCGGTGATCATCCCGGCACCGAACTGCTCGCAGCGCAGCCAGCCTGGCCGACCGAAGCCGCCATCCTGCGGATGCACCCGGATCTCGGTATAATAGACCTCAGGCGTCGAGCCGAGCCATGCATCATAATTGAGGTTCGCGGGGATCGCCATCGGCCCCGCTTCCGGGCCGGAGGGATCGCCGGGCAGACCGATCTCAACCCGTTCGAGCTTACCGATCCGCCCGTTGCGTACCAGCTCGCAGGCCCGGTGGAATTGCGGCCATGGGTCGAGCGAGCGCTGCTGCGATCCCACCTGCAGGATGCGGCCGCTCTTCGCCACCGCATCGGCCATCTTGCGCCCCTCGGAGATCGTTACCGAGGCGGGCTTCTGGCAATAGACATGCTTGCCCGCCCGCACAGCGTCGATCGAAAGCCGGGCATGCTGGTGGTCGGGCGTCGAGACCAGGACGGCATCCACATCCTTGTTGGCGAGCAGTTCATGATGGTCGGCATAGCCGCGCGTGCCGCTGTATGGCTTGCCCGCCTTGTCGCCATAGCTCTTGTCGACCAGCTCGATCCCCTGCTTCAGGCGCCGTGTATCGACATCGCAGACGGCGACGATATGGGCATCGTCATTCTTGAAGATCTCGAACATGTCATGGCCGCGCGAGATGCGCCC
>JBDTXU010000091.1:0-5080 GCA_040006055.1 Sphingomonas bacterium | reverse complement strand
TGACGACGAGCCCCGCCCGCTCGAGAACCTGGACGTGCTTCTTCATGCCGGTCAGGGTCATCCGGAACGTATCCGCGAGACTGGTGATCGACGCGTCCGCTCGCCCAAGCTGATCGATGATCCCGCGCCGCGTCGCATCCGACAGCGCTGCAAAGGAGAGATCGAGGGGAGGGCTTAAAAACTGAACCATATGGTTCAGTGTGTAACCGGCGCCAGCGCGAAGCGCAAGCGTCTCGAGTCAACCCTCCGCCGCGCCGCTGTCATGCCGCACCCGGTGATCCGCACCGCAATCAGAGAGGTCGGCAGAATGATAATTGAGCATCAGGCTCTGCGTGTATCTGCAACTAAAGTTGCAAGCGAAACCGATATCACTCGCGCAAAAGGGCAAGTGTTTTTTAATAAAATACGCTCTTCCTGGAACATAAAGGCTCCTGAGGGATTGACTATTTCACTTAGAGCGGCGGCCAGTCAGGCGAGGGTTAACTTTAGTGATATGAGGTCAAGGTCGGTAAATAAGCATGCGACCGAACACGCGATCACGCCCGTTGAATTTGAACTGGGAAAAAAGTCATGAACGATAACGATGTGACTCCAGCCCCTCCGGCGTCTGTCCTGATCGTGGATGGCGACACCATCGTTCGCCATGCCATTGCTGACGTTCTGCGTCGCTTCGGCTATCTGGTGATAGAAGCCGCAAATTCCGACGAAGCCGTAATCGCATTGCAAACGCCAACACGTTCGATCGATATCGTCCTGTGCGATATCGGCGTGGACGGCACCCGATCCGGTTTCGGGTTGGCCGGCTGGGCCCGGCAACATCGTCCCGAACTGGAGGTCCGGTTAGCCGGCACGCTGGAAAGCGCGACGAACACCGTCGTGCTGCTATGCGAACGCGGGCGACACCTTGTCCGGCCGTACGAGCCGGAGGCAGTCGTGGCCTATATCTTGAGCATGCGAGTGGAGACGGCGCGGATGTACGCTGCCAGTCGGTGGCACTAGATCAGGCTGGGTAGATCCAACGCAGCTACCTGGCTCCGCCTCACGCCGCCCAGGCGGCCAGGTCCTCCTGCTGCCCGATCAGCGCCAGCCCATGCGCGATCGAGGTCAGCTCGCCGCCGGACGCGATCCGCTCCTCGCCGAAGCGGTCGACAAACAGCCAGCGGATGCGCGGCGTCAGCGAGGTGCCGCCGGTCAGGAACACTCGGTCGATCGCGCCTGCCTCGACGCTGGCGACATCCAGCGCCCGGTCGACCGCCGCCTCGATCCGCACGATATCCGGCGCGATCCACGCTTCGAACTGCGCCCGCTCCACCTCGGCCTCGATCGAAAGCCCGGCGCCGGTGAAGTGGAACCGCGCCGTATCCGCCGCCGACAAGGCCCGCTTCAGCTGGCCGACCGCGTCGTACAACTGATAGCCGAGCTCCTGCTCGATCACCGCGATCATCCGGCCGATCGCCTCCGGGTCGATCGCCGCGCGGCGCAGCTTCTCCAGATCGGCCAGCGTCCGCCGGTTGCGCATCAGCGCGAGCCGGGACCAATCGGCAAAGTCCGCGAAATAACCGCCGGGGATTTCCAATATCTTGTCGAACGATCGATACAATCCGCCCTTGCCGAGGAGGGGCATGACGAGATGGTTGACGATGCGGAAGTCGAACCGGTCGCCGGCAATGCCCACGCCGGCATGGCCAAGCGGCTCGCAGCGCCGCGCGGCCCCCGGCGCCGCTATCCGCACCACCGAGAAGTCGCTCGTCCCGCCGCCGAAATCCGCAACCAGGATCGTCGCCGGGTCGGTGATGCGCGATGCGTAGCTGAACGCCGCACCGAGCGGCTCATAGACATAATGGACCTCGGCCCCGAGCGCGCCGAACATCGCATCATAGCGCGTCCGGGCCAGCGCTTCGTTGGGCCGGGCGCCGGCATATTCGACCGGCCGGCCCACCACGACGCGCGCCGCGCCGCCGCTCATTGCGGTGCGGCCGGCCGCCCGCGCCGCCATCTTCTCGAGGAACAGTCGCCCGAGCTGCTCGAAACTGTAGCGCCGCTCGAACACCGTCGCATGCTCGAAACTGGCGCTCGCCGCGACGGTCTTGAACGATTGCAGGAAGCGGCTGTCCTGCGGAAAGGCGAGATACTCCTTGATCGCCCACGGCCCCGCATCGACGCCAAGCCCGCCGCGCTGCGCCTCGTCTTCCCAGAAACACAGCGCCGATCGGAACACCGCATCCGGCGCTTCCGGCCCGTCGAACAGCACCAACTCAGCCGCATCGCCCCGCGACACAGCCGCGACCGAGTTGGTCGTCCCGAAATCGAGTCCGAGTGCAAAGGGGGCTGGGGCATGCATGAGGCAGCGCCCTCTAGCGGCGGCGCACGGCAAAAGGAAGCGAAGCTCTCCCTTTCTCCCTCTCCCATTTGGGGAGAGGGAAGGAGGAGCGAAGCGACGGGAGGGTGAGGGGCGTGTGTCTCGAGCCTCATCCCCTCATCCAACTCCGACTAACTCGCTACGCTCGTAAGTCTCCATATCCTTCTCCCCCAAGGGGAGAAGGAAAGGGGCCCGAGCGATCGAAGGCCAGAGCACCCCCCAACCCCGTTTACCTCATCCACACGGAGGGCGGCGTACACCCGATCCAACCATTTCCCGCTCCACCTCGGTTTGACCGCTCAACCCAACGGACCCATCACCCGCAACATGGCCAGCTTCTTCCGCTCGATCAGTCTCAAGATCTTCGGTGTGTCCCTGGGGCTGCTCGTCCTCATGGTGGCCACCGCTCTGTGGTCGGCGCATCTCACCAATCAGGTCCATCTCCAGCTCCGCGCGCTCAGCGGTTCGCTGTTCCCGCTCGCCATGACCCTGTCGGATCTCCACGCCGTGGTTCAGGCCGAGGAGGCGCATACCGGCACCGGCCTCGACACCCCCGATGCCGCCGCGGTGAACCAATGCCGGGCAACCGCCACCACGCAGGGCGCAACCGCTGACCGCCTCGTGCTCCAGGCCCAGAAATACCGCGATCTCGGCGCCCGCGTCTCGGTGCTCGAGCGCAACAGGATCAAGCTCGCGGCGCTGCAGCCGATGCTCGTCGAGCTCGATTACCAGCAGAACACGCTCAACCGCCTGATGTTCACTGCGTGCGAACATGACGCAAGCGACATCCAGATGGACCGCGCCCGCGAACAGGCTCGGAATGTCGAGCGCCTTTCCGAGAATATCACCAGCCAAATCCAGGCCTTCGTAACCGAGGGCGCGGTGGTAGTGGGCGACAATCAGAAGTTCGCGATGGAGGTCAACCTCCTGATGATCGGCTCGGCGGCGCTGGTCGGGCTGATGCTTGCCTGGCTGGTAGGCCGCGGCCTCACCCGGCCGATCATCCGGCTCCAGGCGGGTGCGCGCGCGGTCAGCGCCGGCCTGCTCGCCGATGCCGAGGTGCGCGTCACCTCGCGCGACGAGATCGGAGACGTCACCCAGGCGTTCAACGTCATGGTCGAGGATCTACGCGAGAAGGAGCGGATCAAGGAAGCCTTCGGCCAATATGTCGATCCGCGCGTCGTCGCCGGGCTGATCGGCGGCGGCCATTATTCCACCGTCGGCGAAAAGCAGGTCGCGACCCTGTTCTTCTCGGATATGGCCGGCTTCACCGCCATCTCGGAGCGCCTCGCGCCAAGCACCCTCGTTGATCTGGTCAACGCCTATTTCTCTGAAATGGCGATCCCCATCCGCGATCGCTCCGGCATCATCGACAAGTTCATCGGCGATGCGATCATGGCCTTCTGGGTGCCGCCGTTCGTCGAGGCCAATCTCCAGGCAAGCCTCGCCTGTGCCGCGGCACTCGATCAGTTCGCCCGACTGCAGGCGTTTCAGGCCCGGGTGCCCGACGTCATCGGCCTGCGCCGCGACATCCCCATCATCGATTTCCGCATCGGCCTCGCCTCGGGCGAAGTGGTGGTCGGCAGCATCGGCTCGGCCCAGGCGCGCAGCTTCACCGTGATGGGCGACACCGTCAATTTCGCCTCGCGGCTCGAGGGCGCCAACAAGATCTACGGCACCCGCCTGCTGATCGACGACGCCACCCACGACATGGCCGGCGACAGCATCGAATCCCGCGAGATCGACAGCATCATGGTCCTCGGCCGCGAAGAGCCGGTCCGCATCTACGAACTCGCCGCCATGGCCGGTGACCTCCCGGCGGAACGCCGCGGCATGTTCGATCTCTACGCCGCAGGCCTCGCCCAATACCGTCTCGGCAAATGGGACCCAGCCGCGAAATCCCTCCACGCCGCCCTGCAAGCCGACCCTTCCGACGGCCCCAGCAAAACGCTGCTCGCCCGTATCGAACAGTTCAAAGCCACGCCGCCCAAAAGCTGGGACGGCACCTGGCGCATGACGACGAAATAGAGGCGCTACTTCGCCCTATCCGTCGAACCATCCCGCCCGAGCACCCCATCACAAAAAAACGCATTGCCGCGACGCGTGAGCCCTGCGTCGCGGCAACACCCAGGAAAACCCGCCACCGCCCCGATAGGCGCGGCGGCAGCGGCATTTCCCTATCTCAGCTGACGAAATCCATCTGGACGGCAACCCGGAACGTCCCCTCATTCTTGCCGTTGAAATCGACGGTCTTCACCCGCTTCTTGCTGGCGGGCGGCACCAGGTCCGCCGCGGTCAGCACCAGCTCGTGCGTGCCGACGACATCATCGAAATTGGGCGCACCAGTCGGCGTCCCCAGCGCGCCGCCGATATCGGCGATCAGCTTCTTGACCCGCGTCGTGCGGGCCATGCCGCTCGAGGCGGCGAGGCTGCCGACCGCGGCGAGCTTCACGAGCGTGCGCAGCGTGTTCGGCTTGCCGTCGTCATTCTCCATCACGGAGACGATGAACACCACGTCGTTCGGGCTGGCGATCGGCGCCGGCGTCTTGTTGTCGAGCGCCCAGAACGGACGGCGACCCAGCGGGCTGCCATTGATGGCGTCGGCGACAGGCTTGGGCAGGCCGGTCGGTGCCACAACCGTGCTGTGGGTCTCGCCCTTGTCGACATCGTCGAACGGGCCATACAGCGTCACCTCGACCTGCGGGATCAGCCCGGCAAGGT
>JBDTXU010000090.1:0-8467 GCA_040006055.1 Sphingomonas bacterium | reverse complement strand
TAGCGCACCAAGTACGAGTGAGGGGTAGGGGTATGGCAAAGGCAGCACCTGAGGGACTGATCACGGCGCTCGATATCGGGTCGTCCAAGGTCTCCGCGATGATCGCGCAGAAGGGCGATGGCGGCGAACTGATCGTGCTGGGCACCGGCCAGCGCGAAAGCCGGGGCGTCAAGCGCGGCTATATCGCCGATGCCGCCGCGACCGAGGTCGCCGTGCGCGAAGCGGTCGAGCAGGCTGAGCGGATCGCTGGCACCAATATCGAGAATGTCTGGGTCAGCTTCTCAGCGGGCGGCCTCGTCTCCGATGTCGCCTCGATCGAGTTCGAACTGGGCGGCCACCGGGTCGAGCAGTCGGATATCGATGCCTTGCTCCAGGCAGGGCGGGATTCGATCGATCCGGCCGGGCGCATGGTGCTCCATGCCCAGCCAGCCCTCTACACGCTGGATGGACTGACCGGCGTTAAGCGCCCGCTTGGGCTTCATGCGGACCGGCTTGGTGTCCATATCCATGTCGTCGCGGCCGACGGATCGCCGGTCCGCAATCTCGGCCTGTGCGTCGCCAATGCCCATCTCGAGGTGAAGGCGATCATCGCGTCGCCGGTCGCGACCGGCATGGCTTGCCTCTCCGATGAGGAGCGCGAGCTCGGCGTTGCACTGGTCGAGCTTGGTGCTGGCATCACCAATGTTTCGCTGTTCGCGGGCGGCATGCTGGTCGGCCTGACCTCGATTCCGTTCGGCGCCGCTGACATTACCGACGACATCGCGTCCGCTTTTGGGACACGTCGCGCCCAGGCTGAGCGGATGAAGTGCTTCTACGGCTCGGCCAACGCATCGCCGCGCGACAATCATGACATGATCGACGTCGCGCCGATCTCGGCCGAGGACGATGCCAGCGAGAGCAGCCGCATCACCCGCGCTCAGCTGATCGCGGTGATCCGCCAGCGGCTCGAACATCTGATGGGCGAGGTGCAGAAGGCGCTGGTCGATCTCAAATTCGAAGGGCCGGTTGGGCGCCAGGTGGTGCTGACCGGCGGTGGCGCCGAGCTGAAGGGCATCGCCGACTATGCGCAACAGGCACTTGGCCGCTCGGTGCGGATCGGGCGACCGCGCGGGTTGACCGCTTTGCCGGAAGCGCATGGCGGACCCGCCTTCGCGACCTTGGCGGGGCTCGCTTTCTATGCTGCAGCCGACCCGGTCGATCTGCGATCCTTGTGCGGCGCGCATCAGATCGTGCACCGGCCAAAGGGGTTCGCGATCTTCAAAAGGCTGATGGCGGCCGCTCGGGCGAATTATTAAAGAAATACGACAAGATTTAGCTGTTCGTGCTGGAGTCACCGCAAGGGATGGTGCAGAACGGACCACATCATAGTAAAAGCACCCCGGTGTTTGGGGTGCGGCGGAGACAGGGCGATGAGCATCGAATTTCTTCCTCCGGACGTTGACGAGCTGACACCGCGTATCGCGGTGATCGGCGTGGGTGGCGCCGGCGGCAACGCGATTGCGAACATGATGCGCGCGGAAGTCCAGGGGGTCGACTTCCTGGTCGCCAACACGGATTCGCAGGCGCTCAAGCAATCGAGCGCTCCGCACCGCATCCAGCTCGGCGCGAAGATAACGCAAGGTCTCGGCGCCGGATCGCGCCCCGAAATCGGACGCGCCGCGGCTGAAGAGACCATCGAGCAGGTTACCAAGATGCTCGAAGGCGCGCATATGTGCTTCATCGCCGCCGGCATGGGCGGCGGCACCGGCACGGGTGCCGCGCCCGTCATCGCCAAGGCCGCCCGCGACATGGGCATCCTGACGGTCGGCGTCGTCACCAAGCCGTTCGCCTTCGAAGGCAATCGCCGCGCCAAGGCGGCTGAAGCCGGCATCGAAGAGCTTCAGAAATACGTCGATACACTGATCGTCATCCCCAACCAGAACCTCTTCCTCGTCGCCAATGCGAACACGACCTTCAAGGAAGCGTTCCAGATGGCGGACGAAGTGCTACAGCAAGGCGTGCGCGGCATCACCGATCTGATGGTCATGCCAGGCCTCATCAACCTCGATTTCGCTGACGTGCGTTCGGTGATGCAGGAGATGGGCAAGGCGATGATGGGCACGGGCGAAGCCTCGGGCGACAATCGCGCCATCGAGGCGGCGTCCAAGGCAATCGCCAACCCGCTGCTCGACGGCGTCAGCATGAAGGGCGCCAAGGGCGTGATCGTCTCGATCACCGGCGGCGACGACATGCGGCTGCTCGAAGTCGACGAAGCCGCGAACCATATCCGCGAACTGGTCGACGAAGACGCGAACATCATCTGGGGTTCGGCGTTCAATCCCGAGCTCGAGGGCAAGATCCGCGTGTCGGTCGTCGCGACGGGCATCGAGGCAGAAGCCCGCCCCGCCAGCGCCCCGCCGCCCGTTTCGCGCGCCTTCACCTTCTCCGCACCGAAGAAGGCCGAAGAGCCGCCAGCCATGGTGCTGACTCCGCCTGAAGCGCCCCCCGAACCGGTGGCCGCCGACGCACCGGAGCCGGTTGTCGAGCTGGAGTCGGCCGTCGCCGAGGAAGAAGCCAGCGATGAGCTGGTGCTCGGCAGCGAGACCCAGGTACCAGAAGTCCAGGTGTTCGGCGACGAGCCTGAAGCCGATGCCGAGCCTCTGGCGCCCGAGCCGAGCCAGCGCCGCCGCTGGCTTTCGCCCGGTGCCGCAGCCGGCGTTGCCGCTGCGCCCGAGGAGGCACCGGCCGAGCAGCACGACCCGATCGTGCAGCCCGCGCCGCGCGTCAAGCTGGGTGGGACCTTGTTCGAACGCATGTCGAGCGTGTCGCGTGGGGCAGCCCGTGAGGACGAGGGCGAGAAGGACCCGGTCGATATCCCGCGCTTCCTGCATCGCCAGAACAATCAATGACGTGAACGCTGAGCGCGCGCCCGGTTCATCGCCGGCGCGCGTCGCTCTGGCGCGCGTGATCGGCGGCGGACATTGCCGGTTAAGCCGGACTCGGCTCTAGCTGGCTCTCGATGCGCGTTTCCCGTTCTTTCCGGCTTTCCCTGGCCGTCCCTGCTCTTGTCGCCGCGCCGCTTGCCGCTCCGGGCGCAGCCGCGCAGTTTCAAGCGCCGATGGTCCAGTCGCTCAACCCCGATGCGGACCAGCTCGCAGGCGAGATGCGCCTGCTGGCGGTAAACCCGCTCGACGTGGAGGCACTTGTCCGCGCCGGCGAACTGGCCCTGAAGCTCGGCGATGAGACCGCAGCCGCCGCCTTTTTCGCGCGCGCCGATCGGCTCGATCAACGCAATCCCAGGATCAAGGCGGGATTGGGCAGTCTCCTGGTCCAGTCGGAAAAACCCGGCGAGGCGCTCAGGCGCTTCGCTGAGGCGGAAGCGCTGGGGCTGGATCCGAAGCGCTTCGTGGCGGATCGCGGCCTCGCTTATGATCTGATCGGTGAGCAGGAGCGCGCCCAACGCGATTATCGGCTGGCGCTGAAGGGCTCGCCGAATGACGAGACGGTCCGGCGCTATGCGCTGTCGCTCGGCATTTCCGGCAAGGGTGATCTCGCTTATGCCCAGCTCGAGCCGCTGCTGCGCCGGAGCGACCGCGGCGCCTGGCGTGCGCGAGCCTTCATCCTCGCAATGACCGGCGACGCGCCCGGTGCCGAGCGTATCGCCACCAACATGATGCCGCCTGGCCTCTCCCAGGGGCTTCAGCCCTTTTTCGATCGACTGCCGTCGCTCGGCCCGGTCGACCGCGCCTTTGCCGTGCATTTCGGGGAATTGCGCGCCACGCCCGAACGGATCGCGGATGCCAGGTTGATTCCGACGCTCGCCCCGCTCAGGCCTGAGCCCGGCCTGCCGCAACCGGTCGCCGTCGCGCAGGTCGCGCCGAAGCCGGAGCGTCAGGACGACCGCCGCGGCCGCAACAAGAACAAGAGAAAGACCATCCAGCCGGAGCCGGTCCGGATTGTCACCGCCCCGCCACCGGTGCCGCTGCCCCAGCCTCCAGTCTATGTGGCGCGCGTGGAGCCGACGGAACTGCCACCTTATATGCCGCCGTCCGCGTCGCCGGTTCGGACGCCGGCACAGGGCCGCGAGACGATGGTGATGAATCCCGCCAGCGTGACCGGGGCCACGTCAAATCGAACGCCCGTTCCGAGACCGCCGGTTTCGACGCCGACGTTCGGGGCCGCCCCATCGTCACCGGGTATCACATCGTCGTCCCAGATCATGAACCCGGCCAGCGTAACCGGCGCCGTGCCGAATCGAGCGCCGGTGTCGGGACCGCCGGTTTCGGCATCGGCGTTCGCGGCCGCCGCGCCGTCACCGGGTACCATTTCGTCGCCCCAGATCATGAACCCGGCCAGCGTAACTGGCGCCGCGCCCGACCGAGCGCCTGTTTCGGGGCCGCCTGCTTCGACGCCAACATTCATGGCTGCGACACCGCTGCCTAATATCACGGCGCCGTCCCAAGGCAGGAGCCCGGCGGCTCAAGTCGGCCCCGGCTTTTCGGACAGTTCCGCGTCGCAGCCCGCGAGCTTCGCGGACGCGACGCGGCAAGAACCCGGCGGGGCGCCCGCCGGCGTGACGCAGTCGGCTTTTGATTCGCCCCGGCCGGACGCGTCAGTTACCTCAGCTCCGACACTCGCGACCCTGCCCATGGAGACCGCCACCGCTCCGGCCGCGCCCCCGCCGGCACCAGCACCGGTACGGAATGAGGACGCAATCCTGGCGAACATTATTGCCAGCGTCTCAGCGCCAGAGGGCTCCGACGCGCCGCCATCGACTGAGCCTGAACCTGCGCCCGCGATCGTTACGCCGCCGGCCAGGACTGAGCCGAAGGTCGACGATGCGGCGGCTCAGACAAAGGCCGCCGCCGAGGCCAAAGCCGCTGCCGACAAGAAAGCGCTCGCTGACAAGAAAGCGGCCGAGGCGAAGAAGCTGGCGGACGCCAAAAAGCTCGCCGATGCCAAAAAGGCGGCTGAGCTGAAAAAGAAGAACGACCCCAAGATCCTGGAGCCGGCGCGTATCTGGGTTCAGGTGGCGGGCGGCGCCAATGAGGGAACCCTGCCCAAGGAATGGGCCAAGGTCCGGGATAAGGCTCCGGCCGCGTTCAAGGGCAAATCCGGCTGGACGACGCCGCTTCGCGCCACCAATCGCGTGTTGGCAGGCCCCTTCAAGACCGGTGAGGAGGCGCGCGCTTTCGTCAACGCGCTCTCCAAAGAGGGCCTCTCGGCCTTTGTCTTCACCAGCGAAGCGGGCCAGAAGATCACCAGGCTGTCGGCAAAATGAGCAGGCCGGCGCCCTGGGCCTCGGACCCGGGACTCAGCCGCGGACGCCTTCATGACGAGCAAAGCGGGACTGCGCGTGGCCCGCGCGATGCGTTCCAGCGCGATCGCGACCGGATCGTCCACTCGATCAGCTTCCGGCGGCTGCGACACAAGACCCAGGTGTTCATGGCGCCGGACGGCGACCATTTCCGCGTTCGCCTGACCCACAGCCTCGAGGTCTCGCAGATCGGCCGCACCGTCGCGCGGGTGCTTGGGCTCAATGAGGACCTGACCGAGGCGCTTTGCCTCGCGCATGATATTGGCCATCCACCTTTCGGCCATGCCGGCGAGGATGCGCTGCAGGCCGCGCTGGCCGGGCAGGGCGGCTTCGATCACAACGGCAACACGCTCCGCGCGCTGATGGAGATCGACAGCCCTTATCCGCGCTGGAACGGCCTCAACCTGACCTGGGAAACGCTCGAAGGACTGGCCAAGCATAATGGCCCGATCTTCCAGCCGGGCTGGGCGCTGGCCGAGGCCGATACGGCCTTTCCGCTCGACCTCGCGCGCTGGCCCTCGCTAGAGGCGCAGGTCGCGGCGATCGCTGACGACATCGCCTATGACAATCACGATATCGACGATGGTCTGCGCGCCGGGCTGCTGACGCTCGACCAGATTCTCGAAGTGCCGGTGATTGCCTCGGGTTGGGATGCGACGCGGGCACGCTTCCCCGATGTCCCGCCTGAGCGCCTGACCAGCGAACTGGTGCGCGCCCAGATCGGGCTGATGGTCAACGATCTGATCGCCGAAACGCGGCGCCGCGTTGAAGATGCCGGGGTCGGGAGTGCCGAGGATATCCGCGCCGCCGGTCAGTGTCTCGCTGGCTTCTCGCCAGAGATGCGCGAGGCCGAGCGGGTGCTCAAACGCTTCATGTACGCCAATCTCTACCACCATCCGCGCCAGCTCGAGGCTGCACGGATGGCCGGCGACCTCGTGGCCGGATTGTTCGAGGCCTATCGCGCCGATCCGGGCCTGATGCCCGCAGACTGGCATGTGCGGCTGCCCGCGGAAGATCCCGCGCGCAGCCGTCACATCGCCGACTTCATAGCCGGCATGACCGATCGTTATGCCGTTGCCCGCTATCGCGAGGCAGTTGGGCCTATCGACTTGCCGGATGGCTTCTAAAGTTTAGCGTGAGGCCAGCTGCTGCGAGGTCAGCTTTGCCTGGGCGTTCTTGTAGACGAACGAGACAGGCTCGCCGCCCGAAACACCGGTAACCTGATCGCCGCGAACGACGAGCTGGAACGAGCTGCCCTCAGGATAGCGGCGGCCGGCGATGACGACGCGGTCGGTCTTGGCAGTGGTCGTGTAGACATAGGTGTTGCCGTCGCGCGAGAAGCTCTTCTCGACGGGCTTGTCGCTGGCGAAGGCGGGCGTGGCGAGGGTTGCGAGGAGTGCGGTAGCGAGAAAAAGCTTGGTCATGGATCTTACCTTTCGTTTGTCGAAAGCCAGATCGGCATCCTCTTTTGTGTTGTTACCGGTAACATATTGCAGCGCAGCAAAATGCCAATCGCAAAATTTGCGCGTCCAGTTGCAGGAAACTGACGCTAAAAAAACGTTAACCTTCAATCCTGACAAACTCCTGCGACACATGAGGCGTATTCCGGGTGTGACATTATCAGGCGAGCTGACATGGCGAACGCAAGCATCGCGCTAAATCGCTTCGGGCTTGGAGCGCGGCCCGACGAGCCGATACCGGACGATCCTCGAAAATGGTTGCACGGCCAGCTCTCCGGGTTCGAGCCGAACACGGCGCCGATCGCCGGCTTGCCGGCCAGGCGGCAGATCGCAGGCGAGCTGGCGGCATATCTCGAGCAGGTAAGGGCATTGCGGCAACAGACAGGGCGTGGCCGGCCGGCTCAATCGCGTGGAATGCGGGGCGCGATGATGGACGCCCCGCAGACGGCACAGACCAATCGAATGGCCGAAACGCCAATGGCCGCGGGCAGCAAACCAGCCACGCTCGCTGATCGCGATGATCCCGTGGCGCAGGCCCGCCGCTTCGCCCAGCGCCAGGCGCGCGATTATTATGTGGGTGCTGTCGGCGGCCGCACCAATGCTGCGCTCACATCGCCCGCGCCGTTCGCCGAGCGGCTGGTGCATTTCTGGGCGAATCATTTCGCGATCTCGATCGACAAGGTGCAGGTCGTCGGGCTTGGCGGCCTGCTCGAGTTCGAGGCGATCCGCCCGCATGTGCTCGGCAAGTTCGGCGATATGCTGAACGCGGTCGAGCGGCATCCGGCGATGCTGCTCTATCTCGATCAGGCGCAATCCGTTGGCCCTAACAGCGTGATCGGTGCGCGCGTCGGCAATCGCCCCAACCGCAAGATCGGCCTCAACGAGAATCTCGCGCGCGAGATCATGGAGCTCCACACGCTCGGGGTCCGCACCGTCTATACTCAGTCCGATGTGACGGAGTTCGCGCGCGCCATGACCGGCTGGACCGTTGCCGGGCTCAGCGGTGGGCCGCGCGGTCGCATGATCGGGACCGAGGGGCAGGCGGGCGACTTCGTCTTCGCCGCGCCGCTGCACGAGCCCGGCGCGCGCATGATCATGGGCAAGCTTTATGATCAGCAAGGCGAACACCAGGCCCAGGCAGTGCTCGACGATCTCGCCGTCCATCCAGCGACCGCGACTCATCTCGCCACCAAGCTCGCGCGGCATTTCGCCGGCGACACACCGCCGCCCGCTTTGGTCGAGCGGATGAAGGCGGCCTATCTGAAGACCGGCGGCGATTTGCCGAGCGTCTACCGCGTGCTGATCGATTCGCCCGAAACCTGGGCGCCGCAAGCGGCCAAATTCAAGACGCCCTGGGAATGGTCGATTTCGTCAATGCGCGCGCTCGGCATGAAGACAGCGCAGCCGCAGATGGTGACCGGGCTGCTCAACCAGCTCGGGCAGCCGACCTGGAAACCGGGGTCACCCGCGGGTTTCGACGATATCGCCGCGAGCTGGGCGGGCCCTGACGCAATCCTGCGTCGCGTCGAGGCGGCCGAGCGTTTCGCAAACCGCGCTGGCGCGACCGTGGATGCGCGCGCACTCGCGCCGAAGATCATCCCGGCGGCGGTCACCCCGGCCACGACCCAGGCGCTGGCCCGCGCCGAGAGCCCCGGGCAGGCCCTCGCGCTGCTGCTCGTCGCGCCAGAATTCATGCGGAGATAGGTCATGT
>JBDTXU010000089.1:0-3793 GCA_040006055.1 Sphingomonas bacterium | reverse complement strand
AGATCGGCTTCTCCTATCCCGGCCAGACCGAGTTCGTCGCCGAACGCTGCGGCATCGCCGGCGAGAATGCGGTGATGCTGCTGGCCGGGCCAACCTTGCGCGTCGTGCCGATCACCACCCATGTGCCGCTGGCGAGCGTCTCCGAGCTGCTCTCGGTTGAGCTGATCGTTGCCAAGGGTCGAGCGACGGCGCGCGGGCTGACCAGGAATTTCGGCATATTGGTGCCGCGGCTCGCCTTTGCCGGCTTCAACCCGCATGCAGGCGAAGGCGGGGCGATCGGGCGCGAGGAGATCGACTTCATCGCGCCGGCTATCGAGATATTGCGCGAGGAAGGGATCGAGGCAACCGGCCCGTTCGCGTCCGACACCATGTTCCATGCGCGGGCACGGGCGACCTATGACGCGGCGCTCTGCTGCTATCACGACCAGGCGCTGATACCGCTGAAGACGCTATTTTTCGACGAAGGCGTCAACATGACGCTCGGCCTGCCGATCGTGCGCACCTCCCCCGATCACGGCACCGCCTTTGGCATTGCCGGCAAGGACGTGGCCGAGCCCGGAGCGATGATTGCCGCGATCCAGCTTGCCGCGAGCGCGGCCGAGCGGCGCGCCGCAGCGGGGGCGTGACCCCGCTTCATCCCCTGCCCCCGTTGCGCGAGGTGATCGCGCGCCATGGGCTCGCTGCCAGCAAGGCGCTGGGGCAGAATTTCCTGCTCGACGCACAGCTCCTGGGCCGGATCGCCCGGATTCCTGGCGATCTCGCCGATGCTGAGGTGCTTGAGATCGGCCCGGGCCCGGGCGGCTTGACCCGCGCCTTGCTCGGGGCCGGGGCACGGGTGACCGCGATCGAGCGCGACCGGCGCTGCATCCCGGCGCTGGCTGAGCTCGGGGAGGCCTTTCCGGGCCGGTTGCGGGTGATCGAGGAGGATGCGCTTGAGATCGACGCGGCGGCGCTGTTTGAGGGTCGGCCGCATATTGCCTCCAATCTGCCGTACAATATCGGGACAGCCTTGCTTGTGCGGTGGCTGTCGGCCGATTGGGCGCCGTGGTGGCAAAGCCTGACGCTGATGTTCCAGAAGGAAGTCGCCGAACGCATCGTCGCGCCAACTGATGGCGAAGCCTATGGGCGACTGGCGGTGCTGGCGCAGTGGCGAAGCAGCGCGAAGCTGGCGATGCCGGTGCATCGATCGGCTTTTACGCCTGCTCCCAAGGTGATGTCAGCGGTTGTTCACATCGTGCCTGAGGAAGAACCGGCCGGCGTGAAGTTCGCCATGCTGGAACGACTGACTGCGGCTGCGTTCGGCCAGCGGCGCAAGATGCTGCGGCAGAGTTTGAAATCGGTGCCGGGGGCGCTCGAGGCGCTGGAGGCGGCTGGGATCGAGGCGACGCGACGGGCTGAGACGGTGAGTGTGGCGGAATTTGTGAAGCTGGCCCGGGCGCTGAGTTAGTCACAATCGTCATGCCGGACCTGTTCCGGCATCCACCTCGCCGCAAAAGTGCGAGCGCGGAAGTGCGGCGCAGTAGACCCCGGAACAAGTCCGGGGTGACGACAGATTATTCCTTCCCCGTCGGCTTCGCCACCGGCACCTGGACAGCGGCGGTTGCGATTGGCGGGCCCTTGGCGATGGTCGCGGCGAGTTCGGTTGCCTCCGCGCAGCCGCTCTTGACGCAGAGCGAGCGGATCTTGGTGAGATTGTCCTTGGCGCGCTGGACGGCACCCTTGGCGACGAGCGCTTCACCCTGACCCTTGAGTGCAACAACGTCGTTCGGCTCAAGCAACAGCGCTTCGCGATAATAGCGGATCGCCTTGCCGGGGAGGCCCCGCGCTTTGGCAACCTCGCCGAGCACCACAAAGGCGCTGCGATTGCGGGGATCGACCGCCAGCGCGCTTTCGAGCGCGTCAGTCGCCGCATCGAGATTGCCGCTGGCCCGCGCCGCCTGGCCCTTGGCGAGCAGCGCCATCGAGCGCGGATCGATCTGGTCGTCGGGACGCTGGCCGTGGAGCGAGGTCGTAATGGTGAGCAACGTCAGCGCAGCGGCAGCGGCGACGGTCGAATAACGCATGATCAACTCCAGCTTCGGCACAATGGCCATGGCTAGCATGGGCTCTCAAGTCTTGCGACAAAAAACCCGTCAGTCGCGTCGTGCCCCGGCGTGAGGCGCATGCCGTCGCCACGGATGCGCCCGGCGGGGAGCGTGAGCGGCACGGCCCGCCACCCCGCATGGCCGGCCAGGAAGTGCGCCACCTGCCCCGCGCCTTCCTCATCGAGCAGCGAACAGACGATATAGACGAGTCCACCGCCGGGCCTGACCAGACCGGCGCCGATCTCCAGGACATGGCGCTGGGTTACGACCAGGCGCTCGATGCGGTCGGGCGACAACCGCCAGCGCGCCTCGGGGTTGCGGCGCCAGGTGCCGGTGCCTGAACAGGGCGCGTCGATCAGCACGCAGTCGGCGGTGCCGGCCCAATCCTCCAGCACTTCTATCTCGTGGCCGGGATCGAGCAGCCGGGTCTCGACGATCGTCGCGCCTGCCCGCGCGGCGCGCGGCGTGAGCCGCGAGAGACGGGCGCGATCGGTGTCAGTCGCGAGCAGCACGCCTTCATTGCCCATCAGCGCGGCGAGCGCGAGGGTCTTGCCGCCGGCGCCGGCGCAGAGATCGACGATCCGCATGCCGGGCGCGGCGTGCGCCGCGAGCGTGACGATCTGGCTGCCGGCATCCTGAACCTCGATCGCGCCGTCCTTATAGGCGTCGAGCGTCTCGATATTGGTGCCCGAAGGGAGCCGGAGCGCATCCGGCAGGCCAGGGATCGGGGTTGCGCCCTCGATGGGGGGCGGTGCGGGCTGAAGCCAGTTGATGCGGATATCGAGCGGTGCGCGATCGATCAGCGCGGGCCATTCGCTTTCGGCGACTTCGGATTTCTCGAGCCGGGACAACATCCATTCGGGGGCGACGCCGGGCTTTGCCGCGACCTCGCTGGCGCCGATCGGTGGCGGGCCATGGCCGATCCCATCGAACAGCTCGGCGATCTCCGGATCCTGCGCGGCAAGGGTGAGCATCGCGGCCCGGCCGCTGCGCGGCCGCTCGCCGAGCTGGCGGATGGCAGCATAGACCAGCTCGCGGACTGCGCGGCGATCCTTGCTGCCGGCATAGCGGCGCTCGGCGAAATAGCGGGCAATGAGCGTATCGGCGGCGGCGCCCTGATCACGGGCGGCGGCGATGATCGCGTCGAGCAGCTCGATGGCCGCCTGGACTCGGGATGAGGGGGTCATCGAACACCCCCGTCATGCCGGACTTGTTCCGGCATCCACTGTGCCGCAGGTGCCGGAAAGGCAGGGCCTGCGGGACCGTGGACCCCGAAACAAGTCCGGGGTGACGAAAGGGGAAAGGTCAAAATCTGTTCCGTTCTAAAACTCACTGAGTCGGGTAGTTCGGCGCTTCCCGGGTGATCGTCACGTCATGGACATGGCTTTCGCGCAGGCCCGCGCCGGTGATCTGGATGAAGCGCGCGCGCTTCTGAAGCTCGTCGATCGTCGCCGAGCCGGTATAGCCCATCGCCGCGCGGACGCCGCCGACCAGCTGGTGGATCACCTCGCGGGCCGGGCCCTTATAGGCGACCTGTCCTTCGATCCCCTCGGGGACGAGCTTGAGCTGATCCTTGATGTCCTGCTGGAAATAGCGGTCAGCCGATCCCCGCGCCATCGCGCCGACCGAGCCCATGCCGCGATAGGATTTGTACGAGCGGCCCTGGTAGAGGAAGGTCTCGCCCGGCGCTTCCTCAGTGCCGGCGAGCA
>JBDTXU010000088.1:0-6704 GCA_040006055.1 Sphingomonas bacterium | reverse complement strand
ACCGCCTCGCGGCCGTCGATCAGGCGGTGATCGTAGCTGAGCGCGAGGTACATCATCGGGCGCACCACCACCTGGCCGTCGCGGACGACCGGGCGGTCCTCGATGCGATGAAGGCCGAGCACCGCCGACTGGGGCGGGTTGATGATCGGGGTCGACATCAGCGAGCCGAACACGCCGCCATTGGAGATGGTGAAGGTGCCGCCCTTCATCTCTTCCATCTTGAGCGTGCCGTCCTTGGCGCGCTTGCCGAAATCGCCGATCGTGCGTTCGATCTGGGCGACCGACATCTGATCGGCATCGCGAACGACGGGAACGACCAGGCCGCCCGGGCCGGACACCGCGACCGAGATATCGGCATAATCATGATAGACGATCTCATCGCCATCGATCGAGGCATTGACGCTCGGCACGTCCTTCAGCGCGAGGCAGGCAGCCTTGGCGAAGAAGCCCATGAAGCCGAGCCGGACGCCGTGCTTCTTCTCGAACAGATCCTTGTACCTAGTGCGCGCCTCGATCACCGCCGTCATGTCGACGTCGTTGAAGGTGGTGAGCATCGCGGCGGTGTTCTGCGCTTCCTTGAGGCGCTTCGCGATGGTCTGGCGGAGCCGCGTCATGCGGACGCGCTCTTCCTTGCGGCCCGAGGCGGCAGCGACCGATGGCGCGAGCTGCGGCTCGGGCGACGGTTCGGGAGCCGGCGCGGCGGGCGAGGCTGCGGCGGCGATCACATCGTCCTTGGTGATGCGGCCGTCCTTGCCGGTGCCCTTGACCGTCGACGGATCGACGCCGTGCTCGAGCACCGCACGGCGCACCGACGGCGAAAGGGCCGCTGGGCCATCACCGGCGGCGGGCGCGGGCTGAGCAGCGCTGGCCAGGACCGGCGACGCGGTTACCGCCGGTTGCGGCGCGGTCGCTGCGTCGGGAGCACCGCTGCCAGCCTCGATCGTCGCGATCATCGCGCCGACCTGGACTGTATCGCCGACCTGCACGGCATGCGGGCCCATCACGCCATCGATCGGGCTCGGCACCTCGACCGAGACCTTGTCGGTCTCGAGGCTGGCGATCGGCTCATCGGCCTTCACCGGATCGCCGGGCTGCTTCAGCCATTCGCCGAGGGTCGCTTCAGTGATCGACTCGCCCAGCACGGGCACTTTGACTTCGGTTGCCATCTTCTCTTCCTGTTGTGCCCCACGGATGCGGGGCGCCAGACCGGGCCCCCGCATGCGCGGGAGCATGAAATATCGTCAGTTCTTGCGCGTCCGGCGGATCTCTTCGCGGACATTGTGGCCAAGCGCATCGGCGACGAGCGCGGCCTGTTCCATCTGATGGCGTTTCATCAGGCCGGTTGCCGGCGAGGCCGCGGCGGCGCGGCCGGCATAGCGGGCACGCTGCGGCTTGATCGCGGCTTCCTTCAGGCATTCCTCGATGAAGGGCTCGACGAAGGACCAGCCGCCATTGTTCTTCGGCTCTTCCTGCGCCCAGACCACCTCTTCCAGATTCGCCATCTTCTTGAGGCGCACCGTCAGCGGCTCGCTCGGGAAGGGATAGAGCTGCTCGACGCGGACGATGGCGGTATTCTTGTCGCCGGCTGCGTCGCGCGCCTCCATCAGATCATAAGCGACCTTGCCGGTGCACAGCACCAGCCGCTTCACCTCTGCGTCAGCGGGCGCCGACGGATCCGAGAGGATCCGCATGAAATGGCTCTCGCCCTGGAAATCCTGCGCCTTCGACACCGCGAGCTTGTGGCGCAGCAGCGATTTGGGCGTGAAGATGACCAGGGGTTTGCGGAACGAGCGGTGCATCTGCCGGCGCAGCAGGTGGAAATAATTGGCCGGCGTGGTGCAGTTCGCCACCTGGATATTGTCCTGGGCGCAGAGCTGCAGGAAACGCTCGACGCGCGCCGAGCTATGCTCCGGCCCCTGCCCTTCATAGCCGTGCGGCAGCAGCATCACGAGGCCGTTGGCGCGCAGCCACTTCGCCTCGCCGCTGGCGATGAACTGATCGATCATGATCTGCGCGCCGTTCATGAAATCGCCGAACTGCGCTTCCCACAGGACCAAGGTCTTGGGGTCGGCGAGCGCATAGCCATATTCGAAGCCGAGCACGCCATATTCGCTCAAGGGGCTGTCGAGCACCTCGAAGCGGCCATGCTCGATCTGCGCGAGCGGCAGATATTTATGCTCGTCCTTCTGGTCGACCCAAACCGCGTGGCGCTGGCTGAACGTACCGCGCCCCGAATCCTGGCCCGACAGGCGGACACCATAGCCTTCGGAAAGGAGCGAACCATAAGCCAGCGCCTCGCCCGTCGCCCAATCGAACCCGGCGCCCGATTTGAACATCTCGCGCTTGGCGTCGATGACGCGGGCGAGCGTCTTGTGGATGGTCAGATCGGCGGGAACGGTCGTGAGGGTGCGGCCGATCGAATCGAACAATTTCGTCTCGATCCCGGTCTCGATATTGCGGCGCGCGCTCTCGGTATCGGCCGGCGCGTGCAGGCCCGACCAGCGGCCGGCGAACCAGTCCGCCTTGTTGGGCTTGTAGGCGGCACCGGCTTCGAACTCGCCCTCGAGCAGGGTGGTGAAGGTCGCGATGCTGTCGTCGATCCAGGCGCGATCGATCACCTTTTGCTCGATCAGCTTGGCGCCATAGACCTCGCTGACCGGGGGATGGCCCTTGATCCGCTCATACATCAAAGGCTGGGTGAAGCTCGGCTCGTCGCCCTCATTGTGGCCGAAGCGGCGGTAGCACCACATGTCGATCACGATGTCGCGGTGGAAGCGCTGGCGGAACTCGATCGCCATCTTGGTGGCGAAGGTCACCGCCTCGGGATCGTCGCCATTGACGTGGAAGATCGGCGCCTGGACACCCTTCGCCACATCCGACGGATAGGGAGAGGAGCGCGCGAATTGCGGGCTGGTCGTGAAGCCGATCTGGTTGTTGATGACGAAGTGGATGCAGCCGCCGGTATTGTAACCGCGAATCCCTGAGAAGCCGAGGCATTCCCAGACGATCCCCTGCCCCGCGAAAGCCGCGTCGCCATGGATCAGCACGGGCAGCGCGCCCTTGTGCTCGGTGAGATCATTGTTGATCGTCTGGATCGCGCGGGTCTTGCCGAGCACGACCGGATCCTCGGCCTCGAGATGCGAGGGGTTGGCGACCAGCGACATATGGACGCTGATCCCGTCGAACTCGCGATCGGTCGAGGTGCCGAGGTGATATTTGACGTCGCCCGAACCGGCGACATCATCGGGATTGTCCGAGCCGCCGCCGAATTCGTGGAAGATCACGCGGAACGGCTTGGCCATCACGTTCGACAGCACGTTCAAACGGCCGCGATGCGCCATGCCGAACACGATCTCGCGCACGCCGAACTGGCCGCCATATTTGATCACCGATTCGAGCGCGGGGATCATGCTCTCGCCGCCATCGAGGCCGAAACGCTTGGTGCCGACATATTTGCGGCCGAGGAATTTCTCCCACTGCTCCGCTTCGATCACCTTATTGAGGATCGCCTTCTTGCCCAGGGCGGAGAATTCGATCGCCTTGTCCTTGCCCTCCATCCGCTCCTGGAGGAAGCGGCGCTCCTCGACATCGGCGATGTGCATATATTCGAGACCGACATTGCCGCAGTAATTCGCGCGCAGAATGTCGACGAGCTCACGCACCGTCGCCCATTGCAGGCCCATCGTGCCGCCGAGATAGATAGGCCGGTCGAGATCGGCGTCTGAGAAACCGTGATATTCAGTGGTGAGATCAGCCGGCATCTCGTGCTTCGACAGGCCGAGCGGATCGAGATTGGCGGCGAGATGGCCGCGCACCCGGTAAGTGCGGATCAGCAGCATCGCGCGGATCGAGTCGGCAGCGGCGCGGGTGATGTCCTCCTGCGACGGCGCCGCGGCGACCGGCGCGGCTGCCGGCTTGCCGCCCTTTACGGGCTTCGGCGCAGGTTCCATCTGGGTCGGATCGAGCGCCGCGGTCAGATCGTCCGTGGTCGAGGACGGCCAGTTGGCCTGCTCCCAGCTCGGGCCCTGGGCGGACCCCTCGAGCCCCTCGAACCAGGAGCGCCATGACGGCTCGACGCTGTCGGGCGACACTTTGTAGCGCGCGTACAGCGTCTCGATAAAGGCGGGGCTCACCCCGCCTGCGATGTCCGCGAAATCCTGGCCTTCATAGCCCATCGTCTTCGTCCTTCCTTCCCTCCCCTGCAGAGGAGGGGGCGAGGGTTACGTTACCGCTACCATTCGCCCATTTAGCGCTTCAGCGCCACCTCCTACCCAAGAGCAGGAAGGTTTTTTGTTAGCCCTTCAATACTGCGAGCAGCGTCGTCCCGAGTTCCGAGGGACTGTCCGCCACCTTGATCCCTGCCGCTTCCATCGCCGCGATCTTGTCCTCGGCGCCGCCCTGGCCGCCCGAGACGATCGCCCCGGCATGGCCCATGCGGCGCCCGGGAGGGGCGGTGCGGCCGGCGATGAAGCCTGCCATCGGCTTCGAACGGCCGCGCTTCGCCTCGTCGCGAAGGAACTGGGCTGCTTCTTCCTCAGCCGAACCGCCGATCTCGCCGATCATGATGATCGACTTGGTCTCGTCGTCAGCGAGGAAGAGTTCGAGCACGTCGATGAAGTTCGTGCCGTTGACCGGATCGCCGCCAATGCCGACCGCGGTCGTCTGGCCAAGGCCTGCATTCGACGTCTGGAACACGGCTTCATAGGTAAGCGTGCCCGAGCGGCTTACAACACCGACCGACCCCTGCTTGAAGATGCTGCCGGGCATGATGCCGATCTTGCACTGCCCGGGGGTCAGGACGCCGGGGCAGTTCGGGCCGATCAGCCGCGACTTCGAGCCCGACAGAGCGCGCTTGACCTTGACCATGTCGAGCACCGGAATGCCCTCGGTGATCGTCACGATCAGCGGCACTTCGGCGTCGATGGCCTCAAGGATGGAGTCCGCGGCGAAGGGGGGCGGAACATAGATGACCGATGCGGTGGCGCCCGTCTTCGCGACGGCCTCAGCGACAGTGTCGAACACCGGCAGGCCGATATGTTCGGTGCCGCCCTTGCCGGGCGTGACGCCGCCGACCATCTGCGTGCCGTACGCCAGCGCCTGCTGGGTATGGAAGGTGCCGGTTTCGCCGGTCATCCCCTGGGTGATGACCTTGGTGTTCTTGTCGACGAGGATGCTCATTATATCTCCAATTCTATTCGTACAGAGCAGCCATCGTTGTGTAACGGATTGTGCTCGTCGTAGGCCACGCACCACGGGTTATAATCCGCGCATCCACCTTGCGCCCGTCGGCAACCTTACCGCTAGCGCGATAATAGGCCGGCAGGTCTGTCTCGCGACCGCTCAAGCCATTGGCCTTCATTCGTTCGCGAAAGTGGTCGAAATACGGGAAGATAGTGCCCTTACTTTCTTCAGTCCTCAGGAAACACTGGATGCCAGACTTCTTGAATCCCAATCGCCTGACGACGATCAGCTGAAACGGCTTGCCGTCAATTGTTAGCGACCAAGACTGGTTCTCACCCAAGTCCTTAATGACAAAGTCCGACGGCAGGGCTGTTTCCCGCAGGGAAGAATCCTTGGACAGTCCGGTCTTGATTTCGGAGACCGTATATGGCTGCGAGAAACAGTATTTTTCAAACGCCGACACGACTGCCGTTCCAGAACCTCGCTCACCTTCTTGAGCAAGTGCGCTGGCGCCTACAGCTAGAAGCGATATGGGAATGAGAGGAGCAATCGCGCGCCTCCCTAACGTCCGAGTGATCACGACAAACTGCCGTCGATAGCCTTGCAGGCTACCAGCAATTCCTTGACTGCCTCGACCGAGACATCGAGATTCTTCTTGGCTTCTGCATCGAGCTTGATCTCGATGATCTTCTCGACGCCGCCGGCGCCGATGATCACCGGCACGCCGACATAAAGATTGTCGACGCCATATTGGCCGGTCAGGTGAACCGCCGCCGGAAGCAGGCGCTTCTGATCATAGAGATAGGCCTCGGCCATCGAAATCCCGCTGGTGGCGGGGGCGTAATAAGCCGAGCCGGTCTTGAGCAGGGCGACGATCTCGCCGCCACCCGAACGGGTGCGCTGGACGATCGCGTCGATCCGTTCCTGGGTGGAGAGGCCCATCTCGATCAGGTCGGGAACCGGAATGCCCGAAACGGTCGAGTAGCTGATCACCGGCACCATCGTGTCGCCGTGACCGCCGAGCACGAAGGAGGTGACGTCCTTGACCGAGACCTTGAACTCTTCGGCGAGGAAATGGCTGAAGCGCGAGCTGTCGAGCACGCCAGCCATGCCGACCACCTTCTGGTGGGGCAGGCCAGAGAATTCGCGCAACGCCCAAACCATCGCGTCGAGCGGGTTGGTGATGCAGATGACGAACGCATCGGGTGCGTTGGCGGCAATGCCCTCGCCGACTGCCTTCATGACCTTGAGGTTGATGCCGAGCAGATCGTCGCGGCTCATGCCCGGCTTGCGGGCGATGCCGGCGGTGACGATGATGACGTCCGCCCCGGCGATATCGGCATAGTCGTTAGAGCCGGTAATCGTGGCGTCGAAACCCTCTACGGGCGAGCATTGGCTGAGATCAAGCGCCTTGCCCTGGGGAACGCCTTCGACCACGTCGAAGAGGACGATGTCGCCCAGACCCTTGAGGGCTGCGAGATGGGCGAGCGTGCCGCCGATGTTCCCAGCGCCGATCAGCGCGA
>JBDTXU010000087.1:0-8542 GCA_040006055.1 Sphingomonas bacterium | reverse complement strand
GCCCGCCAGGAAAACCAAGGCCAAGCAATTTGGCTGTCTTGTCGAACGCCTCGCCCGCCGCATCGTCGATCGTTGTCGCAAGCCGGCGATAGGAAGCCACGCCCTCAACCAGCAGCAACTGGCAATGCCCGCCCGAGGCGAGCAGCAGCAGATAGGGAAATGTGAGATCAGGGTCGGACAGGCGTGGGGAAAGGGCATGGCCTTCGAGGTGATTGACCGCGATCAGCGGCTTGCCCGCCGCGTGCGCCAGTGCCTTGCCGGTCACCAACCCCACCATGACGCCACCAATCAGCCCTGGCCCGGCCGTCGCGGCGATTGCATCTATCTCGGCCAGGGTCACGCCGGCATCGGCCAAGGCTCCCTCGACCAGCGGGATCAACGCCTCGACATGCGCGCGCGCGGCAATCTCGGGGACGACACCGCCATAGGGCCGGTGTTCTTCCTCCTGCCCGAGCAGTCGGTGCGCAAGGACGCGCCGGTCGCTCGTCACCAGCGCCGCCGCGGTTTCGTCGCAGCTCGATTCGAGGCCGAGGATCAAACTCATGATGCCAAACCCCCTAGCGGCTCGCCCCGAGCTTGTCGAAGGGGCGTGCTTTCTTCTAACCGGGTTCTGAACGGAGCCCGCCTTGCCCACCACCTTGTCCAGCCCCATCCTTCGCCTCGGTACCCGTGGTTCGCCGCTTGCCCTTGTCCAGGCGCATATGGTGCGGGAGGCCCTTTGCGCCATGCATGGCTGGGCCGAGGCCGACGTCATGATTGTGCCGATCCGCACCACCGGCGACCGCGTCCAGGACCGCGCGCTCGCCGAGATCGGCGGCAAGGCGCTGTGGACCAAGGAGCTCGACCGCGCCTTGCTCGACGGCGAAATCGACTGCGCGGTGCATTCCATGAAGGATGTCGAGACGATCCGCCCCGATGCGATCCGGATCACGGCGATGCTGCCCCGCGCCGATGTCCGCGATCGCCTGATCGGCGCCCCGAGTATAGGCACCTTGCCGCAAAACGCGCGGGTTGGCACCAGCTCGCCGCGCCGAGCCGCCCAATTGCGCCGGTTGCGGCCAGACCTGCAGCCGATGCTGTTCCGAGGCAATGTCGACACCCGCCTCGCCAAGCTCGCTGCGGGCGAAGTCGACGCCACTTTGCTCGCGGCAGCGGGGCTCGACCGGCTTGGGCGTTCGGAGATCGGCACTGCCATCCCGACTGACGTCATGCTGCCCGCCCCGGCCCAGGGTGCAGTCGGGATCGAGGCGCGCGCCGCGGATGCGCAGGTCCTCGAGTGGCTCGCGGCGATCAACCACGCCCCGACCCTTGCCTGTGTGCTGCTCGAACGCGCGCTGCTGGCGGCGCTTCAGGCGGATTGCCATTCGCCTGTCGCCGGGCTGGCGACGCTTGAAGGCGATCAGGTGACGATCCGGGCCGAGCTCCTCGCTGAAGACGGCAGCGCTCATGTTGCAGGCGAAATGCGCGGCAACATTGCCGATTCCAGCATTGCCCAGACGGTGGCCCGGGACCTGCTGACACGCGCGCCGCCATCAGTTCGCCGGCTGTTCACTGCATGACCAGACCGCTCGCCGTGCTTCGCCCCGAGCCGGGGAACACAGCGACCGCCGATCGCATCGAAGCGCTTGGACTTCAGCCAATCCGCCTGCCGCTGTTCGCCGTTCGCGCGCTCAGCTGGACCCCACCGGACCCGGCCGATCACGACGCATTGCTGCTGACCAGCGCCAACGCCCTACGCTTCGCTGGGCTCGATCTCGCCGACCTCCTGTCTCTGCCGGTCCTTGCAGTCGGCGAGAAGACTGCGGAATCCGCACGCCTCGCTGGTTTCGACGTCATGGCGGCAGGTAATACGGATTCCGCAGCAATGCTTGCGCTTGCATCCGCACGCGGGCTGTCTCGGGTGCTGCATCTCGGTGGCCGTGATCGCGCGATTGAGCCGAACGGGCCGGTCACGCGCGCCATCCCAGTCTATGCGAGCGAGGAGGTGCCGGTTGCGGCTGAACGGATTGAGCGCTTGCGGGGTGCGACTGCCCTGCTCCATTCGGCGCGCGCTGCGGCAGGGCTTGGGGCGCTCGTCGATACCCATGGGATCGCACGATCCGAGATCGCCATCGCCGCATTGAGCCTCGCGGTCGCCGCAGCGGCGGGCACAGGCTGGGCAGCGATCGCTATCGCCGCTGCCCCAACTGATGCCGCGCTGATCGCCGCCGCATGCACGCGCGATTGACCGACCCGGCACAGGCGAAGATAAGACAGGGATGGACGCTGACCCGCAGATCGTGACGACACCCGCCGTCGAACCGGCTCCCGTCGACGCGGCGCCTCCCGAGGCTGCTTCTCCGAAGGCCGCGTCTCCAAAGCCTTCGCCCCTGCCGCCTGTGTGGCGCAACGCAGCGATCCTCGGCGTGATCGCATTCTTCGCCGGGCTCGGCGTAATGGCGTTCATCCTGCACAATTATGCCGGCTGGTTCGCACCCAAGCCAGTCGCGACCGTTACCCTGCCGCTGGCGACGACCGCGGGTGGCAAGCAAACGCCGGTGGTGATCGTGCCGGGCAACAGCGGCACGGCCGCACCCGCGATCGACCTTGATGCACTGTCCGTACGCGAGAAGGACCTCTCGCTCCGGCTCGCGGATCTCGAAGCCAGGACAGCGAATGTGGGCGTCGAGGCGCGAGTCGCCTCGAGCTTTGCCACGCGCGCCGAAGGGCTGATGATCGCCTTTGCCGCACGACGCCAGATCGATCGCGGCCAGCCGCTCGGCTTTCTCGAAGACCAGCTGCGCGCGCGTTTTGGCACTAACCAAGGCCAGGCGGTCGGCACGATCATCCAGGCTTCCGGCGAACCGGTGACCATTGAGGATCTGCGCGCTGGACTCGACGTCATCGCGCCCGAACTCACCACCGGCGTCACCAGGGACGGGTGGATGGGCAGTTTGCGCCGCGAGCTCGGCAACCTGATCGTATTGCACCGTGCCGATACCCCCTCGCCGCTCCCCGCCGACCGACTGACCCGCGCGCGACGGATGCTGCAGAATGGGCAGGTGGAGGCGGCTCTTGCCGAAGTCGCGCGGATGCCCGGCGCCACACAGGGGGGCCGCTGGATCAACGCGGCCCGGCGCTATATCGGCGCGCGCCAGGCGCTCGACACGATCGAGACCGCCGCCATCCAGGGTCAGGCCAGCGCGCCGGCACATTGAGCTGCCCGGCCTGACGTCGGCTGATTCAACCTTTGTGCGGATTGTTGCAGTGCCGCGCGGGACGAGGCTCATCAGGCACCGTCCCGTTCTTTCTCATCGTCGCAGAAAATGATGGTCGATCTCGGGTCGCTGTTCCGATCGATAACAGCGGTGGCCCGTGCTGTTCCACCGCTGTTATTTCCACCATTTACCGCTGATATTCGATAACAGGAAAACCCCCTTCAACCCCTTGATAAACCGGACTAAATCCAGCTGGAAAATCCAACTTAACAGCGGCAGAAAAAATTTGCCGTACGGAACAGCGGATAACAGCGGCGAAAGGGCACGTCAGCGGGCGCGAATCGGGCGCGGGTCAGCCTGCCTTCAGCCGCTCGATCAGCGCCATCGCGCCGGCCGGCGCCCGCACTTTGGCGCCATTGATGAAGAAGACGAACGTATCGCGCGGCTTTTCCGCGGGCGCGGTGGCATCCGCATAGGGCAGGCCGTCGGGCTGCCCGCCGCCCGCCCAGATCTGCGCCGCCGTCACCCAGCGATCAATCTCGGCGGGTGTATAGCCGGTCGGCTCGTGCTCGACCGCGTTTTCGAGCCGGGCATAGACGAAATTGCCCGTTACATCGGCGATCGCGGGATATGTCGCTGAATCGGCATAAACGATCGCAACCCCCGCCGCCCGCGCCATTTCCACGAACGCCGGCACCGCAAAGCTTTCATGCCGCACCTGAATCGCGTGGCGGAGCGTGACGCCGTCGTGCGAGGCCGGGAGCAGCTTCAGGAAGGCACCGAAATCCTCGGCGTCGAATTTCTTGGTGGCCATGAACTGCCACAGGATCGGCCCCAGCTTCTCGCCCAGTTCGACAATCCCCTGGCCGACGAACTTCGCGATCGATTCGCCCGCGTCTGCCAGCACTTTCCGGTTGGTACAGAAGCGCGATGCCTTGACCGCGAAGATGAAACCCTCTGGCGCTGTCTTTCCCCAGCCGGCGAAGGTCGCGGGTTTCTGGCTGCTGTAATAAGTGCCGTTGACCTCGATCGCCGTCACCGCGCGCGATGCGAATTCCAGCTCCCGCTTCTGAGCGAGGCCCTCGGGAAAGAAGACCCCGCGCCAGGGTTCAAAGGTCCAGCCGCCGATCCCGGCGCGAATCATGCTATCGCTCATCTATATACCTCTCATCCGCACACCCTAATGAGAGAGCCGGCTTTCGCGAAGAGGGGCGAGGCTGCTATCCTCGACGAGCAAGCGTATGAGGAGTGACGATGGCTGCGGAACGGACCGAGATCGACCCTAGCGATCCACTCGAACGCGAAGCCCAGACCTTTCCGGTCCTCAGCGAGGAGATGGTGGCGCGGATGATGCCCTATGGCCGCGAGGAAGCGGTGGCGCGGGGCACGCCGCTCTATACGCGCGGCGAACGCAGCGTGGACTTTTTCGTCGTCCTCGAGGGATCGATCCAGGTGCTCGACACCGACGAGCACGGCGTCGCCACGGTCTTCACCACCCACCGTGTGCGCCAGTTCACCGGCGAACTCGATCTGTTCAACGGACGCGCGATCCTCGTCAGCGGCCGCGCGGGCGAAGATAGCCGTGTGCTGCGTGTCAGCCGCGCCGAATTCCGCCACCTCGTGTCAGCCGAGCCCGATATCGGCGAACTCATCATGCGCGCCTTCATCCTGCGTCGTGTCGGGCTGATCCGTCACAGCCATGGTGGCGTCACGCTGATCGGATCGGGCCATGCAGCCGATACGCTCCGGCTGCAGCGCTTTCTCCAGCGCAACGCCTATCCGCACCGCCTGCTCGATATCGATGCCGATCCCGACGCCAGCGGCTTTCTCGACTGTTTCGCGATCACCCCGGATCAATTGCCCGTGGCGATCGCGACCAGGAACTGCGTGCTACGCAATCCCTCGACCCCCGAGCTCGCCGACGCACTGGGGCTGACCGAGACGCTTGACCCCGCGCGAATCCATGACGTCGTCGTGGTCGGCGCCGGACCAGCGGGGCTTGCCGCAGCAGTCTACGCCGCGTCCGAGGGGCTCGACACGATCGTGATCGAGGGGCTCGCGCCGGGCGGCCAGGCGGGGACCAGTTCGAAGATCGAGAATTATCTCGGCTTTCCCACCGGGATATCGGGTCAGGCGCTCGCTGGTCGGGCCCAGGTTCAGGCGCAGAAGTTCGGCGCGCGGCTTGCCATCGCACGGCCGGCGGCGGCGCTTGATTGCAGCACCGCCCCCTATGTCGTGACGCTCGAGGACGGCCAGCGAGTCTCTGCCCGCGCAGTAGTGGTCGCGAGCGGCGCGCGCTATCGCAAGCTCGACGTGCCCGATTATGCGCAGTTCGAGGGCCAGGGCATCCACTATGCGGCGACCGCGATGGAGGCCAATCTCTGCACTGGTGAGGCAGTGCTGGTTGTTGGCGGCGGCAATTCGGCCGGCCAGGCGGCGGTGTTCCTGTCGCGCGCCGCGGCTCATGTCCATATCCTGGTCAGGTCGCGCGGGCTGGCGGAGACGATGTCGGATTATCTCGTCCAGCGCATCCACTCGTCGGCGCAGATCACGCTCCATGTCCATAGCAGCGTCACGGCGCTGGAAGGCGATAGCTATCTGCGCCACGTCACCTGGACCAACACTGAGACAGGTGCGGAACAGCGCCACGCCATCGGCAACATGTTCGTGATGATCGGTGCCGAGCCCAATACCGATTGGCTCGATGGCTGCCTTGCGCTCGACGCAAGGGGATTCGTCCAGACCGGCGCCGATGCCCCCGGCGCCGCCTCGCCCTATGCGACGAGCAAGCCGGGCATCTTCGCGATCGGGGATGTCCGCTCAGGCTCGGTCAAGCGAGTCGCTTCGGGAGTCGGCGAGGGATCGGTGGTGGTCTCAGCAGTCCACCAATATCTACACCCGGTGGTATGACGCCGCTCAGGCGTGCTCGACATAGTCATACCGGTCGCGGATGCGGCGGTTGAAGAAACCGCCCTTGGATGTGGTGCGCTGCATGGCGGCGACTTCCTCCACCGGCACGTCGAGATAGCTGTAGCGCCGGCCGCTCATAAACTCGATGTCGAGCCGGTGTTCGGCCTCGTCATAGTCGAAGGAGCGGATGACGCTTGAGGGCATGCGGCCTCAACGCCGCTGCCCCCAAGCCGTTTCATCCCGCCTGCGCCGCGTCCGCTCGGTGCGGCAATTTCCAGCCGGGGCGGACGAAATGACAGGTATAGCCATTGGGGAGGCGCTCCAGATAATCCTGGTGCTCGGGCTCGGCCTCCCAGAAATCGCCCGCCGGGCTCACCTCAGTCACCACCTTGCCGGGCCACAGACCAGAGGCCTCGACATCGGCGATCGTGTCCTCGGCCACCGCTTTTTGCTCAGCGCCGGTGTAGAAGATCGCCGAGCGATAGCTCGCGCCCACATCATTGCCCTGGCGGTTGCGCGTGGTCGGATCATGGATCTGGAAGAAGAATTCCAGCAGTGCCCGGTAATCGGTCTTGGCGGTATCGAAGACGATCTCGATCGCTTCGGCATGGTTGCCGTGATTGCGATAGGTCGCGTTCGGAACCTCGCCACCGCTATAGCCGACGCGGGTCGAGACCACCCCCGGCAGCTTGCGGATGAGATCCTGCATACCCCAGAAGCAGCCGCCGGCGAGGATTGCGGTTTCCTGGGTCATGCCACTTCCTCCACCTGGTCCAGATAGGCGCCATAGCCCTGCGCCACCATGTCGTCGCGGTGCACGAAGCGCAGCGATGCCGAGTTGATGCAATAGCGCAGCCCGCCGCGATCGCGCGGCCCGTCATCGAACACATGGCCGAGATGGCTGTCGCCATTCGCCGATCGCACCTCAGTGCGGACCATGCCATAAGCGGTATCGGTCAATTCGTTGATATGCGCGGGCTCGATCGGCTTGGTGAAGCTCGGCCAGCCGCATCCGGAATCGAACTTGTCGGACGAAGCGAAGAGCGGTTCGCCCGAGACGATGTCGACATAGATGCCCGGTTCCTTGTTGTTGAGGAGCGGGCCAGTGCCGGGGCTCTCAGTGCCGCTTTGCTGGGTGACGCGATATTGTTCCGGCGTCAGCGCCGCGACCGCTTCATCGGTCTTGCGATAGATGGTCATGGGTGTTTCTCCAATCGCGGCTCAAATGGGTATGCGGCCACGCCTTGTCGAGTGAGTCTAAAGCTCACCCGGAGATCATTCTGGTCGAGGAGACCGGCGCGCGCCGCTATCAGGCCGAAGTTCATGCCGGCGCGACTGCCTTCTTCCTGGACAAGCCTCTGGCTTTTGCCGGGCTTGGTTCGGGGCCCGATCCCTATGATCTGATCTGATCTGCGCCGCACACGGCGCGCCGGCGCCGGTCCGGCTGCCGCGCCCGCTTCGTTCAATAGAGTCCGTTCAATTGATAGGATCCGTATCTTGTGCCCGTGGTGCCGTGCGACGGATACAAGGTTCAAGCCTGTACTGGAACAGCCGCTATTTTCCACAATCTGCACATCTCGATGCAGCCACAATGGTTCGTTTACCACACTGCGCTACGACAGCCTTCAGACAAGGATCCGGAGGGGTGTCACAAATGACCGAAGCCGCATTAACCCAGCAGGGCGGGACCGACATCGCGCTCAGCGCAGCGGCGATTCAGGAGCGAGTCGAGACGTACGACGTGAAGGGCGCCTTCAGCCGCGAACTTCGCGAGCTATGGGACCGTTGCGGCGAAGAGCTCCTCCAGGCGGCGGCAGATCGCTGGGCCAAGACTAGCCCCACCGTCAAGGGCAAGAGCGCGGCCGAGACTGCCTCCTATGTGGCACGCATTTCGGATAGCCAGCGGCGGACATTGCGCGGGCCTGTCGATGCGCACTGGATCAGCAACCTGGCGAGCTGGGCGACACAGGTCGTCGACAACCAGTTGTCCACCGCCGCCGCCGCCGTCGCGGTAACCGCGATGGGCGATGCAATGCTCGATGTCCTTCACAAGAAATTCGCGGATGACCCGAAATTCCTTCGCGCGGCCGAGCGGACGCTGCGCCAGTTGGCGTGCGTCGAGATCGAGGTGTTGTGCGCTGAAGTCGCCGAACGCCTCACCATGGTCTCGGCCAGCAAGCGAGGCAGCGACGGCGTCGTATTCCGCGATCAGGTCCAGTCGATGCTGGGATCGACACTCGCCGATTCGTCGATACTGCGTGATCAGACCGCCCAGGCTTCGACTGCAGCGCGCGGCATGATGAGCAAGACCTCCGAAGTGGCAGCCGCCGCCGAACAATCGGCCGTTGCGATGCGCGAAGCCGCCCAGACCGCCGCCGGTCTGATTCGCGCTATCGAAGCGGCGCGTAGCGAAGTCGAGGTCGCAACCGGCGTCG
>JBDTXU010000086.1:0-4025 GCA_040006055.1 Sphingomonas bacterium | reverse complement strand
CGGGTCCGGCTTTCGGCCAGGCCGCGATCGACAAGGAGCTGGTCGGCACGACGCTTTGACATTGCCTGCCCTACCAAGCCGAGTCGCGGCTTGATAGCCTATCCCTGCAGCCCGGCGGAGCGACGAAACCGCTCCTGTCTGCGACCAGCCAAAGCGACTCTTTCGGCCGGTCGCAGCCGGCATGCAATCTGGCGCAGAGCTATTGCCTATTAGATTAGTAGGAATAGATTTCGAGGTCTGGAGGCGTGGTCGCACCGGCGTCCCCCTAGAGCTTCGAGCGGCCACGTCTCCTTACCCAATCAGGAGAGCGACGATGGGAAGTTTTTCGCCATACGATCCGGCTCAGCCAACGATCCTGACCGTCCCCGGCCTTGGCGGCTCGGGCCCCTCCCATTGGCAGAGCCTGTGGGAAAGCGCGCGCCCCGACACGGTTCGCGTCGAGCTCGGCATGTGGAATACGCCGCACCGCAATGCCTGGGTGACCAAGCTCGACCAGGCGATCTCCGCAGCGCAGGCGCCCGTCATCCTCGCCGCGCACAGCCTTGGCTGCCTCGCCGTCGCCTGGTGGGCGGAGCTGACGCGCCAGCCCTATGGCTGGCCAGTCGCGGGCGCCCTGCTGGTCGCGCCAGCCGATGTCGACCGGCCCGATGCGCAGGATGACCTGAAAGCCTTCCGGCCCTCGCCGACCGCGCCCCTGCCCTTCCCTTCGATCCTGGTCGCCAGCCGTGACGATCCCTGGATCGCGATCGAGCGCGCACACAGCCTTGCGGTCGGCTGGGGCAGCCATTTCGTCGATGCCGGCGCCCAGGGCCATCTCAACGCGGCGAGCGGAGTCGGCTGGTGGACCGAGGGGCAGGAATTGCTCGAGCGCGTCATCCACGCCGCGGGCGATCGCAAGGGCCGCCCACGCGCACCCGGCGATGCGCGCTCGATCCTTGCGATCAACGCGACCGATGCCGCGCAGACGCATTATCTGGGCGACCGGGCCCTTTAGGGTCGCCCCGGCGGGCTCGAGTCGCAGTCAATGGGTGGGACAGCGGTCGCTTTGCTGGCTGTTCCTGGCTGTTTTTCCGGAGAATTTTTTGCTGGCTGTTATGTTGGATTTCGCGCCTGAATTTATGCCTTGTTTTCAGTGCCATATGGGCAGTTTGGCTGTTATCCAATAACAGCCAGCTAACAGCCAGAAAACAGCCAGAAAACAGCCAGCGCCGGCGAGCCTGTTTCGTTCATGTGTGAAAGAGCGGGGGCAGCGTGCGAGGCGCACTCTGTCCGATGCGCGCCCTGCCACGGTCCGCCTCACATTTGAATCGAGGTGATGCCCGCGGCGGGATGCGAACACCCGCCAAGCTAGTGAGGTGGAACCGAAGTTCGTGCCATCAGGTTTCCCTATTTTCGTCATGCCGGACTTGTTCCGGCATCCATGTTTCCGCAGGGTGTGCAAGCGTTGCTCTTGCGGCTCGATGGACCCCGGAACAAGTCCGGGGTGACGCTGGATATGTTGGTACGAACTTTAGATTCGGGTGACTAACGGGCCGGCTCGAGAAGGACGGCCGCACCACCGCCCGGGGTCATGCGGATGTGCAGGCTATCGCCGCGCGTCACCTTCCTCGTGACGTGCTCGACATCGTTGGCTGACGCGCCGTCCTGCCAGATCGACGCGGTGTATTTTCCGGCGCCGAGCATCGAGAGCGGGATGTCCACGTCGCGCGCTTCTTCATTGGTCATCGCGCCGACATACCATGACGTCCCCTTGCGCCGCGCGAGCACGACGAAGCTGGCGGGCGTTCCATCCACGAAGCGGGTCTCGTCCCAGGTGGTGGGTACGATCTTGAGGAAATCGAAGCCGGCGGCGTTCGCATAGGCCTCCGGCGCATCGGACACCATCTGCAAGGGGCTGTCATAGACGACATATTGCGCCAGCGCCTGGCCGCGCGTGTTGCGCATCATCGGCATGACTTCGTGCACTTCATAGGATTGCGGCGTGCTGTTGCGGAAACCGCCGGGCGTATAGTCCATCGGCCCGAGCAGCATGCGCGTGTAGGCGAGCTTCACATTGTGGCCCGGAGTGACGCGGCCCCAGCGGAATTTATTATACTCGGCGCCCATGACCCCTTCCTGAGTCAGGAAATTGGGATAGGTGCGGGCAAGGCCGGCGGGCGGGAAGGCGCCGTGCATGTCGAGCAGCATGCCGCGCTTCGCTGTCTCCCTGGCCAGCCGGGCGTAGAAGGCGACCACCTCCTGATCGTCACGATCCATGAAATCGACCTTCACGCCCTTGATGCCCCAACGCTTATAGGTATCCAGCACCTCATCCATGCGCGGCTCGACATGCTTCCAGTGCGCCCAGAGCAGGAGGCCGACGCCCTTGCCCGCCGCATATTTCACCAACGCAGGCATATCGATGGCGGGATCGCTATGGGTGATGTCCGTCTTCGGATCCGCGGCGCAGCAGGGACCAGCGTTCAGGGCCCAGCCGGCATCGATCATGAAATAGGGAAATCCCGAGGCGCCGGCGAAATCGATGAAGTGGCGATAGCGCTCCATGCTCGGCTTCTCGCCGGCAGTCGGACCCGACCACCAGTCCCAGGCGGCCTTGCCCGGCTTCACCCAGGAAAAATCGCCCTTTGGGGGGGGCGAGAGGGCCTGGATCAAGGTCGATCCGATCAGGTCTCCGGCCCGGTTGCCCATCATGATCACGCGCCAGGAGCTGCGCAGGCCGTCTGGCGATACGACCGTGACGTCCTTGCGATCGAGCCGGGGCGTCATCAGCACCTGCAGGCCGCCGGCCACGGGCTTAAGGCTGGACCCGGCATAATTTTCGATGTCGGCCTGGGCGATGGCGAAATGGGTGCGGCCGGAGGCGGAGGCGCACAGGACCGGCACGTCATAGAGTTTGGCCGCGTCGAGCTGGGAGAGCTTCAGGGTATCGAACGTCTTCTCATGCGAGCCGGAATATTCGCTGAGCTCGCAGGTCGGATCGCCGGCGAAGCGGAATCCGGTCTTCTCGGCTTTCAACGCGACCGGCGCGCCCTTGGGCACCAGATAGCGAAAGGCGACCCCGTCATTATAGGCGCGAACCTCGATCGCGAGATTGCGCCGGGCGCCCGAGCTTTCGCGAAAGCGGATGACCGCACCATTATACCAGTCGCGCGCGGCCCGCGTCTTGGTGGCGACGAGCGGAAGGTCCTGACGGCGGCTTTGGCGTTCGACGCCGACGAATTTCAGATCCGCATAATCGCTGTCGGCGACCTCGAGGCCGAGCGGCGATTCGCGCGAGATGACTTCCTTGTTGCGGGTGACGGAGTAGCTCCCGCCATCAGGCGCGACGGTGATGCTGATGCTGGCATCGGGAGAGGCTACCGCAATCTGCGCCGCGGCCATTGCTGTCAGGATCAAGATCATTTCCGCTCCATGCCCCTTCCGCACCGCGCACGATCATCGTGCCAGCGGTCGTGATTCAGGGCCCGGCCACGGCTCTAATCCAAATTTCACCTGTGGCAACGTGTTTTCATATGCCGCCAAGGAAGGGCATGGACCGGGTCAGTCGAAGAACAGATAGCCCTGATCGAAATCGCCGAAGACCTGCAACGCTGGCCAGTCAAGGATCGTTACTTCGCCCGAGCGGAATTCGACCAGCCCCTTTTCGCGTAACTGCCGCAGCATCCGGTTGGCATGGACCGCGGTCAGCCCCGTCGCGTCGGCGAGGTCGATCTGGGTCAGAGGCAGCGCGAAGCGCAGGCCATCGACCATGCCAATCCGTTCGAGGCGCACATAGAGTTCGCAAAACAGGTGCGCCATCCGTACTGCCGCTGACCTCGCCCCGATCGACACGATCCATTCGCGGTTGATCGCAGCGTCGATCAGGGTGGAGCGCCAGAGCAGCTCAGTCAGCGTCGCCGATTGCTCGGTCAGCGCGCGGATGGCGGCGTGCGGGAACAGGGCGACCTTGACCTGAGTCAGCGCGGCGACCGAATGCTCGAGCCGCTTGAGCGGGTAGCTGTGGAGATCGACGAAATCGCCCGGCA
>JBDTXU010000085.1:0-3210 GCA_040006055.1 Sphingomonas bacterium | reverse complement strand
ATGATGGGTCTGGCGATCCTCGACCATCTGCACACGGTGCTCGATCGTGCGGAACAAGATATAGGCCGCAGTCATCGCCTCGGCTTCGTCGCGGCCGATCCAGCCCGCCTCAGCGAGCAGAGCCAGCGCATCGCGGGTGGCTGGGGCGCGCACTGATGCATCGCGCCCACCGTGAATCAGCTGGTGGATCTGGGCGAAGAATTCGATCTCGCGAATGCCGCCACGCCCGCGCTTGAGATCGAAGCCCGGTCCAAAGGCCTGGCCCTGGGCGTGGTGATCGCGGATGCGTCGCGAAATGCCCCTGATCTCGCCGATCGCGCCGAAATCGAGGGCACGGCGCCAGATAAAGGGCCGTATCGTCTCGAGGAAGCGCTCGCCGAGCGCCGTGTCGCCCGCCGCGGCGCGGGCCCGGATAAAGGCCGCGCGCTCCCAGGGCAGGGCAAGCGATTCATAATAGGAGATCGCAGCATCGACCGGCAGCACTATCGCGGTCGCCTCCGGCGAGGGGCGCAGGCGCAGATCGACGCGCAGCACATAGCCGTCGCCATCGCGCGCCTGGAGGATCTCGACGACCCGCCGGCCGATCCGCACTGCGGCGTCGTCGGGCACCTCGCGCGGGCGGCAGGGCAAGGTCGCCGGATCGAAGATCAGGATCGGATCGATGTCCGACGAGTAATTGAGTTCATGGCTGCCCTGCTTGCCGAGCGCGATCGCGGCAAAGCCTAAAGGTTCGGCATCGGGCGTACGTTCGTCAATCGCGGTGACGATTGCCGTGTGAAGCGCGCGATCGGCGAACGCGGAAAGCGCGCCGGTGACCGAGGTGAGATCATAGGCACCGGCGAGATCGCCGATCGCGACGAGCAGCGCCAGGCGCCGCCTTTCAAGCCGAAGCCGGCGCATGACCGGCATGTTGGGATCGACGATCGGCACCTCGTCAAGCGTCGGCAGCACGCCTGTTTCAAGCCGGGCGGCCAGCATCGGTTCGCGATCGAGAAGCACGCCTAGAAAGGGCGAATCAGCGCGTGCGCGTCGAACCGCATCCGTAATCATCTGGCTGGAATAAGTGTCCGGCATTCAACTTAAGGGTTATCTCGCCAATTGGTTAGCCGTGGCAAGCAACAAAAAGGTTGCTCAAGTGTTCTGCTCTTATGTCGACATTCACCGCCACATCCCGAGATCAAGCGCCTGGCGACGGCTATGTCGTCGCTGGTCCGCGCGAGAGCGACTCGATCGGCGGCGCCCTGCGAACTGCATTCGGGCACCAGGAAGGGGCGCTCGACGACTTTTCTGCTTTGTTACGGCGCATCGACCTTGCCGATCGCGCGGCCGGTTATTGCTGATCAATCGCCGCGATCGCGGCTGAGTTCCTCGACTTCACCCATGATGGTGTCGAGCGCGGTCATGCCGGGTTCGTTGCTGTGGGTGCGGCGCGATGGGAGCGAGTTGTCGTTCATGATCGTCTCGAGCGCGACTCGCCCGCGCGCGACCCGGCTCTTGATCGTCCCGACCGCGACGCCGCAGATCTCGGCTGCCTCTTCATAGGCGAAGCCGCCTGCGCCGACGAGGATCAGCGCCTCGCGTTGCGGCTGCGGCAGATGCAAAAGCGCGCGCTGCATATCGCCGAGCTCGACGTGACGATCCTGGCTCGCCGGGGCGGCCAGCAGACGATCAGCGACGAGATCGTCCCACTCGCCCTTGAAGCGCGCGCGGCGCATCTGCGACAGATAGAGATTGCGCAGGATGATGAAGGTCCAGGCGCGCATATTGGTACCGGCCTGGAAGCGCAGCCGCGCCGCCCATGCCTTCATCAGCGTTTCCTGGACGAGATCGTCAGCAAGATCGCGACTGCCCGAGATCGACCGGCCAAAAGCGCGCAGATGCGGGATGACAGCGGCGAGCTGAGCCTTGAACTCGGAATCGGACAGGGCGACATGCTCTACCGGCTCGATGGGCAGATCTTCGTCGTCGTCAGTCTCGATGGCGTCAGTCATGAATATCCGTTTCGTCGTCTGAAATCACAGACATAGGGATAGGCTCGGGCAAATACATCGCCCGATTTCAAGCAGGTGGCAGGTCAGCGATAGAGCAGGAACGCAAAGACCAGGATCACCAGCACCAGCGAGATTCCCAGGATGTAGCGCGTCATATGGGGTGTCGCGCCACTCCGGGCCTCTTCGCCGGTGAGATGAGTCGGTTCGTTTGGATCAACCATCAGACAATAACCCCCGAGAGTCGTTTTGGGTCCGTACCAGATGGAACTCCAATGCGGGGGGCGCTCCAAAGTTCCCGATCAGGCGGCGGGGACCGTCGCCTGATCGAAAAACAGCGCCTGGCTGATCGCCGCCTTCACGGTTGAGCGCTGGAAGGGCTTGGTGATCAGGAAAGTCGGCTCGGGCCGCTCGCCAGTCAGCAGGCGTTCCGGGAAGGCGGTGATGAAGATCACGGGCACCTGGAATTCGGCAAGGATGTCCTTCACGGCATCGATGCCCGAGCTGTCGTCGGCCAGCTGGATGTCGGCAAGGACGAGTCCGGGGCGATCATCCATCGCGAGAGCGACCGCTTCGTCGCGAGTGACGGCCACGCCGGTCACGTCATGACCGAGATCGCGAACGATCGTCTCGATATCCATGGCGATGATCGGCTCATCCTCGATGATCAGGACGCGGGCGCGGGTCTGCTTCTCGATCTCGGCAAGCGCCTCGGCGACGAGCGCCTCGACCTCACTCGGTTCAACCTCGATCAGATAGGCGCAATCTTCGGGCGTGAACCCTTCCATCGCGGTCAGCAGCAAGGCCTGGCGCGAGAGCGGAGTCATCCGGGCGAGACGCGCACGTGCGATCGATTCCTGGGTGAATCCTTCATGCGCGGCAGCGTTTTCAGGCGTCTCGTCATAATTGGTCGAAGCCCAGATCGCCTGGAACATCCGGTAGAGGCCAAGCCGCGGATCGACATCGCGGGGGAATTCCGCGGGTGCCGCGACGATCGCCTCGAGTGTGGCGCGGACATAGCGATCACCATGTGCCTGGGTGCCCGTCAGAGCACGGCCGTAACGGCGGAGAAAGGGAAGATGGGGGGCAAGCTGCTGTCCAAGCGACATGGCTGTCGGGGTCTCCTCCATGGATGCGTCGAAAAGGTTCGGCGCAGATAAGTTCAATGGGGGTCCTTGTGGAAGCGCCCCCCTGCCTTTGCAACGCGTTTTAGGGCCCATTA
>JBDTXU010000084.1:0-2295 GCA_040006055.1 Sphingomonas bacterium | reverse complement strand
CCTTCTCGCCGAAATAGGCGATGTCAGGGCGAACCTGATTGAACAGCTTGGCGACAACGGTTGAGACGCCATCGAAATGCCCGGGCCGCGCAGCGCCGTCGAGCCCTTCGCTCACGCCCGCGACGGAGATGTTGGTCGCGAATCCTTCCGGGTACATGACCTCTACCGGCGGCATCCACAGCAGGTCGCAGCCGGCATTGGCGAGCATCCGGGCATCGGCCTGCTCCTTGCGCGGATAGCGCGCGAGATCCTCGCCGGGGCCGAACTGCCTGGGGTTCACGAAGATCGACGCGATCACGCGCGTGCCCGGCCGCTTCGCCGCCTCGATCAGCGCCATATGTCCGGCATGGAGCGCGCCCATCGTCGGCACCAGCGCGATACGGGCGCCCTCGGCACGAAATTCGGCGGTCCCGGCACGGAGCAGATCGAGCTGACGGATGGTTTGCACGCGGTACAGGCCTTCGATAAGGACGGGGCGATAAGGACACAGGGCGGGCCTTCTATGGGGGCCTGCCCGACCGATCAATACGGCCATTTCATCAGGGACGCGCGACACTTGTCGACGGTTGCAAAGAAGCCACATATCATCGTGTTCGCCAACGAGAAGGGCGGCACCGGGAAATCGACGACTGCCGTGCATGTGGCGATCGCGCTCGAGACGCGCGGCGCGCGGGTCGCGGCGTTCGATCTCGACCACCGCCAGCGGACGATGGGGCGCTACCTCGACAATCGCAGCGCCACCGCCAAGCGCAGCGGCCGCGAGCTGGTGACGCCGCGCCATGCCACTCATGATGGCGAGAGCCTGGCGCGCTTCACCGAGACCTATGACGCACTTTCGGAAGGCAGCGACTTCCTGGTGATCGATACGCCGGGCCGCGACGACCGCTTTGCGAGGATAGCGGCCCAGCGTGCCGACACGCTGGTCACGCCGATGAATGACAGCTTCGTGGATTTCGACCTGATCGGCCAGGTCGACCCGGTCACCTACAAGGTGACGCGCCCGAGTTTCTATGCCGAGCTGATCTGGGACGCGCGCAAGGCCCGCGCGAAGGAGGACGGCTCGACGATCGACTGGGTCGTGCTGCGCAACCGGGTCCAGCATATCGAGGCGCGCAACATGCGCCGCGTATCCGAGGCGCTCGATCAGCTCGCCAAGCGCGTTGGCTTCCGCATCATCCCCGGGCTCGGCGAACGCGTGATCTACCGCGAGCTCTTCCCCAAGGGGCTGACGATGCTCGATGCGCGCGAATTCGGCGAGATGGGCCTCGCCCATGTCGCCGCGCGGCAGGAGCTGCGTGAGATGATGGCCGCGCTTGGCCTGCCCGAACCCGCCCTGCCGCTGTTCGCATGACGACCAAGCTGATCCTGCTCGGGCTGCTGCTGTATGGCGGCTGGATGCTGTTGCGCAAAAGCCCGGCAAGACCGATGATGCCCGAGGCCGAGGCCCGCGCTATCCTCGGCGTCGACGGCAACGCCGACGCGGAGACGATCCGCGCCGCGCATCGCCGCCTTGTCTCGGCCGTCCACCCCGATCGCGGCGGGTCGGCAGACCTCACCCGGCGGATCAACGTTGCCCGTGACGTGTTACTCAAACGCGGCAATTGATCTTTCCCAAAATGAACTTTCGGGCTACCCGCCGATTAGGAGAGGGGCCCAATCAACAGGAGCTTCGATGACCCACCGGTTCAACCCCACTTCTCTGCGCGAATATGACATCCGTGGCATCGTCGGCGAGGCGCTTGGCCCTGACGACGCGACCGCGATCGGGCGCGGATTCGCAACCCGCCTCCGTCGTGCCGGCGGCACTCGAGTGGCGGTGGGCTATGACGGGCGGCTCTCGTCGACCGACCTCGAGCGGGCGCTGATCGAGGGCCTGACCGCCGGCGGCGTGGACGTCGTGCGGATCGGCATGGGGCCGACGCCGATGCTCTATTATGCCGAGGCGACGCTTGAGGTGGACGGCGGCATCCAGATCACCGGCAGCCATAATCCGGGCAATTATAACGGCTTCAAGATGGTGCTCCAGCATCTGCCCTTTTTCGGCGATGACATTCAGGATCTCGCCCGGCTCGCTGAGGCCGGCGACTGGGAGGAAGGCGCGGGCACGGTTACGAGCGCTGACATCATCGACGAATATGTCGGCCGCCTGCTCGCGGGCTATGCCGGCGGCGCGTACCGGATCGGCTGGGACACTGGAAATGGCGCCGCCGGCCCAGTGGTCGAGAAGCTTGTCAAGCTGCTGCCGGGCGAGCATCACCTGCTCTTCACCGAGGTCGACGGCAATTTCCCCAACCA
>JBDTXU010000083.1:0-8434 GCA_040006055.1 Sphingomonas bacterium | reverse complement strand
TCGAGGCGGCCGCGATGCCCGAGACTCTCTTCACCGTCTGGACCAACCTTTTCGAACGGGGCTATGCGACCGAAGGCGATGTGGTGCTAGTCCATGGCGGGACCAGCGGCATCGGCACCATGGCGATCGGCCTCGCCAATCTGTTCGGCCTGATTATCATCGTCACAGCCGGCTCCGACGAGAAATGCGCGGCGGCAAAGGCTCTGGGGGCTGATCACGCGATCAATTACAAGACCGAGGATTTCGTTGCCGAGGTGAAGGCGATCACCGGCGGCAAGGGTGTCGCGGTGGTGCTCGACATGGTCGGCGGCGACTATCTTCCGCGCAACATGCAATGCCTCGCCGATGACGGCCGCCATGTCTCGATCGCCGTGCAAGGCGGCCTGCAGGCGACGATTCCGATCTTCGAGATCATGCGCCGTCGCCTGACCCTCACCGGCTCGACGCTTCGCCCGCGTGATACCGTTTTCAAGAGCCTCGTCGCCGATGAGCTTGCGCGCACTGTCTGGCCACATGTCGAGGCCGGCCGGCTGAAGCCGGTGATCGATCGGACCTACAAGCTCGCCGAGGCTGCCAAGGCGCATAAGCGGATGGAAGCGGGCGATCATGTCGGCAAGATCGTGCTGGTGATGGAATGATTGGCCGCTGATCCGAGGCGAGGTGACAAGCCTGGCTTATGGATCGCGCGGCGCATTCGATTTGATCTGCCGCGCGGCGGCGGCATGAAGGCGCGAGCAACCGGGGAGCGATGATGTCTGGCCTGATCCTGCACGAATATGCCCAGTCGGGGAATTGCTACAAGATTCGCCTGACCGCGGCGCATCTCGGCATCCCGGTCGAGCGCCGCGAATATGATATCATGAAAGGGGAAACCCGTTCCGCCGCCTTTCTCGACGGCGTCAACGCCAATGGCCGCATCCCCGTGCTCCAGATCGGCGACGACTATCTGCCGGAGAGCAACGCGGCCTGCTTCTATCTCGCTGACGGATCGCCGCTGATTCCGGCCGACCGCTATGACCGTGCCGACATGCTCCACTGGATGTTCTGGGAGCAATATAATCACGAACCCAATGTCGCGACCCTGCGCTTCTGGCGCTTCTTCATTGGGGAGGCGGAGTTGAATGAGGCCCAGCGCGCCCAGATCCCTGCCAAGGAAGCAGCGGGCAATGCGGCGCTCGCGCTGATGGACGCGCACCTCAGCCGCACGCCTTTCTTCATCGGCGATCGGCTGACGCTCGTTGATATCGTGCTCTACGCCTATACCCATTTCGCCGACGATGGTGGCTTCGATCTTGGACGCTATCCGGCGGTCGTCGCCTGGCTGGCGCGGGTGGCGGCGCTTCCTGGGCACATCACCATCGACGCGTGAGGCATGCACAGGGTAAATGTTTATCGGGCAAATGTTTTCGGCCCAACGATTCAAAATGTAACATACTCAAGGCATAGCGCCCTTCCATCAGAGGTTGATGGGACTGCGCAGATGGACGCTGTAACCAGGATTGCGATGGATACCCTGTCGAGAGACGGGAACATTGCCGATTTTGCCGATTTCGCGCATTCGAAACCCGGGATTCCCGAGCGCGCCGTAACTGAGCCGCGACAGCAATACCGCACGATCTGGATCTCCGACATCCATCTCGGCACGCGCGGGTGCAACGCCGAGATGCTGATCGACTTCCTTGATCATGTCGACAGCGAGAAAATGTATCTGGTCGGCGACATCATCGATGGCTGGCGGCTCAAGAAGAAATTCTACTGGCCCCAGGCGCATAACGACGTCGTCTGGCGAATCCTGAAGCGCGCCAAGCGCGGCACCGAAGTCGTCTATATCCCCGGCAATCATGACGAGGTGATGCGGCAGTTCACCGGGCTGGATTTCGGCGGGGTTATCATTCGGCGCAAGGCAATCCACGAAACCGTCGATGGCCGCCGCCTGCTGGTGCTGCACGGCGACGAGTTCGACATGATCACGCTCACCCACAAATGGCTCGCGCATGTCGGCGACGTCGCCTATGAATTCATGATGGCGTTGAATCGCTGGGTGAACGCCTATCGTCGCTTTTTCAAAATGCCCTACTGGTCCTTGTCGAAGCACGCGAAAGCCAAGGTGAAGAACGCGGTGGAGTTCATCTCCAATTATGAGGAAGTGATCGCGGAGGCAGCCGGCGCCCGCGGCGTCGATGGTGTTGTCTGCGGCCACATCCACACCGCCGAGTTCCGCAATATCGGCGGCATCGAATATTATAATGACGGGGATTGGGTCGAGGGCTGCACCGCTCTGGTCGAGCATTTCGACGGGCGCATGGAGCTGCTCCACTGGGCCGACGAGATCGCCGCGCGAGATGCGGCGAAAATCGAGGCATTGGCGGCCTGACCGGCATGCGCATCGCGATCGCAACCGATGCGTGGTCGCCCCAGGTGAATGGCGTGGTGCGGACGCTTCAGGCCGTCCGCGCCGAGCTCGAGCGCCAGGGGCACCAGGTCCTGATCGTGTCGCCCGATCTCTTCTATTCGTTGCCGTGCCCGACCTATCCCGAAATCAGGCTTGCCTTTGCCAGCACCGGTGCGGTCGGCAAGATGCTGTCGGATTTCGATCCCCAGGCGATTCATCTCGCCACTGAAGGCCCGGTGTGCCTGGCCGCGCGGCGCTGGTGCCTGGGTCATGAATTCCCCTTCACGACTGCCTATCATACCCAATTTCCCGACTATGTGTCCGCTCGTACCGGCATGAACCCTGAATGGGTGTGGCACTATATCCGCTGGTTCCATGCGCCGGCGCAGTCGATCCTCGCCTCGACCCCGTCGATTGCCGCTACGCTCGCCGGGCACGGTCTCGTCAATGTCCGCCATTGGGGCAGGGGAGTCGATCTCGCGACTTTCTCGGATCGGATTGCGCCCGATCCCATGCTCGCTGAACTGCCGGGTCCGATTCAGCTCTATGTCGGCCGTGTCGCGGTCGAGAAGAATATCGAGGCGTTCCTCGCCACGAGTCATGCCGGCACCAAAGTGGTCGTCGGTGATGGTCCGGCCCGTGCGATGCTGGAGGCAAAATTCCCCGAGGTGAAGTTTCTCGGGCCGCGCTTCGGTGCCGATCTCGCCGCCGCCTATGCCGCTGCTGACGTTTTCGTTTTCCCCAGCCGGACCGATACGTTCGGGCTGGTGATGATCGAGGCGCTCGCCTGCGGCGTGCCGGTTGCCGCCTATCCGGTTACCGGTCCCGTCGACGTGCTGAACGACCAGGTCGGCGCGATGAACGAGGATCTGGTCATGGCGATCTCGAGCGCGCTGAAGAAGGATCGCAGCGCCTGCGCGGCCTATGGGCGGGGCTTCACCTGGGAAGCGAGCGCCCGACAGTTCCTGAGCGCACTTGTGCCCCTGGACATATCCGCCCGGTATGATGAGGCGATCGCTGCCTGACGGAGCGCGCGTTTCGCGCTGGCCCAGGACCTGATGGTATCCGGTGAGACAGGATTGGCGGCACGCTCGCCCGCCTGAAGAGGCGTGCGGCGGGGCGATAACCCTCACGCTTGCCCCGACCGCGTAACAGGACTAAGTCAGGATCATGCCAAGGCCGCTCCGAAAGGGGCGGCCCTTTTACGTTTTTAAGGAGTTTCCCAGTGGCCCAGCCGCTCATGCCCCATGCGACCGCGTCCTGGATGGTCGACAACACCTCGCTCAGCTTCGAGCAGATCGCCGAATTCTGCGGCCTCCATATCCTCGAAATCCAGGCGATCGCTGACGATACCGCGGCGACCAAGCTCACTGGCCGCGATCCGATCCGCGCCCATGAGATCACCCAGGATGAGATCGAAAAGGGCCAGGCCGATCCCGATCATCGCCTCGTCATGCTCAAGGGCCCCGATCAGGTCCGCCGCACCAAGGGCCCGCGCTACACGCCGGTGTCGAAGCGTTCGGACAAACCGGACGGCATCGCCTGGATCATCCGCAACCACCCGGAGATTTCGGACGGCGCGATCGGCAATCTGATCGGCACCACCCGTACGACGATCGCAGCGATCCGCGACCGCAGCCACTGGAACATCGCGAACATCACGCCGAAGGATCCGGTGACGCTTGGCCTGACGACACAGCGCGAGCTCGACGCCGCCGTTGCCAAGGCAGCCAAGGCCGCCGGAATCGAGGCGCCCGTCGATACCCGCCTCGAGGGTGACCGCGAGGCGCTGATCGTCGAGCTTCGTGCCCAGCGCGACCAGCTTGCGCGGGACGCCGAAGCCGCCGAAAATGGCAGCCTGCCCGTTTCGGCCGAGCCAACCGCCGAGAACCTCTTCCGCCGCTGATCCGGCCGCGCCGCCGCTCAGGCGGTGGCGCGATTGGCTGAAGATTGGGGTTGGCGCTCCGGCAATTCCGTTGCTACCCGCAACTGATGGCCACCGCTTCCAGAACCGATGCAGCCTTTGTTGCCGATGAAAACTTCGTCGCGACCAGCCACAAGGGGCTGACCTATCCCTTTGGCGGCGCTGAGCCTGCGCCCGGCGCGGTGATGCCCATCGCGCCCGGCATCAACTGGGTGCGTCTCACCGTTCCCGGCCCGCTCAAGCATGTGAATTGCTGGCTGATCGATGACGAGGGCGGCGTCGTCCTGGTCGATGCCGGCATGAACCTCGACGATGCCCGGGCCGCCTGGAAGACGATCTTCGGCGGGGCCCTTTCGGGCACCCGCGTGACGCGGATGATCGGCACGCATTTCCACCCCGATCATATCGGCCTCGCCGGCTGGATGTGCGCGCATCATTCCGCTCCGCTGCTGATGACACGCGGCGAATGGCTGACTCTCCGGGCGACGATGCTCGACGCACGCGATGCCGTGCCGGACGAGGTCACTTCCTTCAGGCGCGGCGCCGGATGGAGCGACGAGCAGATCGCCTTGGCCTCGGCGGCCGGCTGGGCCGGTTTCCGCCGGATCATCACGCCGTTTCCGCTCAGCTATCAACGTCTCGTCGATGGCGGCAGCCTCACCATCGGGGGCACGCTCTGGCGGATCGTGGTCGGCTCCGGGCACAGCCCTGAACATGCCTGTCTGCTGAACGAAAGCGCCGGCATCCTCATCGCCGGCGATCAGGTGCTCCCGCGGATCAGCCCCAATGTCTCGCTCGGCATCACTGAGCCCGAGTCCGATCCGCTCGGTGAATGGTTTGCCTCGATCGCAAAGCTCAGGCAATTGCCCCATGATCTCCTCGTCCTGCCGGGGCATGGCGACCCGTTTACGGGCCTGCACAACCGGCTCGATGCCATGGACCGCGAGCACCGCGATCGCCTCGACGAGCTCGAAGTCTTTCTTGCCGAACCGCGCCGCGCGACCGATTGCTTCGGCCGGTTGTTCCGCCGCGCGATCGGCCCCGAGATGCTCAGTATGGCGACAGGCGAGGCGCTCGCGCATCTCCGCCGCCTGGAGGTCGAGGGCAGGGCGGTGAAAGAGGTGGTCGATGGCGTGTGGTGGTACCGCGCTTCGTGACGCTGGCCTCTCGGCGCATCGCCCGTTTTTTGTCATGCCCAGTCCCGGTACATAATTGATGGAAATGCGCCGCCGTTTTGGTTGTATCCCGGAATGCAAAAGGTTAGGCTTCCCGTAACCGCATCAGGGGCGGCAAGGGAGGCAATCATGACAGATATTACAGATCAGCCCGTCACGGCGGGTATCTCCAGCCTCGTCCAGGCGCCGCTCGGCCGCCGCTCGATGATGCGCCGCATGGCGGCACTGCCGGTCGCGTCCGCTGTCGCAGGCACGGGGATCGTCGGCTTCGCCACGTCCGCTGCTGCCGCCACCGGCACCGATCCGCGGATCCAGGCGAATAACCTCCGTTTCGCGATCAGCGGAGGCCGCATTCTTGACGGCTATTTCGCCTCGCCACGCGGCAAGACCAATCTCGACGTCATCGTCGTGCTGCACGGTGAGAACGGCCTTGACGCTGCTGCCGAGGAAACCGCGCGCCGCTATGCACTGTCCGGCTATTTCGCGGTTGCGCCCGATCTCGGCAAGAATTTCGCCGGCCTCGATCATGGCAGCCAGGTTGTCGAAATGGTCAAACTCGCGCCGAAGCTGAAGCGCCTGCCGCACGGCAACAGCAATGTCCGGATCGTCAGCGCCGCCTGAGCGCGCGCTTCCCACCATTGGATAAGAGAACGGCGTCAGGGGAGACCTTGACGCCGTTCTCATGTCGTGTTCCATTTATGTTCTTGGTTACCCGAGTCGGGAGAGAATATGATGGCGTCGAATCTTGTCTTCTACACCAACCCCATGTCGCGCGGCCGCATCATCCGCTGGATGCTCGAGGAAACCGGTGCCGATTACGAAACGGTCGTGCTCGATTATGCGTCGACGATGAAGGAGGAGCCGTATCTTTCGATCAATCCGATGGGGAAGGTGCCCGCGATCGTCCATAATAGCCGTGTCGTCACGGAATGTGCCGCGATCTGCGCCTATCTGGCCGATGCTTTTCCCGAAGCCGGCCTTGCGCCGCCGACCGCCGAGCGCGCCGATTATTATCGCTGGTTATTCTATGCGGCCGGCCCGGTCGAACAGGCGGTGACCAACACATCGATGGGATTCACGCCGACCGAGCAGCAGCAGCGCATGGCCGGTTACGGCAATTATGATCTCGCGGTCGACACGCTCGAAAAGGCGGTCTCGGCGCACCCCTATATCGCGGGCGACAGCTTCACCGCGGCGGATGTCTATGTCGGCTCGCAGGTTGGCTGGGGCACGCAGTTCGGCACTCTGCCCAAGCGCGACGCCTTCACCGACTATCTCGGCCGCATCATGTCGCGCGACGCTTATGCGCGCGCCAACGACAAGGACAATGCGCTGATGCCACCGGAGCCCGCGACGGCTGACTGAGGCGGTAATTTTCAGGCTTCTCCGCTTCTGACACGCGGGGTGGTCGCGGCGCACAAATTCCCTGTTATGCCGGCGATAACAGGGAATTTTATCTTTTTTCTCGGCACTATTCCGAGCGGGTTTCTATAATTACATTTGCATTACAAATGCTTATGTGAATTTTGCATTCGCCTGCTCAGGCCGGAACAGGGAAATTAACAGGAAAATCCGCCGCGCAGGCGCCATCCGTGACGCCGCACGCAGCATTCGAAGAGCCGGACGATAAGAAAGAGCAGCTCGGGCTTCTGAGACGTCCCGTGCGCATCTTATGACCGATCCAGGGATGCGGTTGAATCGCGGCCACTCCCGGACAGAGGGTGTGGCAAGTCCAATTCATGGCTGGCCGCGACAAGGGTTAGCGCGAGCCCATCCGCTCCGGCAGCGACGCCATCACCTCGCGGCGCCAGGCTGAACTGCCGCCCGACCACCCGGCAATCTCATCAATCGTCCGACCACAGCCGGTGCACCAGCCGGTTGCGTCGTCGATCGCGCATATATTCACGCAGGGGCTCTCGATCGATTGGATCGGCACCGTCTCAACGATACCGTCCTCGGCCCGTTCGTCGGCTCCGTTCCCAGCCAACGCCTTAATCGGTGAGTTTCGCCATCAGGAAGTCGGGCATAGGACCGTTCCAGCCCTCATCTGGCCCATCGTCCTGCTGCTGGCGCGGTGCGCGGGCAGGGCGCTCGTCGCGAGGCGGGCGGCTGTCGCGCGCTGGCCGCTCTTCGCGTGCCGGTCGCTCCTGCCGTGGTGCCCGTTCCTCGCGAGCCGGCCGCTCCTCGCGGGGAGGCCTGGCTTCGCGCGGAGGCCGTGGCGCACGCGCGGGCTGCTCGCTCGCGGGCGTCTCTGCGGCCGCTTCCGGCGCATCATCAACCTCAGTCTCGACCAGCTTGGCCTTGGCCGCCGCAGGCTTGCCCCGCCCGCCACGCCCGCGCGCCGCTGGAGCAGCCGATGCGGGTGCATCCTCGGCGCCTTCCCAGCGCTCGATCCGCATGCCGGTCAGCTTCTCGATATTCTGCACATTCTCGGCGTCGTCGGGTGTCACCAGAGTGAACGCGACGCCGGTTGCGCCCGCGCGGCCGGTGCGGCCGATGCGGTGAATATAATCGTCCGGGTGCCAGGGCGCGTCGAAATTGAACACATGGCTGACACCCTTGATGTCGAGCCCGCGCGCAGCGACGTCCGATGCCACCAGGATATTCACGTCGCCGGCCTTGAACCGGTCGAGCTCGGCAATCCGCTGCGATTGCTCCATGTCGCCATGGATCTCGCTCGATCGGAAGCCCTGGCGCTGCAGCGCCTTGTTCAGGTCCCGCACCGTCGTCTTGCGGTTCGAGAAGATGATCGCTGTCTTCACATCTTCCGCGTTCAGCAGCTCGGTCAGCTTCTCGCGCTTCTTCGAGGCGGAGACCGGCACCAGCCACTGCTTGATGTTGATGTTCGCGGTCGCGGGCCGCGCGACTTCGATCGTCTTGGGGTTGCTCAGGAACTTGTCGGCCAGCTTCTTGATCGGCGGCGGCATCGTCGCCGAGAAGAGC
>JBDTXU010000082.1:0-5463 GCA_040006055.1 Sphingomonas bacterium | reverse complement strand
GGTTGTTCGACCATAACCAGGATAAAGCCTCCCGCCTCCGGATGGCGGCGCTGGGGGACCCGATCGTCGCGCTCGGCGAGGAGATTGACGAGATGCGCTCGCAGCTGGGCATCGAACCGTTCGCCCTGCACCAGGAGTTTCTTGCGTCGCGCGGCAAACCAAAATCGCCGCAGGCGGTTGGCGAAGCGAAGCAGGCGCAGGCCTGGCTGAGCCGGCTGGAAGCAGCCGACGCCTGACAGCCTCAGGTTATCGCACGCCCTCGGCCGCGGGCCATTTCACCGTGCGACAGATGAAGTACCAGCAGCCCCGTACCTTCAGGCTGTTGTCGGGATTTCGGCTGATAAAAGCGCGGTAGGTCTTGCCCCCGAACGGATAATAGAGAGATCCACGCCACTCGGTGCCCTCTGCGGTGAAGCCGGACAGCACCTGGACGCCGATCAGCGAACGCGAGCGCAGCGCTGGATTCGGATTATGGCTGTCGGTCGCCGGTCCTTCGATCCTGCCCTTTTCGGTGAAGCGGGTGATATGGCCACACAGCGCATTCCCGCACGGCGCGATCGTGACAATGCCCTTCCCGTCCTGCGACACCCAATTGCCGGTAATCGGCTCGGCTGCCTGCGCGGCACCGGCCAGTGCAATCGATAAAATAGCGGCAAAAACAAATCGCATATGGCGGCTCCGGTGAGCGGAAGGTAGGCGTACGGCGCAGCGGTAGCCGGTATTTGCCGCGAATAGGAGCACTCAAATGAGCGGCAAGTGGAAGATCGGGATTATCGGCGGCTCCGGCCTTTACGCGATCGATTCGCTCGAGAATCCCGAATGGGGCAATGTTTCGACGCCCTGGGGTGACCCTTCCGATGATCTGTTGTTCGGGTCGATCGGCGATGTCGACCTCGTCTTTCTGCCGCGCCATGGCCGGGGACACCGTATCCCGCCCTCTGAACTCAACTTCCGCGCGAACGTGGATGCGCTGAAGCGGAGCGGCTGCACCGACATCCTGGCCATCTCCTCGATCGGCTCGTTGCGCGAGGAGCTGGCGCCTGGGCGATTCGTGGTGGTGGACCAGTTCATCGATCGCACTGTAGCGCGGACATCGAGCTTCTTCGGTACTGGGATGGTCGCGCATGTCTCGATGGCTGAACCTGTCTGCCCACGGCTTTCCGCCTTCGCAGCGGAGGCGGTCACGGCTGCCGGCGGGGCCGTCACAAAGGGCGCGACCTATCTGGCGATGGAAGGCCCGCAATTCTCGAGCCGCGCCGAAAGCCTGCTTTACCGCCAATGGGGCGCCGATGTGATCGGCATGACCGCGATGCCCGAAGCAAAGCTCGCCCGTGAGGCTGAGCTGCCCTATGCCCTGATCGGCATGGTCACCGATTATGATTGCTGGCGCGAGGAAGCCTCGTTCGTCGAGGTCAGCGAGGTGATCGCACAAATGGGGGCGAACGGCACGATCGCGCGCAAGGCAGTGGCGGCGTTTGTCGCAGCGCTCCCCGCCGAGCGTACCCCCTCCCCGTTCGACACGGTGCTTGATCACGCGTTGATCACCGCACCCGAGGCGCGCGATCCGGCGATGCTGGCAAAGCTCGACGCCGTGGCCGGCCGCGTCCTCCGCAAGTAAAACCAGCGATTGACGCGACGACGCGCATGCGAGAGGAAAAATCCATGCCGCCCCCGCTTTCCTCCAGCTCCGCTGCGGAATTCGACCCGCCTGCCCGCGCCTCGCTTTCCGAAAGCTATCGGACTGTCGCGGTGCCGCTCGGCGATGGCCGCTTCTGGCGCAAGTTTGGCGCCTTTGCCGGCCCGGGCTATATGGTTGCGGTCGGCTATATGGACCCGGGCAACTGGGCGACCGATCTCGCCGGCGGATCGGCGTTCGGCTATACGTTGCTCTCGGTCATCCTGCTGTCGAACGTCATGGCGATGGTCCTGCAGTCGCTCTCGGCGCGGCTCGGCATCGCCACCGGGCGCGATCTCGCCCAGGCATGCCGCGCCAATTACGGGCCGATCGTCAATTTCAGTCTCTGGATCTTGTGCGAGCTGGCGATCATCGCCTGCGATCTGGCCGAAGTACTCGGCACCGCGATCGCGCTGCAATTGCTGTTCGGGCTGCCGCTCGTCGCCGGCGTGTGCCTGACCGCGTTTGACGTGCTGCTGATCCTCGCGCTCCAGCGGTACGGGTTCCGCAAGCTCGAAGCGTTCATCATCACGCTGCTGATCGTGATCGCGGGCTGTTTCGCCTATGAGCTGGCGATCGCACAGCCCAGCATCGCGGCGATCATGGGCGGCGTGATCCCCTCGACGCAAATCATCACCAACCCGGCGATGCTCTATATCGCGATCGGTATCCTTGGTGCGACGGTGATGCCGCACAATCTCTATTTGCACAGTTCGATCGTGCAGACCCGCCGCTTCGGTCAGGACGAGGCGGGCAAACGCGATGCGGTGCGCCACGCGACAATCGACAGCACGGTGGCGCTGACCCTGGCGCTGTTCATCAACGCCTCGATCCTGATTCTCGCGGCGGCGACCTTCCACACCGCGGGGCGGACCGATGTCGCCGAGATCGGCGAGGCGTACAAGTTGCTGTCGCCGATGCTTGGCGCGGGGGCCGCCAGCGTGTTGTTCGCGGTTGCCTTGCTCGCTTCGGGGCAGAATTCGACCGTGACGGGGACACTGGCCGGGCAGATCGTCGCGGAAGGGTTCCTCGACCTGAAACTGCCGATCTGGCTGCGGCGCATGGTGACTCGCCTGGCGGCGATCGTGCCAGCGGTCATCGTCGTTGCGCTGATGGGCGATTCGGGCGCGACCAGATTGCTCGTGCTCAGCCAGGTGGTGCTCAGCCTCCAGCTCCCCTTTGCCGTGGTGCCGCTCGTCACCTTCACCAGCGACCGGAATCAGATGGGGGCGCTGGTCAATCCATTGTGGTTGAAGCTTGCAGCCTGGGTAATAGCCGCGACGGTGATCGGGTTGAATCTGATGCTGCTGGTGAGCTTCTTCTAATTCCTCCCCGGCACGGGGAGGAACTACAAAGACACAATCCGCTTCGCCTGCTCCAGATGGAGCAGCTCGACCATTTCGCCATCGACGCGGATGACGCCCTTCTCCGCATTCTCCGGCAGCGCGAAAGCGGCGATGACCCGTTCGGCCCACGCCACCGCGTCCGCCGTGGGAGCGTAAGCGCGGTTGGCGGCGGCGATCTGGGCCGGGTGGATCAGCGACTTGCCGTCGAAACCGAAGGCCGCTCCTTGCGCGCATTCGGCGGCGAGCACGTCGCCGTCCTCGATCACGTTGCACACGCCGTCCAGCGCGACCAGCCCGGCCGAGCGCGCGGCGGTGACGATCATCGCGAGGTGGCCGAGCAAAGGCGTGCGATCCGGCCCGGGCGTGCAGCGCATCTCCTTGGCGAGATCGTTGGTGCCAGCGAGCAGGCATTCGAGACGATTGCCCCCCGCCGACGCGACGATGGCCGGCAGATTGAGCATGCCGGCGCAGGTCTCGATCATCGCCCATGAAGGCACTGTGCCGAGCAGGGCACGCGCGGCTTCGAGATCGGCAGGGTGCGAGACCTTGGGCAGCACGACCGCCGCAAAGCCGGCATCGGCGACCGCGCGGCAATCATCCGCGCCCCAGGGCGTATCGAGAGCATTGACCCGGACGAGCAACTCGCGCGCACCAAACCCGCCTGCCGCCGCAGCCGCGATTGCCTGTTCGCGCGCGGACGCCTTGAGATCCGGCGCGACCGAGTCCTCGAGGTCGAGGATCACCACATCGCAATCGAGGCTCCGCGCCTTTTCGACCGCGCGGGCATTCGAGGCGGGCATGAACAGCGCGCTGCGGCGTGGGCGGATCGTCATGAGGAGCTCCTGCAGGTGAAGCGGCCGCTTACAGGAGCTTGAGCGTGCGGGCGCAAGTCCAATCCTCGGCGCGTGAAACGATCCGCTCGACGGCGGCGCGCACGCGTGGGAAAGGGGCCGTGATGAAAGCTCCACCCCGTTTCGCCGCGATCACCAGGCTTTGGGCGCAGGCCGCTGCCTTTCTCGCCAATTTCACGCACTTCGCCGGTATGCGGATCTGGAAAGCGATCGGGCTGGTCGCCTTTGCCGCGGTGCTCGACGGCGCTGGCATCATATTGCTGATCCCGATTCTCGATGCTGTGGTCAGCCCGAATGGCGGGCATTTCGAGATGCAGGCGATGCTGAACGGGATCGGCGTCCACACTCCGCTGGCGCGGCTCGCGGTGTTGCTGGCGGCCTTTGTCTGCGTGTCGCTGCTGCGCGCCTTCATGCTCTACGCGCGCGACATGTATCTCGCGCTGCTGCAGGGCGATTTCGCAGAGCATGAGCGCAACAAGATCATGCGCACGCTTGCCGGGGCGCCATGGGTGCGGATCGCAAGGCTCAGCCATGCGCGCGTCACCAGCCTGATCAGCGTCGAGGTCAATCGCATCGGCGCGGGCGCGCAATTCATGGTCCAGGGCAGCGTGGCGCTGATGATGCTGGTGGTTCAAGGCGGGCTCGCCATCGCGCTGGCGCCTGCGCTCGCGCTGACGATCGTCGCGATCCTCATTGTCGGCGGCGGTGCGATCATGCTTGCCCAGGGCAAGATCCGCGACATCGGCAGCGGGATGGTCGATGCCAATCACAAGATGATGGGCAGCGCGACCGGCTTTCTCGGCGGGCTCAAGGCAGCCACTGCGCAGAACGCCCAGTCCGGCTTCGTGGACGAGTTCGCGACCATCCAGCGGCGCGTTCGCGAACGGCAGCTCGAGTTCATGGAGCGGCAGGCAAAAGGCCGGCGGCTGTTCGCGATCGGATCGGCGCTGATGGGCGCGGTTGTTGTGATGGTCGGTTTCAGCGCGACGGTTTCCCCCGCGATCCTGATCCTGATCGTGCTGATCTTCGCACGCATGAGCGCGCCGGCGCTTACGATCCAGATGTCGGTACAAAATTTCTTCTTCAACCTGCCGGCCTTCGAGGCGATCCGCAAGCTCGAGACTGAGCTCGAAGGCTCGGCCGAGCCGCCACCGACGCCGATCCTGCCGCCACCGGGCGCGATCGTGCTGCAAGACGTCTCTTTCCTTCACCCCGGTGGCGGTGGGCTGCGCCCGGCAAGCCTGACGATCGAGCCGGGCGCGTTCATCGGCATCACTGGACCTTCGGGCGCGGGCAAGACCACGCTGGTCGAGCTGCTGACGACGCTGCAGGCCCCGCAGACGGGGCAGCTGCTGATCGGCAGCGAGCCGCTCGACGCTGCGCGGCAGGCGGGCTGGCGCGAGAGCCTTGCCTATGTCCCGCAAGAGGGGTTCCTGTTCAACGACACGGTCCGGCGCAACCTGACCTGGGGCACGGCCGGAATCGAGGAGGCGGCGATCTGGGACGCGTTGCGGCTGGCGGGCGCCGAGGAGATTGTGAGGCGGCTGTCCGAGGGCCTTGATTCGATGGTCGGCGAGCGCGGCATTGCCCT
>JBDTXU010000081.1:0-1810 GCA_040006055.1 Sphingomonas bacterium | reverse complement strand
CTGACGGCTGCCTGGGTCATCCCCAGCTCGGTCGCGGCAGCGGTGAAATTTTGATGACGTGCCGCTGCCTCGAAGACGCGAACGGCGGAGAGAGGCGGGATGCGGCGCATGCCATTAGCATAAGCCACACTTATCATGTTCGTCCAATGATTTGTTGGCCGCCCGCCGCTACGGCGCGCATATCCCTTCCATCGAAAGCGTCTCACACCCAAGGAGAATGACGATGCGTGACGATTATCTCAGCGCCGAATGGTCAAGCAACCATCATCAGGTCAGCGCGGCCATCCATAAGGCAATCAGCGTTGTCGCCAAGAGCTTCGATCGGCTCAACGCCTATCAGTTCGATGCTCCGTGGCGCGACCAGAGCCACCGCAGCACGAGCGCCGGGCGCTGATCAGCGCCCGGCATCGCCTTGTAGTGCCTACCCCTGTAAGAGTCTGAGCGTGCCTGCGGGGGCTTGCCTTCCTGCCCCTGCTCGCCATCACTGTCTCGATGACGCTCACGGGCACGCCCCTGCTAACCTGGCCTGATCTCCTCGGCCGCCCGCGCACGGCGCCCGATGCCACGATCACCTATGGCGACGACGCGTTCCAGAAGGTCGATGTCTGGCTGCCCGCCGGTAAAGGCCCCTTCCCGACCGTGCTCATGGTCCATGGCGGCTGTTGGACCACCAGCATCGCTGATCGCCGCCTGATGAACTGGATTGCCGATGATCTCCGCAAGGAGGGAATCGCCGTCTGGAACATCGACTATCGCGGCGTCGATCGTCCCGGCGGCGGTTATCCCGGCACTTTCCTGGATGCCGCCATGGCGGCGGATGCGCTCATGACGAATGCCGAGCGCTTCCAGCTTGACACCAACCTTATCGTCGCGGCCGGCCATTCGGCGGGCGGGCATCTCGCGCTTTGGCTCGCGGCGCGGCCGAAGCTGCCGGCGAGCAGCGCGCTCGGCACCGCTCATCCGTTGCCGATCGTGCATGTCATCAGCCTTGGCGGCTTGCCCGATCTCGAGGCGACGGCAGCCAGCCCTGATAATGGCTGCGGCATCGACGTCGTCGCGCAACTGGTCGGCGCGCCTTCTGCCACCCACCCCGATATCTATGCCGACACCTCGGTGCCGCGCCTCTTGCCGATCGGCGTGCCGCAGGATCTCGTCAATGGTTACGAGGACAGGATCGTCCCGATGCGGCTCGCCACCAGCTATGTGGCGCAAGCCGAGGCGGCGGGCGACAAGGCGATCCTCCACATCGTGCCCGCGACCGGCCATGTCGAACTGGTCGCCCCCGAAACCGCTGCCTGGGCGGAGGCTAAACGGTTGATCCGTCGAGCGCTCGAGACGAGCTTATGACCGTGACACTCGAAGAAGCCCGCACCTTGGACGCTGCCGACCCTCTCCGTCTTTTCCGCGACCGCTTCGCGCTGCCCGAGGGCGTCATCTATCTCGATGGCAATTCGCTCGGCCCCCTGCCCCGCGCGACCGTGCCCGCACTTTCCGACATGATCCAACGGCAATGGGGCGAGCGGCTGATCCGCAGCTGGAACGAGGGCTGGATCGATTCGCCGCAGCGGATCGGCGGCAAGATCGCGCCGCTGATCGGCGCTAGAGCCGAGGAGGTGATCGTCGCGGATTCGACGTCGGCCAATCTGTTCAAGCTGATTGTTGCTGCGCTTCGTCTCAATCCCATGCGAAAGACCGTGGTGAGCGAGCTCGGCAATTTCCCGACCGACCTCCATATCGCTGAGGGCGCAATCGGCTGCGTCCCTGGCGCAAAGCTCAAAGCACTCCCGCGCGCGGATATCGGCGATGCCAT
>JBDTXU010000080.1:0-3774 GCA_040006055.1 Sphingomonas bacterium | reverse complement strand
TCGGCTTCGCGGCGCTGCCCGAGACATTCTGGACGCGCTCGCAGATCACCAAGCCAGCCGACCGCGAAGTGATCTGCCACGCCTCGGCGTGGGACGTCGACAACAAGGACGATCTGCGCATCAAAATGTGCACCAAGGTGAATGGCGACGATTTCGTCACGATCCACCACGAGCTGGGGCATAATTATTACCAGCGGGCGTACAACAAGCAGCCCTTCCTCTATCTCAGCGGCGCGAACGATGGGTTCCACGAGGCGATCGGCGATTTCGTCGCGCTCTCGATCACGCCCGATTATCTCGTCCAGATCGGACTGCTCGACCAGGCCAAGGTGCCGAGCGCCGACAAGGATATCGGCCTGTTGCTGAAGCAGGGGATGGACAAGGTCGCGTTCCTGCCGTTCGGGCTGCTGATCGACAAATGGCGCTGGGGCGTGTTCTCTGGCTCGATCAAGCCGAATGGCTATGAGGCGGCGTGGAACGCGCTGCGCTTGCAATATCAGGGCGTCGCGCCCCCGGTCGCGCGCGACGAGACCAAGTTCGATCCGGGCGCCAAATATCATGTGCCCGCCGAAGTGCCCTATACGCGCTACTTCCTGGCCCGGCTGCTTCAGTTCCAGTTCTACCAGGCAGCGTGCAAACAGGCAGGCTGGACCGGCCCGCTGCATCGTTGCTCCTTCTACGGAAACAAGGAAGTCGGCGCGAAGCTCAATGCGATGTTGACGATGGGCCAGTCAAAGCCCTGGCCCGATGCACTCGAGGCCTTCACCGGCAGCCGCGAAATGTCGGGCGAGGCCATGGTGGAATATTTCGCGCCCTTGAAGGCGTGGCTCGACGACCAGAACAAGGGCAAGCCAAGCGGCTGGTAAGCCTTCTCCCTCTCCATGCAGGGGAGAGGGAAGGAGGAGCGAAGCGACGGAAGGGTGAGGGGCGTGTGTCTCGAGCCCCATCCCCACATCCAACTCCGACTAGGCCGCTTCGCTCCCAAGTCTCCGGATCCAGTTTTGACGCGCGCCGGGTAAAACATGCCCCCGGCATGTTTTAGAAATGCCCGGGGGCATTTCGACCCGCTGCACGGCAAAACTCCCCCAGGGGGAGAAGGAGTCAGGCCGGAATAGTCCCTTCATCTGCGATCCGCGCATTGAACGACGCCGACGAATCCGTCCCGTCAGCCTGATGCGCATCGTCGTCGCCATGGAAAAGCCGGTCGAAATCGATCGGGCTGTTGCCGCGCATCACGAACAGAGCCGCAGTTGCCGCCGCACCCACTGCGGCGACACCGCCGACAATGGCGGCGGTACCCCAATGGCTGCTCGATTTGCTGGCGAAGGTGCCGTCCTTCGCACGCTTCTGGGTGGATTTGCGGGGTGCCGGCTTGCTGGCGGCAGTCTTCTTGATCGCGGTAGCCATGGGAATGCTCCTGAATATGGAGCAATGGTAACGCACGAGAAGCGCAGGGTTTCCGCCTTACCGGAAGGGCGGCTCGTTGAAGGCGCGCAGCTTGCGGCTGTGGAGCTTGGCGCCTTCGCGGCGGAGCTCCTCGCAGGCTTCGATGCCGATCCGCATATGCTCGCTGATCGCGCGCTCATAGAAGCGGTTGGCCTGGCCGGGCAGCTTGAGCTCGCCGTGAAGCGGCTTGTCCGAGACGCAAAGCAGGGTGCCGTACGGCACCCGGAAGCGATAGCCCTGTGCCGCGATCGTCGCCGATTCCATGTCGATACCGACCGCGCGGCTGAGCGAAAAGCGCAATGCCGACCGGGCATAACGCAGCTCCCAGTTGCGATCGTCAGTGGTCACGATCGTGCCGGTGCGCAGGCGCCGCTTGAGCTCCTCGCCGGACTGGCCGGAAATCGTCTCGGCCGCGCGGGCGAGCGCCTGCTGCACCTCGGCAATGGCCGGAACGGGAATTTCGGGCGGCAACACATCGTCAAGCACATGATCGTCGCGCAGATAAGCATGCGCGAGGACATAATCGCCGATCCGCTGGCTCGGGCGCAGCCCGCCGCAATGGCCGATCATCATCCAGGCTTCGGGCCGAACGACGGCGAGGTGATCGGTGATCGTCTTCGCATTCGAGGGGCCGACGCCGATATTGACCAGCGTGATGCCGGTGCGGTCATCCGCCATCAGATGATAGGCGGGCATCTGGTGGCGGCGCCAGGCGCTGCTGTCGGCCAGCATCGCTTCGACATCGTCACCAGCGCGCATCATCGTGCCACCCGCGCCGGACACGCCGGTGAAGCGGCTGCCCTCGCCGAGCTGGGCGCAGGCCCAGCGGACGAACTCGTCGACATAGCGGTGATAATTGGTGAACAGGACATAGCGCTGGACATGCTCGGGCGGCGTGCCGGTGTAATGGCGCAGGCGGGCGAGCGAGAAATCGGTGCGCAGCCCGTCGAACAGGGCAAGCGGGCGCGTCCCCTCGGCATCGACATAGGCGCCATCAGCGATCTCGTCGCCGATATAGGCGAGCTCGGTTGCCGGGAAGTGCCGCGCCAGCTCGAGCGCCGAAACCTCGTCGAGGCTCATCGCATGGCCGGCATCGAGCACATAGGGAAAGGGGATTTCCTGCCGGCCCGGCACTGCCTCGACAAAGACGTCATAGTCTTCGATCAACAGGGTGAGCTGCTCGGTCAGATAATCAGCGAAGATCGCAGGCTTGGTGACGCTGATCCGGTATTCGCCGGGGGTGACCAGCCGGCCGAACGAGCGGAGCGGGGCAGGGCGATCGCCGCCGCCTTTGTAGCGCAGTCTGATCTCGGGATAGGCGAAGCTGCCGTCGTGGCGCGCGTTGCGCTCGGGGACCGAGCCGTCAGCGAGATAAGCGGTGAGCGCGCTCTGCAACCGCTCGACCGATCCACGGTAGAGACGGTCGAGTTCGGCAACGATATTGGAGGCAGTCGTCATCTCATTTCGCTAAAGCAGCAAGATGACGCTGGCAAGACGATGGGCGCCGGCAGACAGGGTGCGCGGGCAGACAGGCCAGGCACTGGGGCGCTTCCGACGAAGCGCCCCAGTTCAGGATCAGGCTTTCTTGTTGCCCTTGTCGTCGTCGCCGAGCAGCTTGCTGATACCGAAAGCGGCACCCGCTACAGCGGCGGTAGCGCCTGCGGCAATCGCCGCAGCTGTCGCAGGGTTCTCCTTGACGGCTTCGACGGTCGACTCGACCGCTGATCCAATCGCCTCCTGGGCGCGCTCGAAGAAGGACTTCTCCTCCGCCTTGGCGGCCGGGGTTGCTGCTGCAGCTGATTTGGTTTCGTCAGTCATGGCTTGTCTCCTCGCTCATTCGTTGCCCCAGAACGCGGGGGTCATGCCGGCAGTTCCGGCAGGGAGGCGGATCGTTTCGCGCCGGCGCCCTGCCGGGGTCGCACCCTAGAGCTCGTTTAGCATGTGCTCGGCGGAGCTGACATTGAATTCGCCGGGCGCTTCGACGTTGAGCTGCTCGACGACGCCGTCATTGACGACCATCGAATAGCGCTGGCCACGCTTGCCGAGGCCGAATTTGGAGCCGTCCATGGTGAGGCCAACCGCTTCGGCAAAGGTCCCGTTGCCGTCGGCCAGCATCGTCACCGCATCGCCGGCATTGGCGCTCTTGCCCCAGGCATCCATGACGAACGCGTCGTTGACCGAGGTGCAGGCGATCTCGTCGACGCCCTTGGCCTTCAGATCCTCCGCCTTTTCGAGATAGCCGGGCAGATGCTTTGCCGAGCAGGTCGGGGTGAAGGCGCCGGGCACCGAGAACAGCGCGACCTTGCGGCCCTTGAAATACTCGTCCGA
>JBDTXU010000079.1:0-8833 GCA_040006055.1 Sphingomonas bacterium | reverse complement strand
TGGTCAGCGCGATCGGCGTATCGAGTGCGCCCGAAACCCAGGTGACGCGCGGCATGTCGGGCTGCGGGCGGCGGGTGAGGGCACGGACCTCATGCCCCTCTCGCACCGCTAGCTCGATCAGCGTGCGGCCGACAAAGCCGGTGCCACCGGTGACCGCGAGGAGGCTCACAACAGCGCCATATGGCTGCGATGGACTAATGCCGCGCGCGGCGCATAACCGAGGATCGTAGCGAGCGCGTTGCTGCGATGCCCGATGATCTTCGCGGCATCGGCGGCGTCATATTCGGCGAGACCGCGTGCGACCGGTTTGCCGTCGGGACCGCAGATCGCGACCAGATCGCCCCGCTTGAACTTGCCTTCGATCCGCACCGCGCCAGCCGCCAACAGGCTCTTGCCGCTGAGCAATGCCCTGGTCGCGCCGGCATCGATATGGACTTCGCCCTTTGCCGTGAGGCCGCCCGCCAGCCAGGCCTTCCGGGCCGTCGCGGTCTTCTCGGCGGCGAACACAGTTCCGCGTCCGCTGTCGCCATAAGCGGCGAGGGGATTGGTCACGTGTCCGGAGACGATCGCGAGATGCGCGCCCGCCGCCGTCGCGATCCGCGCCGCGGCGATCTTGGAGACCATGCCGCCTGATCCCATGCCCGATCCGGAGCCGCCATCGGCCATCGCCTCGATCTTCGCGTCGATGCGGTCAACGCGGGGGATCAGTGTCGCGTCGGGATTGGTGGAGGGGTTTGCGTTGTAGAGGCCGTCAACGTCCGAGAGCAGGATCACCCCCTGAGCGCTCGCCGCTTGCGCGACCCGGGCGGCGAGCCGGTCATTGTCGCCAAAGCGGATTTCCTCCGTAGCGACGCTGTCATTCTCGTTGATGATCGGGACGACGCCGAGCGCAAGCAACCGGTTGAGCGTGGCGGCAGCGTTGAGATAGCGGCGGCGATCCTCAAGGTCGTCGAGCGTGACGAGGATCTGTGCCGCGGTGAGGCCCTCGGCACCTAGCAGCTCAGCCCAGACCTGGCTGAGCGCGATCTGCCCGGTTGCAGCGGCGGCTTGCGCGTCTTCGAGGCTGGCGCGGCCACCCTTGGCGAGCTTCAGGCGCCGGGCGCCTAGCGCGATCGCGCCCGAGGAGACCACCGCAATCTCCTGGCCAGCTTTCGCTCGCGCCGCGATGTCGGCGACGAGGCTGGTCAGCCATTCGCGCCGCACGGTACCGTCCGCCGCGACGAGCAGCGCGGAACCGACCTTGACGATCAGGCGAGGGCAGGCGGATGGCGAGAACATCAGCTCAGAGCGGCGACCATTCGATGGGATCCTCGGCGCCATCGTCCCGCACCGGCTTTCCTTCGCCGGGTCCGATCGCTTCGATCAGCCGGTCGAGCACCGCCTCGATGCCTTCGCCGCCTGCACCCGACATCGGCATAACCTCAGCCTTGCTCGCGCGTTTGAGCTTCGCCGCCAGCTTCTTCACCGCATCAGGCTCCAGCGCATCGACCTTGTTGAGGCCGATCACCTGAGGCTTGTCGATAAGCCCGGCGCCATAGGCATCGAGCTCGCCGCGAACGATTCGGTAATTGCCGACCGGATCCTCCTCGGTCGCATCGACGAGATGGAGCAGCACCTTGCAGCGCTCGATATGGCCGAGGAAACGGTCGCCGATCCCCGCACCATCCGCCGCGCCTTCGATCAGGCCGGGGATGTCGGCGATCACGAATTCGCGGTTGTGGCGGCTCACCACGCCGAGCTGCGGGCGGACGGTAGTGAAAGGATAGGCGCCGACCTTCGCCTTGGCGTTGGTGACGGCGTTGATGAAGGTCGATTTGCCGGCATTGGGCAGACCGACCAGTCCTGCATCGGCGAGCAGCTTGAGCCGCAGCCAGACCCAGGCCTCCTGAAACGGCCAGCCATCGCCATGCTGGCGCGGCGTGCGGTTGGTCGAGGTCTTGTAGCTGGCATTGCCGCGCCCGCCATCGCCGCCGCGCAGGAACACCTCGCGCTGGCCGGCGACGGTGAAGTCGGCGAGCACCTCTTCCTTGTCCTCCGACAGAATCTGGGTGCCGACCGGGACCTTGATGACGAGATCCTCGCCGCCCGCGCCGGTCATGTTCGAGCCGGCACCACCGGCGCCGCGGGGCGCGCGGAAATGCTGGGTGTAGCGGAAGTCGATCAGCGTATTGAGGCCGGCGACCGCCTCGAAGATGATGTCGCCGCCCTTGCCGCCATTGCCGCCGTTCGGGCCGCCATATTCGATGAACTTCTCACGCCGGAAGCTGACGGCGCCGGGGCCGCCCGCGCCCGAACGGACGAAGATTTTTGCTTGGTCGAGAAAATGCATGGACCGCCATATAGACAATTGGCACGCCACGTCACCCCGCGGCGATGCCGGGCGGCGATTCGGGCCAGATTGGCGGGCGCTCCGCTGTTATCCGCTGTTATTAGCGCGAATTTTTTTTGCCGCTGTTATCTTGGATTTTTGAGCTGAATTTCGTCTTTATTTTCAGATGGATAAGCCAATTTTTGCTGTTCCAGAATAACAGCGGTGAAAGTTGGAAATAACAGCGGAGGAACAGCGCTGTTTCCGACCGGAATAGCGGTAGAAACGGGATGATAAATCCAGTCATGTCAAAGAGCGGGAAGGGGGCCTCGCAGCATCCGTCCGACGCCGTGCTGCAACAATCCGCACTGGATTTGAATCAACGCCGTGCCGTTTTCTCCAGAAGAGAATCGCTATTCCACACGGTGCGACGCGATCAGCGCGTTGACCGCCAGTTCGCGGGCCTTTTCGCGGGGCAGGCCGAGCGCCTTGGCCATTGGGCCGCCGAGCAGGGCATCGCCCAGCGCGGTCAGGACGAGTTGCAGTGTTTCTTCCTGCAGGGTTGAGCCCTTGTGCTCGTGATGCTGAGCGAGATCGTCGACCAGATTGTGGATCGCTTCGAGGATCGGGTCGAGCGCATCCTCATTGCCGGTCAGGATCATCCAGCTCGCCATCGCGCCGGCGCCGCGCGCAAAGGCGTCGAAGGTCATGTCGACCACTTCGCGCGGATTCTGGTCGCTCGCCCGCGCGCGTTTCGCCGCCTCGCCGATCTGCGCCGTGATCGTGTCCGCGAGATGTTTGATCAGCGCACGCTGGAGTTCCTTCGCCGAGCCGAAATGGTGGAGCAGATTGGCATGCGTCCGCCCGATCCGCGCCGCAACCGCTTTCAGGGTGACCGCCTGAGGACCCTCTTCGACGAGCAGGGCGCGTGCGGCATCGATCGCTGCATCGCGGGATTCTTCGGGGCTGAGTCGTTTGCGAATTATTGACACGAGTGTAAGTAAGGCCTATTTACGGTCTTGTTAGTGACCCGGTTTTCATCTGTTCGGAGGTTTTCGTGGCGAAAGCAACCACTCCCCGTGACCTGACGATCACGCCGCGCGACCGGCGCTTCGGCCGTGACACGCCGATGGGGCGCTGGTGGCTCAACAACGATCCCTATGCGACCGCCTTCTACAACGCGCTGTCAGTGACCTTCCCGAAAGGCGAGGCGTTCTTCGTCGATAGCGTCCGTGCGTTTCGCGATGACGTTCCCCCCAAGCTCGCCGGCGAGATCCAGGCGTTCATCAAGCAGGAGGTGATGCACACCCGCGAGCATGTCGCGTTCAACCGACATGTTGTTGACCAGGGTTATGACATCACCGCGCTAGAGGCGCGGGTGCAGCAGGGTCTGGACCTGACCAAAGGCCGGCCGCCGATCGCCAACCTCACCGCGACCATGGTGCTCGAGCATTTCACCGCGATCATCGCCCACGAACTGCTTGCCAACCCGGGGCATCTGGCCGGCGGCGAGGAGGAGTTCGCCAATCTCTGGCGCTGGCACGCTGCCGAAGAAATCGAGCACAAGGGCGTCGCCTATGACACCTGGCTGCACGCGACCAGGGACTGGTCCGAATGGCAGCGGTTCAAGGTGAAGGCATTCGTGATGCTCGCCGTCACCCATAATTTCACGCGCGGCCGAATCCGGGGCATGCTCGATCTGTTGCGGCAGGACGGGCTGACTGGTCCCAAAGTGTGGGCCCGGATGTTCTGGTACGCGTTCGGCCGGCCCGGCATGGCGCGCAAGATTGCGGGGCAGTGGCTGGCCTTCTTCCTGCCGAGCTTTCACCCATGGAATCACGATGATCGCAAGCTGATCGGGATGTACGAGAGCGAGTATGACGCGGCGGTGCTGCCGCGCGAGGCGGTCGCCTGAAGAGGGAAGCGGAGAGCCGGCAGCCCGGCCCTCCGTCCATATCCTGTCAGATCAGGCCGCCATCTTCACGTCGCACATTCGGCCCTCCTCGAGATCGAGCTCGAACACAGCGCAGGGCGCCTCGCCGCCGCGTGCACGGGAGTGACGGGGCTCGATCCGGCCGGTCGCGCGGAAGCCGAGCTTGGTCAGCACCCGGCCCGAGGCTGGGTTGTCGATGAAGTGCCCTGCGTTGAGTCGCTTCAACCCCAGCGCGTGACGCGCGATGGCGACCACGGCGCGACCGGCCTCGGTTGCATAGCCGCGACCCCACGCGCTTGGGGTGAGCCAATAGCCGAACTCATGGCCCGCCCCGGCCTCCGGGTGGATGCCCATGCCGCCGATGATGCGGGGATATTCCTGCTCATGGCTGAGGATCAGGAAAAAGGCGTCAGTGCTCGCGCGCGGGCGCGACAGGAAATCCTGCGCATCGCCGAGAACATAGGGCCAAGGGACCCGCGACAGCATCTTCACGACCTGCTCATGGCCGATCGCCTGTGACAGGGCAGCGGCGTCCTCCGGCCATGCGGGGCGCAACGTCAATCTACTGGTCCGAGCGAACATCAAAACTCTCCTCGTCGGTCACCATTGCGCTGCCACGCCAGAATGACGGCACCGCGACAATGGGGGTGGAGGGAGCATGAAAAAAGGGAGACTGGGACGACCCGTCTCCCTTTTGCGGTTTCCTGATGGAAACCCGGGTCGCCCAGTTGGGCAACCCGATCGGTTGCCCGTTATTCGGCCGCGGCCGCCATAATTTCTACCGAACAGAATTTCCGGCCCAGCTTGCCTTCGCGGAAAGTCACTCGGCCGCCGGTAAGCGCAAAGAGGGTATGGTCCTTGCCCATGCCGACATTGACGCCCGGATAGAATTTCGTGCCGCGCTGACGGACCAGGATGTTGCCCGGAACGACGGCTTCGCCACCGAACTTCTTCACGCCAAGGCGACGGCCTGCCGAATCGCGACCGTTGCGCGAAGAGCCGCCTGCTTTCTTATGTGCCATCTCGAACTACTCCTTACGCCTGGGCAGCCGGGGCTTCAGCCTCGGCGCTCACGGGTGCTGAATCAGCCTTCTTCGCCTTGGCCTTCTTCTCCTGCGCACCGATCGCGATGATCTTCAGGATCGTGTGCTGCTGGCGATGGCCGTTCTTGCGGCGATAATTGTGGCGGCGCTTCTTCTTGAAGATGATGACCTTGTCGGCCTTCGCCTGCGCGATGATCTCGGCCGAGACGGTGAGCCCCTCGACTGACTTCAGCTCCGAGCCTTCGCCCGCGAGCAGAACGTCACCGAGCGTGATCGACGCTCCCGCTTCGCCGTCGAGCTTCTCGACGACGATCTTGTCTCCGGCGGCAACGCGATACTGCTTGCCGCCTGTGCGCACGACTGCGAACATGGCCTTACATCACTTTCCAATTGACTATACCCCACGCTGAGCCAGGCCCTGCGCGGGAAAGAAGCGCCAGCTATGCGAGCGAGGCGCTCCTGTCAACTCAAAAGCCAGGGCGGAGCGCTGTGATCCCGCAGCAACAGTCGGTGGAAATCGGTCCGATTCGGTACGACCTGCATTGTTACTATGCCGGGAAGGCATAAGCTGGACCAATGGGGGGTAGGTCCCGGTAACAAAGGGGAAAATCATGCTCCGTCCAACAATTACGTTTTTGCTGGTGTCCGCTTCCACCCTGGTGTTCGCGGTGCCGGCCTTTGGCCAGTCCACACCCGTGGCAGCACCGATCGATGAGGCCGCGGTCGCGGATCCGCAGAGCGACATCGTCGTCACCGGCACGCGCGCCACGAATCGTACATTGGCCGAGAGCCCGGTGCCGATCGACGTTATTTCGTCCGATGCGCTTTCCGCCTCGGGTCTGGGCGAGACCAACAAGATTCTCAATCAGCTGGTACCGTCATTCAACTTTCCGCAGCCCTCGATCACGGACGGCACGGACGTTATCCGTCCAGCCTCGCTCCGTGGCCTGAGCCCCGACCAGACGCTGGTTCTGGTCAACGGCAAGCGGCGGCATGTGAGCGCGCTGATCAACATCAATGGATCGGTCGGTCGCGGATCGGCCGCCGTCGATCTCAACAGCATTCCGGCGCTCGCGATCGACCGGATCGAGGTGCTGCGCGACGGGGCGTCCTCGCAATATGGCTCGGACGCGATCGCCGGCGTGATCAATATCCAGCTGAAAAAGGCGAATCACGGCGGCAAGGCGCAGGTGAGCTACGGCAAATACGTCACCACCGAAGACGGCGTTGCCAATATTACCGGGCTGGCTCTGACAGGCGGCCAGCCGACCCTGGATCCAACCGACAGCCGCATTCTTGCCGCCAATGTCAGCGGCGAGAAAAAGGCCCGCGATGGCGATCTGTGGACCTATGGTGCCAATATCGGTCTGCCCATCGGCCCAGGTTTCGTGAATATCACGGCGGAATATCGCGACCGCGACAACACCAATCGCGCCGGCTACGATCTGCGCCCCAATTACAACCGACCGACCGCTGCGTTCGATCCGCGCGAGATCACCTTCAATCGCCAGAACTTCCAGTTCGGCGATCCGCACACCGAGGATTACAATGTCTTCGTCAATTCCGGCATGCCGATCGGCGATTTCGAGCTCTACGCATTTGGCTCCTATTCACGCCGCGACGGATTGTCGGCGGCGAACTGGCGGCAATCCTCTTCGGCCAACAACCGCGACTTTTCAGTCCTGGCGCCTGGCGCGACACCGTCGACCGCCAATTTCGTGCCGCTGCGGCCGGACGGGTTCCTGCCGTTCATCGGTTCCAAGCTGACCGACTATTCGCTCGCGGTCGGCGTCAAGGGCGACCTCAGCGGCTGGTCGACCGATCTGTCGGCGGTCTATGGCCACAACCAGTTCGATTACCGCACCGAGAACAGCCTCAACACCTCTTACGGACCCGCGAGCCCGCGCTCGTTCGATTCGGGCGGGCTAGCGTTCGGGCAGCTCACCGCCAACCTGGACATCAGCCATGATTTCGAGGTCGGCTTCGCCAAGCCGCTGACCTTTGCGTTCGGCGGGGAGTATCGCAAGGAGGACTTCAACATCCGCCCGGGCGAAACCGCCTCCTTCGCGGCCGGCCCCTATTTCGTGCCAGCCCAGGCCACAACGGCCGCCAATTGCACGACCCTGAGCGGCGTCTACAACGGCGGCACCGGCATATGCACCTTCCCGGGTCGCGGCGCGCTGGTCGGTGCGCAGGGCTTTCCGGGCTTTCCAACCTCGGCGCGGACCGATGTCAGCCGTCACAGCGTCGCGGGCTATGCCGAGCTCGATACCGAGATCATTGATGGCCTGACCGTGACCGCGGCTGGCCGGTTCGAGCATTTCTCGGATTTCGGCAGCACGGTGAACGGCAAGTTCGCCGCTCGATTCGAAATCGTGAAGGGCTTCGGCATTCGCGGATCGATTTCGAACGGGTTCCGCGCGCCATCGCTGCACCAGCAATATTTCACGACGACCTCGACCAATTTCATCAACGGCCTGCCGGTCGATATCAGCACCTTGCCGGTTTCGAGCCCGGTCGCGCAGGCTCTGGGGTCGAAGCCGCTCAAGCCTGAAAGGTCGCTCAACCTCTCAGCCGGCTTCACCGCCAACCCGTTCCGCGGCTTCACGCTGACCGCGGATTACTACCATATCAAGATCTCCGATCGAATCGTCCTGACCGAAAATCTCGGCGCGGCCGGCAGCGGCACCGCGGCGGTCAATGCCGCGGTCAAGGCAATCCTGGATGCCAACGGCTATCAGTCGGTTGGCGCCGCGCGCTTCTTCATCAACGGGCTGGATACAACCACCGAGGGTTTCGATATCGTCGGTACCTATCGTTTCGATGGGGGGACGATCGGCAACTGGTCGCTTTCGGCGGCTTATAACCACACGCGCAACCGCATCGACAAGCGCCTGAACGCGCTGGGACCGCTGGCGCAGATTCCGGGGCTCGTGCTGTTCGGTCGGGTCGAGGGAATCCGCTTCACTGACGGGCAACCCCGGGACAAGCTGGTGCTGAGCGCGGACGACAAGATCGGCGATTTCGGCATCAACCTGCGCACCACGCGCTACGGCAAGGTCATCGCGCCAGGCGCCACGGTACCAATCGCCGCGCCGACCAGCCTGACCGACTACGGCCCGGACGACGCGTTCCTGGAGCCGAAATGGATCTCCGATCTGGAGATTCGCTACACCTTCAAGAACCATGCGACCTTCGCGATCGGCGCCGACAATGTGTTCGACATTTATCCGACGCGACTCCCCATTGGAAACCGGCCGGCGAGCATTGGCGGGCAATATCCGATCGCTAACTATTACCTGCCGTACAGCAGCTTCTCGCCCTTCGGCTTCAACGGCCGCTTCATCTATGGACGGTTCACCGCGCAATTCTGAGCGCTCGCGGGGCGCCGACTGCCCGCGACACGAAAAAGGGGGCTGTGAGGCCCCCTTTTTTACGTCACGCGTGCATTGCCTCAGTGCTTGTGTTCGCGCCTCAGCTGATAGCGCCCGTCGGCGAAATCGGTGAACAGCCCGGAGATCGCGGGATGGTCGATCGGCTCGTCGGTAT
>JBDTXU010000078.1:0-1723 GCA_040006055.1 Sphingomonas bacterium | reverse complement strand
TTGGCGGCGATGCGACGGTCAAGCCGCCGGTCGAAGGCGAAGCGATCCCCTGATCCCAAGGTCGCTTCCGGGCTTCAGGCAGCCGCCTCGGCCGTCTTCGACCGGTTGGCGAAGCTCTTCCGGAGCTTGGCCAGCTTGGGCGGGATGACCGCGACGCAATAAGGATTGCGCTGGCCTTCGCCGTCCCAATATTGCTGGTGATAATCCTCGGCCGGATACCATTTTCCGAGCGGCTCGATCGTCGTGACGATCGGCGCCGGCCAGCTGGCCGCATTGCGCGCGATCGCCGCCTGGGCCTCTTCGCGCTGATCGGGCGAATGCGGGAAGATCGCAGAGCGATATTGGGTGCCGACATCATTGCCCTGGCGGTTGAGCTGGGTCGGGTCATGCGTCGCGAAAAACATGTCGAGCAGGTCGCCATAGCGGACCTGATCCTTGTCGAAGGTCACGCGGATCGCCTCGGCATGGCCGGTGTCGCCGCCGCAGACCTGCTTGTAGGTCGGGTTCGGGACATTGCCACCGATATAGCCGCTTTCGACCTTCTCGACGCCGATCACGTCCTCGAACACTGCCTCAGTGCACCAGAAACATCCGCCTGCCAGCGTCGCGGCTTCCCTTGCCATCCTGTCCTCCTTTTATTCCGCGCAAGATAAGGTGGCGGGTCGCGACGGCAATGTGTCGACTCGGGAAGTCTCCGCCCAAAGATCCTTACTGCGCGCGCTTCAGGCGGAGCCACGCGCCGAGTGCCCACCAGGCCAGCGCCCATAAGGTGCCGAAGCTCCAGCCGGCGAGCACATCGCTTGGCCAGTGCACACCAAGATAGACGCGGCTGATCCCGATCAGGGTCACCAGCAAGGCGGTGATGGCGAGAATATAGGTGCGTGCGCCGCGCCCTTCGACGATCTGGACGATCAGCGTGGCGATAGTGAGATAGACGATCGCGCTGTTCGCCGCATGGCCGCTCGGAAAGCTTTCCGAGGTTACCCGCACGAGATGATCAGTAAGCTCGGGTCGGGCGCGGGCCACGAGTGTCTTCACGAGGCCGATCGCGATCGAGCCGGTGATCGTCCCGAGGAGCACCAGCCATAATGTCAGCCACAACCGCCTGACCGCGAGAAAGCCCGCCGCTATCAGCACGACGATCGGCAACACCGTGGCGCCGCCGAGTGCGGTGATGTCGATCATCGCGAGCTTGAGCCAGGCCGGGCCAATCGGCACGCCGTGCATCGTCCCGTGCCGCATCGCGAGCAGGATCGTCCGGTCGAAGTCGAGCTGGAGGCCATGGTCGATGAGAAAGCCGACCAGGCCGAGCAGCAGGATTCCGGCCGCGACCGCGCCGGCGCCGATCAGCAGCCAGGGCGGGTGGCGGATCGCGTCGGGCACCTGGCCCAATGCATCGGCGCCCTCCGCGTGAAGCGGGTCGTTTGGAACCACAATCATTGCCCGCTCGGCCGCCGGTCGAACCCGGCGACCACATCGCCAAGCGCCTGCATCAGCGCCGGGTTGCGCGAATCGGGCGTATTGCCGAGGCGGATCACCACCAGCCCGCGCCCCGGCCCGCTGTCGGGGCTTGCAATCACCAGCTGGCCGAGATGCCCGTCGGCAGCGATAGCGGTGGCCGGCCCCTTGCCGGGGAACAGCGTGGCCTTGCCCTCGGTACCGCCGGGACGGTTGAGCCAGAGCTGCGCGCCATATTCGGCATTGGTCGGCGAGGGGGTCTTCA
>JBDTXU010000077.1:0-12036 GCA_040006055.1 Sphingomonas bacterium | reverse complement strand
CGAGACCCTGATGCGCGGCCTGTTGATGAGCGCCGCAGCCGGCGAGCAGCAGCGCGAGGATCGCGGCGCGGATCATGGCGGGGCGTGCTGGAAGGGGCATGCGGAAGGTCACCACCCGGTTCCTATCGCCTTGTCGATGACGCCGCCACTCTCGGCCGAGCGGCGGGTCCGGCGGCGTGTTGGATAATTTCGGTAGACTGTATGGAAGGTGCGCACCCCTCTCGTTTCCGGGCCACGGCTTTGCAGCGCGCTCTTCCGCTTATTGGGTTGGAAGCCCAATGGATAATGCCTGAATCCTCGAATTCTGGCTGATGAAGAACAGGTCTGGGCGCAGGTGATCGCCAGGCTTGTGCGACCATATTCCATATCATCGGACCATTATTGCAAAAGACCATTTTACAGGTCTCGATACATGTTCTTTCCCGCATTACTCTCGTATCTATACTTGATAATTCACCTATGTATCAAAATGTGCCCCGTAAATTTAAATATAGATAGCAGAGATGTATTTATACAAAAGTATAGATCAAAATTATATTTCAGAAAAAAGACGCACAAAACCGTATTTTTCCCGTAAAATTCATCAAATTGCATATTTGCTCTCGACAGGATCGGCCATTAGCGCGCATCTATCAGAACAGATATAAACAAGAGCCGCTGAAGAAAGTACAAATGCCGTGTCGCTCGATCCATCGCAAGTGCCTGTCGCCGCCGAAGCACGAAATGAACTGTTGCCGATCATGGATGCCGCCACGGATCGCGCGATCGAGCGAAGTCCCCTGCGCCTGATACTCGATCGAGCCGCCGTGCTGCTGCTCGGCACCGTGGTCGGCGCGGCGATCGGCCTGGCGTTTCAGGCGAGCCCCGGCGCTTCCGCGGACGCTGCCTCGGTTCCGGTGCCGACACTGTCCGGCTCGGCGAAAACGCCGAGCGCGAGTGAGGCGGCGATGATGCGGCAATATGCCGGGCCGTTCGGGCAGCTCGAAAGGACGATCGCTGCCGGCGGCCGGGTGCGCGTCGGGGTGTTCGGCGACAGTTTCGGTGACGGGGTGTGGTGGGGCATGGCGCATCAGCTGCCGAGCAAGGCGGGCTTCGATGTCATCAAGTTCAGCCGGCCGGCGACCGGCTTTACCCGCTACAAGAGCCTCAACCTCGAGGCGCATGCCGCGGAGCAGCTCGGCACCGCGCCGCTCGACATCGCGATCATCTCCTTTGGCGCCAATGACGCGCAGGGGATCATCACGCCCGAGGGCAAATATGCCAAGTTCATGGGGCCGCTCTGGCAGCAGGAAGTGGGTGGCCGGATCGACCGCTTCGTCGCGCTGATGCGCAGCCACCATGCCATGGTCTATTGGGTAGGCCTGCCGCGCATGGGCAAGGAATCGCTCGACAGCGATGTGACTGCGATCAATAATTTCTATGCGGAGCGGGTGACGAAGCTCGGCGTGCCGTTCATCGACACCCGGCCGATCGCCTCGGATGCGCATGGCCAGTTCGCTGCCTATCTCGACGATCCGAAATCGGGCAAGCGCACGCTGATCCGGGCGCCTGACGGCATCCATATGTCGATGACCGGCTATCTGTGGATCACGCACGGCCTTGCCGATCGCATCCGCAACTACACTGATGCCGCGCGCGCAGTGGCGGCTGGTGCCACGCCCGGCCCCGCAGCGACTGCGTCATGAAATACGCGGCGTTGGCGCTCGCCGCCTTTGCGGTGCCGGCCGCAGCTGCGTCCTGCGGGAGCCCGGTCTGTAACCTCGACGTGCTGGCGCCCTATTTCGCGAAACTGGCGGCGGTGAAGGAAGCGCCAGGGGCTGCGCCCGTCCATATCCTCCAGATCGGTGACAGCCATACTGCGGGCGATGTGATAACGGGCGCGTGGCGGACCATGCTTCAGGGCCGGTTCGGCAGCGGCGGGCGCGGCGTTCTGCCGCCCGGTCGCCCCTATGACGGCTATATCACCCACGGCGTGACCGCCTCCGCGTCGCCCGGCTGGTCGATCAGTGCGACCTTCGGAAAAGCGGCGCGTGAGCCGCGCCCGCTCCTCGGCCTGTCGGGCTTCAGCCTGACCTCGACGATGCGCGGCGCCGGCTTGGCGTTGAACGCTGACCCGGGCATGGCGTTCGACCGCTTCACCCTTTGCGCGATCGCTGGGCCTGAGGCGCGCGGCGTGACGGTGCGGTTCGATGGCGAGGCACAGGGCCGGATCGATTTCGCGGCGCCTGTCACAACACCGGAATGCCTGACGATCCGTTCCGCGACGCCGCGCAGCTCCGTCGCGATCACCGCTGACGCGGCTGGCCTGACGATCACCTCCTGGGCGGTTTTCCGCGACGATGGCGGCATTGCGCTTTCCAATCTGGGGGTGGTCGGCTCGCAGCTCGCACACTTCGCCCGTACCGACGATGCGGTGCTGGCGGAGGAGCTGAAGGCGTACAAGCCGGACCTCATCGTGCTCGCCTTCGGGACGAATGAGGGCTTTGCGCCGCGTTTCGACCCCGTCGCCTATGAGGCCATCCTGCGCCTGCAGATTGGGCGGTTGCGCCGCCTGTCGGGTGATGTGCCGATGCTGATGCTCGGCGCACCCGATGCGCTGAGCCGGCAGCCGGCGTTGCGCACGAACGCGTTGGGAGACGCAGTGGATTGCGAGCCGGCTCAGCCCGGTGGGGCTCGTCCGCCGTTGTTCGCGCCGCCGGCATTGGCCGCTGTGCGCACCATCCAGCGCCGCATCGCCAGCGAACTAGGGCTCGCCTGGTGGGACTGGCAGGCGGCGATGGGCGGGCCCTGCACGGCGCGAAGCTGGGTCCAGCGCGACATGCCGCTGATGCGCGGCGACTATGTTCATTTCAACACTGCTGGCGGCCTGGAGATCGCGCGTCGACTCCAGGCCGACCTCAACCAGGGAGCCGCGCTCGCGGATTAGACGATGCTGTTTCCGACGCTCACCTTCGGTGTTTTCTTCCTCATCACCTTTGCCGCCGTCTGGTCCGCGCGCTCCAACGAATGGCGCAAGATCCTGCTGCTGGTGGCGAGCTGGATCTTTTACGGGGCGTGGGACTGGCGGTTCGTACCGCTGTTGATTGCGTCCGCGCTGATGAACTGGGCGATAGCGCAGGGGCTTGTGAGCGAGCGCTTTATCGACCGGCGCAAGGCGCTGCTGTTGTGCGGCGTGGCGATCAATCTGGTGATCCTCGGCTTCTTCAAATATTTCGATTTCTTCACTGAGCAGGTCGGCGCGACGCTGGCGGCGATCGGCTTCGAGCGCGATCTGCCGGTGCTGAGGGTGATCCTGCCGATCGGCATTTCCTTCTTCACCTTCCAGGGCATCAGCTATGTCGTCGATGTCTATCGCGGGCGGGTCGCGCCGGCGCGGCTGCTCGACATATTGTTGCTGATGTCGTTCTTCCCGCACCTCGTCGCCGGGCCGATCGTGCGCGCGGCCGATCTCGTGCCGCAACTCCAGAGCCGGCCGAAGCTCGACCGATCGATGGTCTCGATGGGGTTGCTGCTGATCGTATGGGGGCTGTTCAAGAAGACGGTGATCGCCTCCGAACTTGCGGTGACCTTTGTCGACCCCGCGTTTGCCGATCCGGCATCGCATTCTTCGCTCGATCTGGTCTTCGCGGCTTACGGCTATGCGGTCCAGATCTACTGCGATTTCTCGGCCTATACCGATATGGCGATCGGGCTGGCGGCGCTGCTCGGCTATCGCTTCCCGCGCAATTTCAACCAGCCTTATCGTGCGCAATCGCTGCAGGACTTCTGGCGGCGCTGGCACATGACGCTGTCGCAGTGGCTGCGCGATTATCTCTATATCGAGGCGCTTGGCGGCAGCCGGTTCGGGAAGCTCGCCACCTATCGCAACCTGATGCTGACCATGCTGCTCGGCGGCCTGTGGCACGGCGCGAACTGGACCTTCGTCATCTGGGGTGGGCTTCATGGCGGGGTGCTGGCGGCGGAGCGGCTCTGGGCGGATGTCGCGTCGAAACGCCGGCCGTCGCTGCCGGGCTGGGTGAAGGTGATCGCCACCTTTCATGTCGTGGTGCTGGGCTGGATTTTCTTCCGCGCAGCCAGCTTTGCCGACGCGATGACCTATCTTGGGGGTATCGTCCATCCGTTCGCAGGACCTTCCGGCTTCACCGCCTCACCGCTGATCGTGCTGCTCATCGGGTTTGGCTTGGCGATGCACGCGGCGCCCGAGCACTGGATGACCGATGTTGCCGTGCGGGTCCGGCGCTTCCCGGCGCCGCTCATGGGCGTTGGCCTCGCCGCGCTGATCCTCGTTATCGACGCGATGCGCTTCGAAGGCGTCGCCCCGTTCATCTATTACCGCTTCTAGGAGGAAGGCATGTCTGTGGCACCAGAATTTCCCGTCGATCTCCCCGATGACCCCATCGACCGGGAACCGGCGCTGGGGTGGACTGCGATTACCCTCGGCATCGCGACGCTGTCGCTTGCGCTGACCAACGCCTTTTCGATCGAGAGCTGGGGTGCGGATTTGCCGCCGAGTGTAGCGGTGGCGCGGGTTGTCGACGAGGCTGGCCGGTGGCGTACGGCAACGGACCGGCTGGGCCTGGGCACGCCGCGCGCGACGATGCGTCGGATCTGGACGCAAACCGAGGAGGCGCGCTGGCCGGATCAGCGGGGTGTGGAGATGGCGCAGCGACAGGACGGGGCGGCTTCCTAGGCGCAGCCTGTGTGTCGAAGCGGCCGAATTCAGGTTCCTCGTCGTTAGTTTCGGTGGGGTTACGCCTCGACGCAATAGCGCCGAATCGGTCGCAGTTCCGCTTGGAGATATTCCTGAGCGGTCCATCCTCCTGATGGGGAATATCAGGGGGGCAGATCATGGACTCGGCCAGACCCTTTCGGGCGTTTGTGAGCTATTGCCACGCCGACGCGGCCTTTGCCGCGCGGCTTCAGCGCCGGCTCGAGGGGTATCGGTTGCCGAAGCGGCTTGTTGACCGGGTGGTGCCGCTGCCGGGGCAGGCGCCGGGGCGGATCGGGCCGATTTTTCGCGACCGGGCTGATCTTTCCGCGGCGGAGGATCTGTCCGCAGCGGTGCGCGAGGCGATCGCGGCGTCGTCGGCGCTGGTGGTTGTGGCTTCGCCGGATGCGGTGGGATCGCATTGGGTAGCGCTCGAGATTCGGTTGTTCCGGGAGCTTCATCCGAGCGCGCCAGTACTGGTCGCGCTGGCCCGTGGCGAGCCTGAGGCTTCGCTCCCGGAAGCGTTGCGCATTGAAGGCATCGAACCGCTGGCGGCGGACTTTCGGCGCGAGGGCGATGGCAAGCGGCTTGCCTTCCTCAAGATCGTTGCCGGGCTCACGGGCATTCCGTTCGATGCGCTGGTGCAACGCGATGCCCAACGCCAGCTCCGGCGCGTGATGGCGGTCACGCTTGGGGCGGTGGTGCTGGTGGTAGTGATGGGGGCGTTGCTGGTGATCGCGCGTCGCGCTCAGGTCGAGGCGGAACGCCAGCGTGTCGAAGCGGAGCATCGGCGCACCGATGCGGAGGGGCTCGTGGAATTCATGCTCACCAACTTGCGGGATCAGCTGAAGGGCGTCGGACGCCCCGAGGTCATGGCCGCGGTCAATGAGCGGGCAATGGCCTACTATGCCGCGCAGGGCGATTTAAGTCGGCTTCCGGATGAGAGCCTGGAGCGAAGGGCCAAGGTTCTGCATGCGATGGGTGAGGACGACGCTAGCCTGGGAAACCTAGCCAAGGCCCTTGCAGAATTTGTCGAAGCGCACCGGACGACGTCGGCGATATTGAGGAAGAATCCCGGCGACCCTGACCGCATCTACGCGCATGCGCAGAGCGAATTCTACGTTGGCCTGATCGCCCGCAAACGGAACGACCGGGCAACTGCGATGCGCCGGTGGCAGGGTTATCTGGCGCAGGCGCGGGCGCTAGCGAGGGCGGAGCCACAGGGTGCGCGCGGCTTGATCGAGCAGGGCTATGCCGAGGGCAGCCTGTGTGATCTCAATATGCAGGACAAATTCGATCTGAAGGCAGCCGAAGGGCAGTGCGCGGCCGCGTTGCGATATGCGCGGGCCGCGCTGAAGCGATCCCCCGACGATCGCAAGCTGAAGGTGGCAGTAGCAAATCGCCTCGGCTGGATGGCGGACGCTCTCTTCGCGTTGGAGCGTTACGACGACGCCTTCGCCAATCGGGACGCTGAGGCCGCGTTGATCGACGGGCTGCTCGAAGCTGATCCGGACAACTTCGAGTATTCCTTCAGGCGCACGTGGCCTGACCTGGGCAGAGCGCATATCTGGATCATGCGCGGTCGCCCGGCACGCGCGGTGGCGATCCTGAACGAATCCATCGCCCGACGCGCATCCGTTTTCACCCGCGCGAACCCTGGCGCCGATGTGCTGCTTACACGCCTGCGCACCTATTTGCTGCTTGCGAGGGCGTTGAGGGATGTGGGGAAAAGCTACGCGGGTCCGTTGGCGGAAGTGGACCGGCAACAAGCTGCGGCAGCTGCGCTGGGCAAGGATTTTGCCGAAAGAGGAAAGGCAATCCGGGCCAGCATATGGCCTTAATCGGGGAGAGTGGATATGACGGATATTAACAGAAGAGCTCTGATCGGAATCGCAGGCGCCGGGCTTCTCTTGGGTAGCTGCGGGAAACGTCCGATTAAAAAAGAAATTAATGAGTCTGAATCGTGTGGAGATGTTGTCGACGCAGTCAGTGATTGCGAGGATTATGGACAATTAGTAACAGAAGATGCTCCGGATCAAGGTGGATATACGGCAGCTAGTTTTACTCCAGATCACATTTGCGTGGTGTACATAAAATATGAAGGCGGCGCCTTCAAAATTCGTCATGCTTATTGGGAGGCCGCTGCTAAAGAAGCGTAGAGAATGCTGCAGGCTAGGAAATACTTGCGCGAGATTGCAGGTAAAACGGCATATACTACCCCCGTTCCACTTAGAGTAGAGGATAATTTTGAAAGATTTAGCTTCAATAGCAAGCATAGGATATATCTATTTATAGATAACCCATCAACTCAAATCGATTTTTCGCATGGCGGATCAGATCGTATCATCAGGTTCGCGCCTAAAAGTAATAGTGTGCCTGCGATAATGCACAAGAACCACGCATTTCTCAATATGGAAAAATCTCCAATAAACTTCCGGGAAGTGGCTCCCGGCGAAGATTGGGGGCTAGAGAATGAAACGGGCTACGCGCTGAATTTTTGGAATACCGACGAGTATGGAGACACGATTAAGGATATAGATCCACACAATTACAAAAAATATTATCTTTATGCCATGAATATTCACCTTATTCTTCCGAAGGCGAAATTAGCGGCAGCAAAACCGCCAGCGCCACCTGGCACTGTCATCGTTCCCGACGGAACGCCGCAGGATGCCTTCCTTCCGATAATTCTCGATCCAGACACCGGCAATATGGGGGGTACCCCCTAGCTGTCGCGGGTCACGGGCATAGGCAAAATTGGAGGTGACATGCGCGATCGAAAGATTGTTGAGAAGCGCTTGGGTGCGCTGTGTGGTGGGGCTGCTCTTCTGGTGTCAATGCTAACCTGCATCTCATCCGCGCATGCGTCAGAAGATCCTGGACTGAGCCGGCCGCCGCCGAGCGTGCTCGGCGCAGCCGAACTGCCGAGTGTCGATATGGATGCCATCCCGGACGAGTATCTCATTACCTTCGGCTGGGATGCTGACAGCAAAAGCCAGGGCATAGATCTATTGCTGTCGGCGCATCAGATAGATGTGGCGACCACCGAAGCGACATGGCTCAAATCGGTTCTAAAAAGACTTGGTGCTGAAATAGCGATCGAATATCGCCAGGTACTTGTTGGTTTTAGCGCGCACCTACCGCCCGCTGCACTTGCCTTCGCGCGCAGGGTTGAGCTTGAGAGCCACGGTTTTGTGCAGGTAAACGAAAACCGTGTGGTCCGAATGTTTTCTGGTTCGACCAGTACGCCGACGGGGATCGACCGGGTGGATCAGCGCCTCCTGCCCCTGGGCCAGACTTTTAATGCCCGACAGACGGGTGAGGGCGTCCAAGTCTACATTGTCGACAGCGGTATCCACCCATCCGAGGAGTTTTCAGGGCGGCTTGGTGACGGAGTCAATGAGGTGGGCGATCGTTTCGGAACAGATGATTGCGAAGGGCACGGCACACATGTCGCCGGTATCATCGGTAGCAGGAGCTACGGCATTGCGAGTAAAGTAACACTCCATCCGATCCGGGTTTTTGCCTGCGCGACACATACATCGACTAACAAGGTCATCGCAGGCATTGAGTGGTTGACGGCGTATCACTTGGCAAAACATCCCGGTGAATCCGCCGTCGTAAATATGAGCCTTGGGCGGGCAACCTATCCCAAACTGAACGAAGCCGTTAGGAAGTCTGTCGCCAAGGGCATTACATATGTTGTGGCGGCGGGAAATGATGACGGTGCCGACGCCTGCCACGTTTCGCCTGCGGGCGAGGCAACGGCAATAACTGTCGGCAGCGTTGATCCGGAGACTGACAAGCGGGCAGCCACTTCCAACATCGGAAAATGTCTCGACCTCTTTGCGCCAGGGGAGAACATCTTGTCGGTCGGGATCGGCAATGATCAAAATCCGGTCACCCTAAGCGGTACTTCCATGGCCGCACCGCATGTAGCGGGTGTTGCGGCATTGTTCCTTCAAGGGCAGAGGGGCGCGGCTCCGGCAGAGGTATTGGCTGCCATTCTGAAAGCGGCCGACGATGAGACGACAAGTGGCTGGTGCGGTATCGATCACCGTGGCAAGGATTCCCCTGATGTACTCCTTCATTGGGGCTCGGGTTCGGGCGATGGCATTGTTGACGCAATACCCATCCCCGCGCCGGCGATATGTGGCAAGCCAGCGACCTCACTTCGCGCGAGGGACAAGGCGCGGGTCCCGCTCGCACGTTCAAGCGCGAGGCCTTTTTCGCCTAGCCGCTTTTGAGGTTTGCAGATGAGAAGTGCGGTTGGCGCTTTGATGCCGCAGGCATGCTTACGCTCCCGGACCGAGCAACTGTCTTCGCCTCGTTGGCATCCACAGCTGATGCTCAAACGCTCGAACAACGGTATCCTGGTATAGTGAGCAATTTTTCATAGTTAGCGCGTCGTGCAACGATGAGACGACGTGATGGGAGTCGATCGTCGTTATCGATGCTTCAATTCTCGAAAGCTGGTGCGGACGGCGGGACTCGAACCCGCACACCCAGAGGGCGAGGGATTTTAAGTCCCGTGCGTCTACCAATTTCGCCACGTCCGCTTGGCCCTATGCGAAGCGCATGGGCGAGCAGGCGTCAAGCCCAAGAACTACGCCATGCCGAACGTCAGACGTTCAATCGGAGGCGCATTTCCTTGCCGGGCTTGAAATAGGGGACGCGCTTGGCGTCGACTTCGACCACTTCGCCGGTGCGCGGGTTGCGGCCGGTGCGGGCATCGCGGGCGCGGGTCGAAAAGGCGCCGAAGCCGCGGAGCTCGACACGCCCGCCGCTTGCGAGGCGCTTGGAGATTTCGTCGAAGAAGGTCGTCACGATCGCTTCGACGTCGCGCATGGCCAGATCGGGGTTTTCGGCTGCGAGCGTTTCGACAAGTTCAGAACGGATCATGGCGCCATCGACTCCCTCAACCGATATCGGTCAGCGATCTTTTTATCTATAGTTGCAAAATCAACTAATGAAACAAGCCCGCCCCGGACCTTTATCTACATTAACTCGCGGTCGCACGATAGGACCGAAACGACGGAAAATCGGAAAAAATTGCCATTAAGGGCAGGGGAATAGCCTTCCCCTGCCCAAAATGGGTTACCCTTACTTCTTGGCTTCGCCGCTGCGCGCCTTGAGCGCCTCGCCGAGAATGTCGCCAAGCGACGCGCCCGAATCGGACGAACCATATTGCGCGACAGCCTGCTTCTCTTCGGAGATCTGCATCGCCTTGATCGAGAAGGTGGGCTTTTTCGAACGATCGAAGCCGGTGACCATCGCATCGAACTTCTGGCCGACCTGGAAGCGCTCGGGGCGCTGCTCGTCACGGTCGCGACCGAGATCGGTGCGCTTGATGAAGCCGGTCGCGCCATCGTCGCCGACCTGTACTTCGAGGCCCGCGTCGCGGACTTCGAGCACCGTCACGGTGACGATCGCGTTCTTGTTGAGGCTGCCGCCGCTGGTGCTGCGGGCAGCAACCGCGCCGCCTTCAGCCGCGCCGCCGACTGCCGGAGCACCGCGCTCGAGCTGCTTCATGCCAAGCGAGATACGCTCCTTCTCGGCATCGATGTCGAGCACGACGGCCGAAACCATCTCGCCCTTGCGGTGCAGGTTGAGCGCGTCCTCGCCCGAAACGCCCCAGGCGATGTCGGACATATGGACCATGCCGTCGACATCATTGTCGAGGCCGATGAACAGGCCGAACTCAGTCGCGTTCTTGACTTCACCCTCGACGGTCGAGCCGACCGGGTGCGCCTCGGCAAAGGCCTCCCACGGATTGGCCTGGGCCTGCTTGAGGCCAAGCGAGATGCGGCGCTTGTCGGGATCGACCTCGAGCACGACGACATCGACTTCCTGCGAGGTCGAGACGATCTTGCCCGGATGGACGTTCTTCTTGGTCCAGCTCATTTCGGAGACATGGACCAGGCCTTCGATGCCCGGCTCGAGCTCGACGAACGCACCATATTCAGTGATGTTGGTCACGCGGCCCGACAGCTTGGCGCCGACCGGATACTTGACCGCGGCACCTTCCCACGGATCGCTCTCGAGCTGCTTCATGCCGAGCGAGATGCGCTGCGTGTCCTTGTTGATGCGGATGATCTGGACGCGGACGGTGTCGCCGATGTTCAGAACCTCGCTCGGATGGCCGACGCGCTTGTAGCTGAGATCGGTCACGTGCAGCAGGCCGTCGATGCCGCCGAGATCAACGAACGCACCATAATCAGTGATGTTCTTGACGACGCCGTCGATCACCTGGCCCTCGGCCAGCGACAGGATCAGGCCCGAACGCTGCTCGGCGCGGGTCTCTTCGAGGATCGCGCGGCGCGAAACGACGATGTTGCCGCGCTTGCGGTCCATCTTCAGGATCTGGAAGGGCTGCGGGATGTCCATCAGCGGGGTCACGTCGCGGACCGGGCGGATATCGACCTGCGAGCCGGGCAGGAACGCCACGGCGCCGTTGAGGTCGACGGTGAAGCCGCCCTTGACGCGGCCGAAGATGACACCCTCGACACGGGCGGTCTTGGAGAATTCGGTTTCCAGCTTGTCCCAGGCGGCTTCGCGGCGGGCGCGGTCGCGCGACAGCATCGCTTCGCCGTGGACGTTCTCGACGCGGTCGACATAGACTTCGACTTCGTCGCCAACCTTGAGATCGGCCTTCTGGCCGGGCATCGCGAATTCGCGAAGCGGAACGCGGCCTTCGGACTTGAGGCCGACATCGATCACGGCGAGATCATTCTCGATCGCGGTGACGGTGCCCTTGACGACGCGCCCTTCGAAGCTGTCGGCATCGCCGAGCGTTTCGTTGAGAAGGGCCGCGAAATCGTCGCGTGTTGGGTTTGCCGAAGTGGCCATAAAGTCTCTGTATCCTAGTTCAGTTTCCGGCCAGCCGGTTGTCTCCGGCGGTCTTGGCCAATGCTGCCGCGGCGGCCGATTGCCGATCGCGACGTCCAACGACGATTGCCCTCGTGCAAGACATCCGACAAAGCGAAAAGGGCGCGTAAGCAGGACCGGCCACATTCCCTCTCGCAAAAAAGGGGTGCCGTTCCGCTTCGCGCCTCGCCGGCTAGGGTGTCGCCACCTTTGCCGCTGTCCGAGCCTCCACGAGCGTAATCGCCCGCTGGATGGCTGCGTCTATAGAGAGAAAGCTGGTATCCAGCAAGGCGGCATCGTCAGCCGGTTGCATCGGCGCGGTGCCGCGAGTTGAGTCGCGCAGATCGCGGGCGCGGATATCGAGCAGGACTCGGTCGAGGCTGACCGTCGAGCCGCGCGCGCGGAGCTCGGCATGGCGGCGCTTGGCGCGGATATTGGGGGTGGCGCGGATGAACAATTTC
>JBDTXU010000076.1:0-4373 GCA_040006055.1 Sphingomonas bacterium | reverse complement strand
CGATGTTCCTGCGCCGCTGGGCGGTCGAGATGGGCATCGACATGGATGCGCCGCCCAAAGGCAAGGGCCACGGCCCGAAGATCGCCATCGGCGTCGTCACCTCGATCGTCGCGGCGATCGTCTTCGCGCTGATCGCCGGCCCCGCGCCCAACCTGTGCCATGCCCTGCTGACCGGCGTTGCGATTTCCGGACTGATCGGCTCCGCCTTCGCCATCCAGTATCTGTTCGAGGAGCGCAGCTTCGCTTTCTGGGCGATCAATGCCGGCTATCACCTCGTGCAATTCACACTCATCGCCCTTGTGATCGGTCTTTGGCCGTAACAAGTCTTTCACGTTCGGGCTTCGCTGGCTAAGAGCCGCCGCAGCGGCCGCGTCGGCCGGGCGAGGAACGCGCATGAAGTTGATGACCGGCAACTCCAACCTGCCGCTGGCACGTGCGGTTTCGGACTATCTCGAAATCCCGCTGACCAGCGCGAGCGTCCGCCGCTTCGCTGACGAAGAGGTGTTCGTCGAGATCCAGGAAAATGTCCGCGGCGAGGATGTGTTCGTGCTGCAGTCGACCGGATTTCCCGCCAACGACAATCTCATGGAATTGCTGATCTGCATCGACGCGCTCCGCCGTGCCTCGGCCAAGCGCATCACGGCCGTGATTCCCTATTTCGGCTATGCCCGGCAGGATCGCAAACCCGGCCCGCGCACGCCAATCTCGGCCAAGCTCGTCGCCAATCTGATCACCGTGGCGGGTGCCGATCGCGTGCTGTCGGTCGACCTCCATGCCGGGCAGATCCAGGGTTTCTTCGATATCCCGACCGACAATCTCTACGGCGCGCCGGTGATGTCAGCTGATATCCTGACGCGCTTCGGCGACCGAGACATCATGGTGGTGTCGCCTGACGTCGGCGGCGTCGTGCGCGCCCGTGCGCTCGCGAAGCGGCTCAACAATGCCGATCTCGCCATTGTCGACAAGCGCCGCGAGCGCGCCGGCGAGTCCGAGGTGATGAACATCATCGGCGATGTTGCTGGCCGCTTCTGCATCCTGATCGACGATATCGTCGATTCGGCCGGCACCCTCTGCAATGCCGCCGCGGCGCTGCAACAGGCGGGTGCCGCCGGTGTCGTCGCTTATGTCACCCACGGCGTGCTGTCGGGCGGCGCGGTCGCGCGGGTCGAGGGGTCGGTGCTCGAGGAGCTCATCATCACGGATTCAATCGGCCAGCATGAAGTGATCAAGGATGCCAAGCGCATCCGTCTCCTGACGATCGCACCCTTGCTCGCCGAGGCGATCAAGCGGATCGCCGACGAAACCTCGGTGTCCTCGCTCTTTGACTGAGTGAAGGCGATTTTATTTCAGGCAACGGCATCCCACACCAGCTTTACGCCGACCAGAATCATCAACGCGTAGATCGCCGTATAGAAACGCGCCGGCGAAACCCGCCGCACCAGCCACACCCCGGCAAAGGTCGAGGCGATCGCGACCGGCAACAATGTCGCCGCAGCCAGCATATTCTCGCGGCTGAACTGGCCCAGCGCCCAATAAGCCGGGACCTTCAGCCAGTTGGTCGCGGCGAAGAAGATCGCGGTGGTGCCGACCAGCACGTCGCGCGGCAGGCGTTTGGGCAGCACCCAGATCTGGAAGGGCGGCTGGCCCGCATGCGCGATCTGACTGGTGAAGCCGGACGCCACGCCCGCCACGGTGCCGACCCAGCCAGGCGACTTGGCGGGAGCCGAAATAGCGCCACGGCGGTCAATCCAGAGTCGGTACGCGCCGAACAGGATCGAGATCGTACCGACGACACCAAGCACGGCTGCCTCGGAAACCCGCGCAGCGAAGACATAAGCGAGAGCGATCCCGATCATCGAGCCGGGCAGCATCCAGGCAAGGACATGCCCGTCCCAACTCTTCCGGAACGCCCAGACGCCGACCACATCTTGAACGATCAGGATCGGCAACAGGATCGCCGCCGCCCGCACCGGCGATATCGCCAGCGCGAGCAGCGGCAACGAAAGTGCGCCAAGCCCGACGAAGCCGCCCTTGGAGAGGCCGAGCAGGATCACCGCGGGAACAGCCAGCGCGAAGAAGAGCAGCGACTCGCTCAATCGAGGGGCGCACCCTTCATCGGTGCACGCACCCCGGCCCGGTCGCGGCGCTTGAGTTCGGCCTTCAGCACCTCGGGCTTTGGCGCCCAGAGAAAGCCGAAGCTCACCGTCCCGGCCTTTGTCTCGACAACATGGTGCAGCCGGTGCGCCTGGATGATCCGTTTCATATAGGCAGATTTGGGCAGATAGCGGTGGTCGAGGCGCTTGTGGACGATCACGTCGTGAAAGCCGAAATAGATCGCGCCATAACCGGCGATCCCCGCCCCGATCCAGGTCCAGCCCGGCCACCAGCCAAGCTGCGCCCCGCCGAGCAGCAGCACGAAGGACGGCACCGCGAAGATCACCGCGTACAGGTCGTTCAGCTCCCAGTTACCGTTGCGCGGTGCATGATGGCTCGCATGAAGGAACCAGCCCGGCCCGTGCATCACCCAGCGGTGCGCGACATAAGCGAATCCCTCCATCAGCACGATGGTCAGGGTGAACAGGAAAAGGCCGGTTGCCCAGGACATGCCGGGGGATATAGCCGCGGGTCGGCCGGGTTGCACGAAAGGATGAAGCGTTGCGTGCTCTTTTGATCGGCGCCCTGGTGGCGCCACCGTTGCTGATGCTTGGAGCCTGCTCAACGCCTGAGGAGATGACGCGCGCCGGCCTGGTCGATGCCGGCATCCCGAAGCCGGTGGCCGGCTGCATGGCCCACCGCATGGTCGAACGCCTCTCTTTGCTCCAGCTGCGGCGGCTGTCGGCGCTCGGCAAGGCCGAGCATTCGGAGTCGCTCGATCAGTTCCTGTACCGGGTCCGCTCACTCAATGATTCGAAGATCGTAGGGGTCACGACAAGCTCGGCCGCGCTCTGCGCGCTCGGCGTCGGGTAAAGTCGCGCCGCGCGACTTACCAGTTGTGGGGGTGGATTCGCCGCGCACGCTGTGCTTAAGGCGGCGCATTCCCCGATCTTCGAAAGGCTCGCGCCCCTCATGAACATCCACGAATATCAGGCCAAGGATCTCCTCGCCAAGTTCGGCGTACCCGTTCCCGCAGGCTTCGCCGCGATGAGCGCTGACGAAGCGGTTGAAGCGGCAGGGAAACTCCCCGGGCCGCTCTATGTGGTGAAGGCGCAGATCCATGCCGGCGGTCGCGGCAAGGGCAAGTTCAAGGAATTGGGCCCTGATGCCAAGGGCGGCGTTCGGCTGGCGAAGACCGCCGACGAAGTCCGCGCGGCTGCGACCGACATGCTCGGCAACACGCTGGTGACGATCCAGACCGGCGAGCATGGCAAGCAGGTCAACCGCCTCTACGTCACGGACGGCGTCGACATCGCCAAGGAGTTCTACCTCGCTTTGCTGGTCGACCGCGTCACCGGCCGAGTCGCGTTCGTCGTCTCGACCGAGGGCGGCATGGACATCGAGACCGTCGCGCACGACACGCCGGAAAAGATCCACAGCTTCGCCGTCGATCCCGCGACCGGCTTCATGCCGCATCACGGCCGCGCCGTCGCCAACGCGCTCGGGCTGAAGGGCGATCTGGCCAAGCAGGCGGCAAACGTCTCTTCGAAGCTCTATGATGCCTTTATGGGCACTGATGCGGCGCAGATCGAAATCAACCCGCTCGCCCTCACCACTGACGGCAAGCTGATTGTGCTCGATGCCAAGGTCGGCTTCGATTCGAACGCATTGTTTCGCCACAAGGACCTGATGGAGCTCCGCGACGAGACCGAGGAAGATCCTTCCGAGCTCGAAGCCTCCAAATACGACCTCGCCTATATCAAGCTCGATGGCGATATCGGCTGCATGGTCAACGGTGCCGGCCTCGCCATGGCGACGATGGACATCATCAAGCTCAATGGCATGTTCCCGGCCAACTTCCTCGATGTCGGCGGCGGCGCCAACAAGGAGAAGGTGACGGCGGCGTTCAAGATCATCCTCGCCGATCCGGCCGTGAAGGGCATCCTGGTCAACATCTTCGGCGGCATCATGAAGTGCGACATCATCGCCGAGGGCATCGTCGCCGCGGCAAAGGAAGTGAACCTGTCGGTCCCGCTCGTGGTCCGGCTCGAGGGCACCAATGTTGAGGAGGGCAAGAAGATCCTCTCGACCTCGGGTCTCGCCATCGTGCCCGCAAACGATCTCGGCGATGCCGCGCGGAAGATCGTGGCTGAGGTGAAGAAGGCGGCATAACGGTATCGGACTGAGCCATCCTCCCCAGGGATTGGTTTGGACGCAGGAGAGTTTGCAATGAAGGTGCTGGTCCCGGTCAAGCGGGTGCTTGACTATAATGTGAAGCC
>JBDTXU010000075.1:0-2297 GCA_040006055.1 Sphingomonas bacterium | reverse complement strand
GAGGACGAGGCGATCCGCGGCGTCGTCAAGTTCCAGGAGGATCTGGGGCTGAAGGGAATCACGGACGGCGAGTTCCGCCGCACCTATTTCCACACCGATTTCCTGCTGCAGCTCGACGGCGTCGTCGAGAAGGGCGGCACCCAGGTCAATTTCCGCCACATCAGCGGCACTGAGCTCGATTACGCCCCGCCCGCGATGGTGATCGACGGCAAGGTCCGCCACGCCAAACCGATCCAGAAGGCCGATTTCGAATTCCTGAAATCCGTCACCAGCCAGACGCCCAAGGTCACGATCCCCTCGCCGACCATGCTCCATTTCCGCGCCGGCCGCGAAGGCATCCCGATGGATGTCTATCCCGAGATGGACGATTTCTTCGCTGATGTCGGCGCCGCCTATCGCCAGGAGGTCGCTGAACTCGCCGATGCCGGGTGCCGCTATCTCCAGCTCGACGATACCAATCTCGCTTATCTGTGCGACGACACCCAGCGCGAAAATGCCCGCAAGCGCGGCATGGATCCGGACGATGCGCCGCGCCTCTATGCCAGCCTGATCAACAGCGCGATCCGCGACAAACCCGAGGACATGGTCACCGCCGTCCATCTCTGTCGCGGCAATTTCCGCTCGAGCTGGGCCGCTGAGGGTGGCTATGAGCCGGTCGCCGAAGTCATGTTCAACGAGCTCGATATCGACGTCTTTTTCCTCGAATATGACGATCCCCGCTCAGGCGATTTCGCGCCGCTTCGCTTCGTCCCCAAGGGCAAGACGGTCGTGCTCGGCCTCGTCACCACCAAGCTCGGCGAGCTCGAAAGCCGCGACGATATCCTCCGCCGGATCGAGGAAGCGGCGAAATTTCTGTCGGTCGACCAGATGGCGCTGAGCCCGCAATGCGGCTTCTCCTCTACGGTCCATGGCAACGACATTCTGGTCGAGCAACAGGCCGCCAAGATGCGGCTCGTGCTGGATGTCGCGCGCGAGGTCTGGGGCGAGATCTAGGCCAGCTCTTCTCCGGCAAAGGTCTCGGTGTCAATCTGCGCCTGCATTGCCGCGGCGTAGCGCGGCCCCGCAATCGTGCCGGAGAAGATCGTCTCGATCTCGGCGATCGTGTCCTCGCTCAACCTCAGCGCCACCGCGCCCATATTCTCCTCGAGATGGGCGATGCTGGTGGTGCCGGGGATCGGCACGATATGGTCGCCCTTCGCCAGCGCCCAGGCGAGCGACAATTGGGCCGGGGTGCAGCCCAGCTCCGCGGCAAGCGCGTCGAACCGGGTGACCGCCGCCAGATTATGCGCCAGATTGGCCCCGACGAAGCGCGGCATGAATAGCCTGATATCGTTCGGCGCATAATTGTCGTCGCGTACCCCGCCCGCCAGCATCCCGCGCGCGACCGGCGAGAAGGCAACGAGGCCGATGCCGAGCTCACGGCAGGTGTCGATCACCGCGATCTCCGGGTTGCGGACGATCGGCGAATATTCGCTCTGCACCGCCGCGATCGGATGCACCGCCTGGGCGCGGCGGATCGTCGCGGCGGACATTTCGGAAAGCCCGATCGCGCCGATCTTGCCGGCTTCCTTGAGCCTGACGAGCGCGCCGACCGAATCCTCGATCGCCACGCGCCGGTCGAGCCGGTGCAGATAGACTAGGTCGATATGGTCAGTGCCGAGCCGCCCCAGAGAGCCCTCCACCGTCCGCGCAATCTGCTCGGGCGATCCGTCGAGCGCGCGCTTGCCGTCGATCACGTCGAGCACGCATTTGGTCGAGAGCGTAAATTCGGAGCGGCGATGCAGGATCGCCTTGCCGACCAGCCGCTCGTTCGCGCCCATGCCGTACAGCGCCGCCGTATCGATCAGCGTGATGCCGAGATCGAGCGCATGGTTCAGCAGCCGCGTGCCAGCCTCTTCGGAGGGTGGCACGCCATAGGCGTGGCTGAGATTCATGCAGCCAAGGCCAATGGCCGAGACAGTGAAGGGGCCGATCGAGCGTGTTGGAAGTGTCATGGAGCGCGCGCGGGACCCTTGTGGTTTTTAGCGATTGCCGCCTTGCATAAGCTCGAATCGGGCGATGCGGGCAAGCCTTTCGCGATCCGTGGGTTATCGATTTTTCTGGAGCTGCTCGATCGCGCCGCGGGTCCAGGCGACGAACTCCCTGTTGGCCTGGCGTACGCCGCGCGCGGAGATGTGAAATTGGTCGATATCCTCGCCAAGCCGTACGGCGGGCCAGGTTGTCTGATGCCGCGCCGCGGCCGAGCGCATCTCGGAGAAGCGGTCGCGATAGGTCTGCTTCATGGCGGCATCGACATT
>JBDTXU010000074.1:0-2809 GCA_040006055.1 Sphingomonas bacterium | reverse complement strand
GCCATGATTCGACTTCAAGCGAAGCCGCCTCGCACGCTCCAGGACGCACAGTCGCAATTGCAGACCGCGATTGGCGTCGAGTTCGGCACCTTGCCGCCTTATCTCTACGCGCTCTTCTCCATTCCGCCGGGCGAGAATGAAAAATCCGCCAACCGGATCAAGGCGGTAGCGCTGGAAGAAATGGTCCATATGTGCCTGGCCTGCAACATCCTGAACGCGATCGGCGGCACCCCCAAGATCACCGCGCCGGTCTATCCCGGGCCGCTGCCCGGCGATATCGGCCCCGACGGCAAACCGCTCACCCTCCATCTCCTGCCTTTCTCGCCCGACGCGATCCAGCAGGCGATGAACATCGAGACGCCCATCGACACCCCGCATTTTCCCGACGCCAAGCTGCTGATGGCGACTGCGCCCGCGGCGCTGACGATCGGCGAGTTCTACAACCAGCTCGACGCCTTCCTCGCCACGCTCGACCCTAATGACTGGCAATCGGGCAACAACCAGATTGTCGACGACCAGTTCTTTCCCGGGCAGCTGTTTCCGGTGAACGGCTATCCCGATGCGCACCGCGCAATCACGATCATCGTCTCGGAAGGCGAGGGCGCGCGCAACGATCCGCTCGATTTCCAGGACGAGCTCGCCCATTATTTCCGCTTCACCGAGATATTCAAGGACCGGGTCCTGACCCGCACCGCCAAGGCGCCGGGCTGGGCCTGGGGCCCGGCGAAGCTCGGCGTCGACTGGAAGGCGGTCTATCCGGCGATCCCCGACCCCGGCAGCCATGATTTCTCGAAGGATCCGCCCGCGGCCCAGGCGGCGCAGACGGCCTGTACCACCGCCTACAGCGCCATGATCGATGCGCTCCAGCAGGCGGTGACCGGCACCAACGGTGGGCTCGGTGACGCGGTGCGGGCGATGTTCGATCTTCGCATGGCCGCGAAGCTGGCGCTCGCCACGCCGCTTGCCGATCCCACCAAGGTCTCCGGCCCGGCCTTTCTCTACAAACCAGCAAATGCGGGAGCGTCCTCATGAGCGTCCTCGAAACACCGCGCATCCTGTTCCGTGGACAGATCGCCTGGGATCCGATCGTCACCAACAATTATCCCAATTTCTACGACGAGGATGATTGCGAGAGCGTGCTTCCGCCCGTGGCAGTCCACACCGCGGTCGCGGATTTCCGCAAATCGGCAATCGCGTCGGTCGCGAACGGCAATTGGAACCCGCACGGCACGCATCGCAGCCATTTCTACCAGACCGAGGTGAGCGGGGTCGATCTCGGCGCCGGCGTCTCGACTGCAGATCCGGTGGTCGGCTCGCCGGTCGGGCTGATGGGCATGCTGGTCGATTGCGAACCGTTCGGCTCGGTCTCGTCGCAGATCTTCTTCGATACGATGCATTTCGGCATCCCCGGCGGCTGCCGGATCGAAGGCGCGCGCAGTTCGCGGTTCATCGCGCGCTACATCAACTTCTCGCGCAACACCGCCAATACCAAGATCGCCGGTGTCGCCTCGGTGATCTGGCAGACCTCATTCGCCAAGGCGGGGCTCAAGATCGACCAGCACAGCTCGCCCGCCCTCGCGGCGCTGAACAAAGCGCTCGGCGAGAAGGGCGTGCTCGGGCTCACCATGCGCTTCAACAGCTATCGGACGATCTATTTCGACGATCCCTCGCTGCGCAACGGTTCGGCGTCCTCAGCCGCTGCCTCGCAGGCGCTGATCGCCAAGCTGAACGGCGGCTTCCAGCCCAATCCCGCGCGCAGCGTCCTGGTCGGCGTGATCGGGCTGTGGCGCCAGGGCGAGCCGGCGCAGGAGCCGGGCGACCGGGCGCTCCTGTCGGTTCCGCCAGGCGAGATCGTCGCCACTGCGCATGCCCGGGTGACGAGCAAGGGGATCACCCTCGATCTGGCCAACAGCATCACTGAGGTCGACGAGCTGCTGAACAAGCAGAATCTCGGCCCGCTCACGGCAGTCGCGGTGGATGGCGCGGGCAAGGTGCTGGCGACGCTTGGCACGTTGCAATATCACCAATATGACAAGAACGCTTATGAGGCGGCCTCAGGCATCGTCTCGCTGCCGCTCGACGCGAAGACGGCGGCGATCGCCGCGAAAGCCGACATCCAGATCCGTGCCGGGGACGGCACGCCCTATCTGGTCGAACAACGGCTCCGCGCCGTGCCGATGGAGCATAATATCTATGCGACCGGCGGCGATAGCGTGGCGCTGCCGGTCCAGGTGCTGAACCACGGCGCACCCGCCGGCGCCGGGGCCAGCGTGGCGCTCTACGACACCAACGGTGCGGCAGTGGGAACCGCAATCACCGATGCCAGCTCGACGGTCACCTTCAAGGTCGCCACCGTGCCGACCGGCAGCGTCGATCCCTATACGCTGGCGGCCGGCGACAAGGATCATCCGCCGGTCGCGCCGGCCCAGCTCGACACGCAGCTCACACCCTATGTCTATGTCCGGTCGATCCCGGCGGACACGGAGACCGCCGCGCTCGATCCGACCTGGGACAATGTCTATACCCATGTGCTCGCCAACTGGAACGCGATGGCGCCGTGCATGGACAATTGGCTGCGGCTCGACGATCCGGTCCAGGTTCATGCTTATGGCAAGATGCTGAAGCAGCTCACCGATCCAGCCAATTTCGAGCTCTTCCGCTTCATGCCGGTGACGCGCGACATGACCCCGGGCGAGCGCACCTTGCTTTGGAACTTCCTCGACGCGCCTATCGCGCCACCCGCCACGAAGGCGATGCTCGGTGCCGAAGCGCCGAAGCCGATGCGGGATCTGGCAAAGCTCAGCAGGGC
>JBDTXU010000073.1:0-3110 GCA_040006055.1 Sphingomonas bacterium | reverse complement strand
CGAACACCCGGCCGAGCGCCATGCTGCCGGTGACGAGCTTTTTGTAGGTCAGCGGATCGCGCTTCACGTCTTCGACCACGCCGACGCGGCCGCCATGCACATCCTTCGCGTCGAGCAGCGCCTGGAACAAAGTCCGGTCGATGTCCGAAGTCGCGAAGATCATGTCGCTCATCACGTCATAAAGCTGGCGCCCGGCGATCGCGCGGCGTGCCCGACCGCTCATCTCGCCCTCGATCGCGAAACGGCGCGGCGGCAATATGGTCAGGCTGATCTTGGGGAACCAGCGCAGCCGCACCTTGCCTTTGAGGTAGGAGAAGGGCGTGAACTGCGCCCCGTCGATCCGTACCGGGACGATCGGCGCATCCGCCTTGTCGGCGACCATGCCGGGGCCGTCGAACACCTTCATCAGCGCGCCGGTGACGGTGATCCGCCCCTCGGGGAAGATGACGAGCGTATTGCCGGCCTTGACTGCCTTTACCATCGCCTTGGCGGCCATCGGGTTGGTTGGATCGACCGGAAAGGCGCGGAACAGTTTGAGGGCAGGCTGGATCCACCATAGCTTCACCACCTTGCTGTGCACCGCGAACACCGGCTTGCCGGGCAGGAATACAGCGAGCAGCAGGCCGTCGAGCCAGGAGACATGGTTGACCACCACCACAGCGCGCTCGCCGGGCTGCGGCATATTCTCCGCCCCGTTGAGCTCGATCCGGTAAAGGAAGGTGAGCGTGCCGCGGATCACTGACTTGATCACGGTTTCGGGGAGCAGCCAGCAGGAGATCAGGGCGACTGCGAGCGTCGAGAAACCGAGCGTGCCGATCACGCCGGGAATCTTCAGTCTTGTGCTCTGCAGCAGGCCGACAATGATCACCAGCGTGACCATCACCGCTGCGTTGACGATGTTGTTGGCCGCGATGATGCGCGACCGTTCCTCGGGCGCGGTTGCGGTCTGCAGGATCGAATAGAGCGGAACGACGAACATGCCGCCAAAAAACGCGATGCCGGCCAGTTCGAACAGCACAACCCAGCTGCTCGCATGAGTCAGGAATTCCTTCCAACCCACCGTCACAGCCGGGGTCGGATAATGCCGCGTGGTGAGCCACAGGACGATCATGAAGCTCGCCATCATCAGCGCGGAAATCGGCACATACCGGGCCGAGACGTTCCCCTTCAGCAGCCGGTTGACCATCACTGAGCCGAGCCCGACCGAGATCGAAAAGACGATCAGCAACAGGGTCGCCACGCCCTGGGTGCCGCCTAGGCTCCCGGACACCAGCGGAAGGAAGTTGGTCGCGAGAATGGCGCCGACCGCGAAGAACCAGCTGATACCGAGAATCGAGAGCCAGACGCCGGTGCCCTTGTGCGCGGCCTTCAGGATCTTCCAGGTGCTGCGGAACGGGTTGCGATCGACCGGCAACCCCGGCGCAGCCGGCGGGGCGGCGGGGATCGCCCAGCTCGCGGCGAAGCCGACCCCAGCGAGTGCGGTCGCGATGATCCCCGCCTCCCAGGCGGGTACCACGCCGGTAAAGGCGAGCAGCTGCCCGCCGAGAATGGCGAGGAAAGTGCCGGCCTCGATCAGCCCGGTGCCGCCGACGACTTCGTTCTTGCGGAGATGCTGGGGCAGGATCGAATATTTGACCGGTCCGAAAAAGGTCGAGTGCATCCCCATCATGAACAGGGCGGTCAGTAGCAGCGGGACCGACTCGAACCAGAATCCGGCGAGCGCGATCGACATGATGCAGATTTCGGCAAATTTGATGATGCGGACGAGCAGTGCCTTGTCGGTTGCATCGGCGATCTGGCCTGCCATTGCCGAGAAGAGGAAATAGGGCAGGATGAACAGCGCGTTGGCAATGTTGCCGAGCTGCGCGACATGGTCCGGCTCCTTGGGATACAGCGTGAAGGTCGCGAGCGTCAGCATCGCGAATTTCAGGACGTTGTCGTTGAACGCGCCGAAGAACTGGACGACGAACATCGGTGCAAAGCGCCGTTTCGTCAGCAGCGAGAAATCGGGTGCCGACATTTCAAATTGCTCCCAGGTAGTTTCCGGCTGCAGCGGATTCGCGCGATTTCATCTGGCGCGGGAAACCCATGCAGTATTTCAGTCGAACGGCCAGATGACGATCCTCGCGGGTATGCCGCGCCGCGTAAAGCCCGCTCGTCTCGCCGCGCAGTGTCTGCGCCGTGGCTTTCACATAATCGGATTGCAACGAACCACCTCCCCAACCGCGAGTCGCCAATCCGACGGTGGATGACAGAAAATTGATCAGTGTCCAATAAAAATATTAGACAGTGTTCAGTTTTAACCCTGTTTTACAGGTGACCTCAAGTTCCAGGTGTCGCAAGCCGCCCCAGCGCTTCAGCTGATAACGCGAAACCGCAGCACAGGGCCGTTCCATAGCGCACTCTCGACGTCCACCAGCTCCACCTCCTCGGCGAGCGGCTGGATCGCCGCGCGCCAGAAGGCGAGAGCGCCGTGGTTCGCGCGCGCCACGGCGGTTTCCCAGCGGCCGGGGTAGCGGCTGAAGATCATGCGCGCCGCTGCGGTGCCGACGCCGCTCCGGCGGTATTTCCGGACGATGAAAAACTCGGCCATGTTGCGGTCGAGCGAGGCACCGGTGTGCGACGTCGCGTTCAGCAATGCAAAGCCCGTCAGAAATCCGCCGACCTTCACGAGCAGCGGGATATGGTCCGGTTCGCGCCACCAGGCGTCGAGCGGATAGGCGGCAAACAGGCCGTCCCCGCCAAGCTCCCCGCGTGCTTCTCCTTGCCAGAGTTCCGAGAAATCATGGGCGTAGAGCTGCATCATATTGGCAAGCGCTACCCTGTCCTCGGGCATCGCGACCATAATCTCGACCGTGGGCGTCATTTCTCGGGCAGCACGCGGAGCTCGTAGCTGCCGCCCGGCCGCAGATATTTGACGACCGCTGCCTGCACCTGGGCCGGCGTGATGGCGGCATAGCCCGCCTCGATGCTAAGGAACGAGCTGGTGACGCGCGGATCGTCGAGATTTCCCGAAAGATAGCCGAGCCAGAAATCGTTGCTGCTCCCCTTGGCGCGCGCGAACCCGCTGATCATCGGCGTCTTGGCGCGGTTGAGCGCATCGGCATCGA
>JBDTXU010000072.1:0-3805 GCA_040006055.1 Sphingomonas bacterium | reverse complement strand
CGCCACTGGTGGACGTCATGCTGGTTCTCCTCATCGTTTTCATGATCGCGATTCCAGCCGTGCTTCAGACGGTGAAGCTCACGCTTCCCGACGTCACCTATGATCCGACGACGACGAAGCCGGAGAATGTCTCGCTTTCGATCAATACCGACGCGGAGGGCAAATGTGCCATCTATTGGGGCATGACCCGCGTTGGACACGAGGAACTGCTCGACAGGGCTGTGAAAAAGCTGCGGGCTGAGATCGAGCGTCAGGGTGGCGTCAACGCCGCAGGGCTCGAGCTTCCCGAGGCGCATATCCGCGGCGATGTGAGCACGCCCTATCAGTGCATCGGTGGCGCGATCTACACGATGCAGATGGCCGGTTTCGCCAAGGTCGGCTTCATTTCCCAACCGCCGCCCAAAGGTTGAGCATGAACGGTCAGAGCTTCAGGAGTAATATGAAATGGCAATGAGCGGTGGCAGCGACGACGGCCAGCCGATGATGGAAATCAACACGACGCCGCTTATCGACGTCATGCTGGTTCTCCTCATCATGTTCATCATCACCATCCCGATCCAGACCCATGCGGTGAAGGTCGACCTTCCGGTCAATGACCCGAACGCGAAGGCGCCGGTCGTAGATCCGATCAAGAACCAGCTCTCGATCGATCCCGCGGGCACGGTTGCCTGGAACGGTGTGCCGGTGGATCTCATCACGCTCCAGCAATATCTGGAGCAGTCGAAGACGATAAACCCGGAGCCCGAGCTTCACTTCCAGCCTGATCCTCAGGCGAAGTATGAGCGGGTCGATCAGGTGCTTGCAGTGATCAAGCGTTCGAACATCTCGAAGCTCGGCTTCATCGGCAACGAGCAGTACTACAGCAAGTTCTGATCAACGGTCAGATCGAAAGCGCGGGGCGGCCCTTCGGGGTCGCCCTTTTTTGCGCCCATTTCCAGCCACGTGTCTGGAAGTGCTCCATCCAAACGAGTGCAAATAGGGAAGCGGCGTGCGCGCGAAGCCGGCCTACAACCGGGGCAGGGTAACGCCGCGCTGACCCATATATTTGCCGGCCCGGTCGGCATAACTGGTCTCGCAGGGCTCGTTACCTTCGAGGAACAGGAACTGGCAGGCGCCCTCATTGGCGTAGATTTTCGCCGGCAGCGGCGTGGTGTTCGAAAATTCGAGTGTCACGTGCCCCTCCCAGCCGGGTTCGAGCGGGGTGACATTCACGATGATTCCGCACCGGGCATAGGTCGATTTGCCGAGGCAGATCACCAGCACGTCGCGCGGTACACGGAAATATTCGACCGTCCGCGCCAGCGCGAAGCTGTTGGGGGGAATGATGCAGACATCGGTCTTGCGGTCGACAAAGCTGTTCGAGGCGAAATTCTTCGGGTCGACGATCACGCTGTCGATATTGGTGAAGATCTTGAACTCGTCCGAGACCCGCGCGTCATAGCCATAGGACGAAAGCCCGTAAGAGATGCACCCGTCACGCTTCTGGCCATCGACAAAAGGCTCGATCATGCCGTTCGCGAGCGCCTGTTCGCGAATCCACCGGTCGGACATGATCGACATAAATCTCTCCCTGCTGCGCCTTTCGCTTTCGCGGGATTTGCGGGAGCGGGCAAGAGGCGTGGCAATGAAATTCCACTCTCGTGGCGCTGGCCTGAACGTGCAACGCGCGTCATGATCGACACATGGGTGAGCGCGAACCGATTTCAGATGCGACGCGGCGATTGAGCCCATCGCTGTTGCTCGGCATGCTGACGGTGCCGACACTGTTCGTCTGGCTTTTCCTGCGTCGCGGCTATCCTTCGAGCCTGCGTCGCGCGGCATTCTCCTACACGGGCATATTGTTCGCCATAGGGCTGATCGGCGGCCTCGGCGGTCGCTGAGGCGCGCTCAGTCGATCCCGAGATCGCCCGGGCCAAAGGCATGCGGGAGCAACTCCGAGATCAGATGGCGCTCGATTGCGTCGCCTTCGGCGCCCGCGCACCACACGACCACGTCGCGCCTGCCCATCTGCGCGGCTTCGTTGATCACCTGGCGGCAACGGCCGCAGGGCCCGACCGGCTTGTCTCCCGTCGGTCTTCCATCGTTGCCGATCGGCCCGCCGATCACGCCGATCGCCACCACGTCGCGCAGCCGCCCCTGTGCATTCGCCGTCGCCAGCGCGACCGTCTCGGCGCAAAGCGACAGTCCGTAGCTCGCATTCTCGAAATTGGTGCCGGTTACCATGCTGCCGTCGCTGAGCAGCACCGCCGCGCCGACGCCGAACCTGGAGTAAGGTGCATGCGCGTTCAACGCCGCCTCGCGCGCGGCGGCGATCAGCCGGCGGGCAGTCGCGTCATCTGTCACGGCGCCACCACGTCCCAGTTCACCGCTCCGTCCACGCCGTCGATCCGCCGCATGTCGTTCGCCTGCCACATTCGCCACGGCCTTGCCGCATAATCGGGCGGAAAGAAATCCTGCACCGCCCAGACCGGGCGGGGGATGGCGGCGGTCACCTGATAGGCCTTGTCGAATCGCTTGCTGACCTTGAGCAGGACTGGCTTGCCGGTATGCGCCTCAACCATCGACAGGAAGCGCCGCAGCTCGTTCAGCACGACATCGCGCGCCGGCCGGGACGGGCAATCCTCCGAAAAATCGATTTCGACCGCGGCCGGCAGGGCGTCGCTGGTGCGCGGCACCGTGGTGTTGAAGTTATTCGCCTGATCCACGGCGAGCCGGCACAGCGAATAGACGTGCAGCGCGCCGCGCCGCATCCCGGTCGCATAGACCTCGCCCCAATTGGCGGCGAAGCGCGTGTCGCGCCAATCGGCGCCGCTGGTCGCGCGCAGATAGGCGAAGTCGGCACCGCCCGCCTTCACCGTCCACCATTCGATCGGCCCCTGTTCCTCGGAGACATCGATCCCCTGGAACCGATATGTATCAGTCGGCCGCCAGCTGAGCGCTAGCGTCCAGGCGACCACCGCGGAGAGCGCGACGACGATGCCAAGCGCGCCCGCCAGCCCGATCCGGCGGCTCCAGATTCGCAACGCCATTCGTCTAGCCCTTGATGTGCAGGACGCAGATCAGCGTGAAAAGTCTGCGGGCGGTGTCGAAGTCGATCTCGATCTTGCCCTCCAGCCTTTCCTTGAGCAGCTCGGCGGCTTCATTGTGGATTCCACGCCGCGCCATATCGACGGTCTCGATCTGGGCCGGTGTCGCATTCCGGATCGCCTGATAATAGCTGTCGCAGATCGCGAAATAATCCCTGATCGGGCGCCGTAACCGGCCCATTGCCAGCACGAATGTCTCGAGATGGGATCCGTCTTCACGGTGGATCGCAATGGCGAGCCGGCCTTCCTCCACCGCAAGCTCGATCTTGAAGGGCCCGGTATAGCCGTCCGAATAATCGCGTTCCGGCTTGAAATAATTGCCCTCGATCAGATCGAAGATCGCGATCCGCCGCTCCTGCTCGATGTCAGCCGAGCGCCACAATATGGTGCGCTCGTCGAGACTGACATCGATGATCCGGGGATCGGGCATGAAGGTTGCCGTAAAGGGGAAGCTTAACCACGACAATCGCCAGATATAGCCCTTATCCACAGGCCCGCCCGACGTAACATGCTTGAGCCCGGGCGCCAGCTCTGGAATGAGGCGCTAATGGCCACTGCATTCATCCCGACGCCGACTCTCCCCGCCGCCCCCGCTCTGCCGCAGAATGTGGAGGCTGAGGCCGCGATGCTCGGCGCGATGATGATCGACAACCGACTGGCCGACGATCTGGTCGACATGCTCGAGCCCGATCATTTCTACGAGCCGGTGCACGGCCGCA
>JBDTXU010000071.1:0-4090 GCA_040006055.1 Sphingomonas bacterium | reverse complement strand
GGCTCGGCGATCTGGTCGCGGGCGTGCTCGAAGGCCATGCCAGCGCTGTGCTCGCCGCCTCGATCTTCCATTTCGGCGAGGCGAGCATCGCTGATGCGCATGCCGCGCTCGCGGCGGCGGGCGTGCCGGTGCGAAAACCGCTCCAATCGTAACCGTCACCCCGGACTCGTTCCGGGGTCCATCGTCCCAGACACGTCAGCGCTTGTGGTGAGATGGATGCCGGAACACGTCCGGCATGACGGAAATTTAACGGCACGGTGTTAGCTGCGAGCCGATGCGCTTCTTCTTCGCTCTCCTCCTCGCCGCCCCCGCGCTGGCCGTCACGCCGGCGCATACCGGCGTGCCCAAGGCCCGCACCGGCCCCGAGCTTTCGGACATTGCCTTGTTCGTGATGGCGGCTGTCGGCGTCTGGCTGGTGCGCCGTGCAATGCGGGCGCGCTTCGCGAAACGTCCGAAGGATTGACCTGAACGCCCGTCTGGGCCAGCCGATAACCATGGCCGAAGACTTTCTCGACACCCTCGAAGCCGTGATCCACGCCCGGAAGGGCGCCGATCCGACTACCTCCTATGTCGCCAAGCTCTTCACCCGGGGCCGCGCCAAGATCGCGCAGAAGCTCGGCGAGGAGGCGACCGAAACGGTGATCGCTGCGATGGGCGACGACAAGGCCGCACTGACCGGCGAGGCGGCTGACCTGATCTTCCACCTGCTCGTGCTGCTCGCCGATGCCGGCGTTTCGCTCGACGAGGTGCGCACCGAGCTCAGGCGGCGCGAGGGAGTTTCGGGGATCGACGAGAAGGCCAGCCGAGCAAGCTAACCGTCATGCCGGACTTGTTCCGGCATCCACCGTGCGGCAGGAACCGCGCGCGAAGCTCTTGCGGAGCGGTGCGTTCGAGCGAGATTGTGTTCCCCGAACACAATCTTGGCTTTCCGGGGGAAAGCCAAAGCTCGAACGCCGGAACGAGTCCGGGGTGACGAAGGAGAGTTGTATGCCGATCGACGCCACCCTGCCCTATGACGACCAGAACATCTTCGCGAAGATCCTGCGCGGCGAGATTCCGTCGAAGAAGGTGTTCGAGAACGAATACGCCCTCGCCTTTCACGACATCAACCCGCAGGCGCCGACCCATATCCTGGTGATTCCTAAGGGACCCTATGTCTCCTGGGACGATTTCAGCGCGAAAGCATCAGACGCGGAAATCGCCGGCTTCGTCCGTGCGGTGGGTGAGGTCGCGCGCGCCGCGGGGCTGGTTGCGCCGGGATACCGGTTGCTCGCCAATAGCGGCCTCGATTCGCACCAGGAGGTCCCGCACCTCCATGTCCATATCTTTGCTGGGCGCAAACTGGGGCCGATGCTCGCACGCTGAGAATCGTCACGCATCGATAAGGGATTGCACAGCCCCGATTTACCATTAGGCTCCGGCGCTTCACAAACCGGCCGCAGAGCCGGTCTTCACAATCCGGGGAATTGTTGATGATATTCGGGCGTGTAAAATCACTCGACGCCATCCTGGCGACGGCCGAGAAAAAAGGCCTGCACCGATCGCTCGGTGCCTTCCAGCTCACCCTGCTCGGCATCGGCGCCGTCATCGGCACCGGCATCTTCGTGCTGACGTCCGAAGCGGCGCAAAAGGCCGGACCCGGCATGTTGCTCAGCTTCGTCGTCGCCGGCTTTGTCTGCGCGGTCGCGGCACTCTGCTATTCCGAACTCGCCTCGATGGTGCCGGTTTCCGGATCGGCGTACACCTATACCTATGCGGTCACTGGCGAGCTGCTCGCCTGGATGGTCGGCTGGGCGCTGATCCTCGAATATGCGGTCGGCGCCAGCGCGGTTGCCGTCGGCTGGTCCAACCATCTGGCCGGATTGCTCGACAGTATCGGGTTCCATATTCCCCATCTCCTGCGAAATGCGGACGCGCTGATGGCGCATGCGCAGGTTGCGTTCGGCGCTGATCTCAACCCCGATCTGACGAAGGCGATGGAGGTTGGCGGCTTTATCAACGTGCCAGCCGTCATCGTCATCGGCTTCGTAACATGGCTGCTGGTGATCGGCACGACCGAGAGCGCGCGCGTCAACGCCGTGCTGGTGCTGATCAAGATCGCCGCGCTCACCGCGTTCATCGCGCTGACCATCCCGGTTCTGAAGGCAGACAATTTCCATCCGTTCCTGCCTTACGGCCTGGGCAACCCGCTCAGTTCGTCGGGTGTCGGCGTGCTGGGCGCGGCAGCGTCCATCTTCTTCGCCTATGTCGGCTTCGACGCGGTTTCGACCGCTGCCGAGGAAACCAAGAACCCGCAGCGCAACGTGCCGATCGGCCTGATCGCCAGCCTCGGCATCTGCACCCTTTTCTACCTGCTCGTCGCATCGGGCGCGATCGGCGCGATCGGCGCAACCCCGGTGACGAGCGCCAGCGGCGGCATTCTTTCACCGGGTTCGGCTGAACTCGCCGGGCGTTGCGCCGCGATCGTCGCGTCCGGCGCGATGGAACCGCTGGTATGTTCGAAGGAAGCCCTGGTCCATGTGCTGCAGGTCATCAACTGGCCGATGATGGGCCGGCTTGTCGGTCTCGCCGCCGTGCTGGCGCTGCCGTCGGTCGTGCTGATGATGATGTTCGGCCAGACCCGCGTGTTCTTCGTCATGGCCCGTGATGGCCTGCTGCCGGCGAAGCTCGCGTCGATCCATCCGAAGTTCCGCACACCGCATGTCGTCACGGTCGTGACCGGCATCGCGGCGGCGTTCGCGGCGGCGATCCTGCCGGTCGGCAAGCTCGCCGATTATTCGAACGCAGGCACGCTGTTCGCGTTCATGATGGTGGCGATTTCAGTGATGGTGCTGCGCAAGACCGATCCGGGCCGCAAGCGCCCGTTCCGCACGCCTGTCGTGTACCTCATCGCACCGCTCGCGATCATCGGCTGCATCGGGCTGTATCTGTCGCTGCCGCTGACCGCGAAGCTGGTCCTGCCGGGTTGGGGCGCGATCGGCCTTGTGATCTACTTCTTGTACAGCCGCTCGCGCAGCCATGTCGGGCTTGGTATCACCGAGGTCAATGAAGGCGATCTCGACACGATCGCGCCGCTGCCGCCCGGCTCGGTCTGATCTGCCGCACATAAGAAAAGGGGCCGCGGATCGGATCCGCGGCCCCTTTTTTGTCGGTTGGTTGTGCGTTCAGCCCAGCTTCTCAGCCACCAGCGCCTTCATGTCGCACATCGGCCGCGCGCCATAATGCGAGATGATCTCCGCCGCGCAGATCGCGCCGAGACGGAGTGATTCTTCGAGGCTCTTGCCCTGGGCCTGGCCGGTCAGGAAGCCGGCCGCGAACAGATCGCCCGCACCGGTGGTGTCGACGACCTTCTCGATCGGCTCAGCCCCGCATGATACGCGCTCGCCATTGGCGATGGCGATCGCGCCCTTCTCGCTGCGCGTCACCACCAGCACCGGCACCTGTGCCGCGGCGGCGGCGACCGCTGCTTCGAAATCCTCGACTTCCATCAGCGCCAGGATTTCGTTCTCATTGGCGAACATGATGTCGACCAGGCCCTTGGCCATCAGATCGCGGAAATCATTGCCGTGGCGCGAGATGCAGAACACGTCGCTGAGCGTGAAGGCGACCTTGCGCCCGGCCTTGCGCGCAACCTCGATCGCGGCGCGCATCGCCTGGCGCGGCTCCTCGGGATCCCAGAGATAGCCCTCGAGATAAAGGATCGCCCCGCTCGCGATCATCTCATTGTCGAGCGCCGAGGCGGGGAGGAATTGCGAGGCGCCGAGAAAGGTGTTCATCGTCCGCTGCCCGTCAGGCGTGACGAAGATCAGGCAGCGCGCGGTGGTCGGCTCGCCAGCGCGCGCGGCGGTGGTGAAGGTGACGCCGGCCGCGCGAATATCATGCGCGAATACCTCGCCGAGCTGGTCGTCGGCGACCTGGCCGATGAAACCGCTCCGGCCACCGAGCGCCGCGATCGCCGCGACCGTGTTCGCCGCGGAGCCGCCGCTCGCCTCGATCCCCGGGCCCATCTTGGCATAGAGCGCGTCGGCCTCGGCGGGCGAGAACATCAGCTGCATCGATCCCTTGGTCATGCCGGTCTCGGTGATGAACG
>JBDTXU010000070.1:0-2062 GCA_040006055.1 Sphingomonas bacterium | reverse complement strand
GCTTCATCGTATCGCACAAATCGCGCAACAAGACGACCTCGTCCGCGACGCTGCGGGGCTTTGCGCGGGCGTTGCGCATCTGTGGCATCGCCTCAAGCGCGTCGTCGGGCCGCCCTGCGCCTGAGATGATGCGGTCGATCAACTCGACGCCGCGCACCGAGCCGATCCGGCACGGCGTACATTTGCCGCAGCTTTCGACCGCACAGAATTCCATCGCGAAGCGCGCCATCTTCGCCATGTCGACGCTGTCGTCGAACACCGTGATCCCGGCATGGCCGATCAGCCCGCCGGCCGCGGCGAAGGTTTCGTAGTCGAACGGCATGTCGAAGCGCGACGGCGGAATATAGGCGCCGAGCGGGCCGCCGACCTGCACCGCGCGCACCGGCCGGCCGCTCGCGGTACCGCCGCCAATGTCATTGACCAGTTCGCCCAGCGTGATGCCGAAGCCGATTTCGAACAGGCCGCCATTCTTCACATTGCCGGCAAGCTGGATCGGCATCGTCCCGCGCGAACGGCCGAAGCCGATTTCGGCATAACGCTCCGGTCCTTCGGCGAGGATGAAGGGAATGGCGGCGAGGCTCAGCACATTGTTGATCACGGTCGGCCGGCCGAACAGGCCGCTGATCGCCGGAAGCGGCGGCTTGGCGCGGACCTGGCCGCGCTTGCCCTCGATCGATTCGAGCATGGCGGTTTCCTCGCCACAGACATAGGCGCCGGCGCCCTCACGCACCTCGAGCGCGAAGGGCGCGATCCGGTGCGCCGCTGCCTCGATCGCCGCGCGCATCGTGCGGATCGCGAACGGGTATTCCGAGCGGATATAGACATAGCCATAGTCCGCACCGACCGCGTGCGCGGCGATCGCCATGCCCTCGATCAGGCAGAACGGATCGCCCTCCATCAGCATGCGATCGGCGAAGGTGCCGCTGTCGCCCTCGTCGGCGTTGCAGACGATGAACTTCTCGTCCGACGCCGTATCGAGCACGGTCTGCCATTTGATGCCCGTGGGGAAGCCCGCGCCGCCGCGCCCGCGCAGCCCCGACGCCTTGACCGCATCGACCACCGCCTGTGGCGACATATCGCGCGCCGCGTCGAGCCCCGCCCAGCCGCCATGCGCTTCATAGTCGGCAAGGCTCAGCGGATCGGTGATGCCGCAGCGCGCGAAGGTGAAGCGCTGCTGCCGCGCGAAGAAGGGCAGCGCGGCAATGTCGCCAAGGCGGTTGGGGTGGGTCCCGTCGAGAACCTGCGAGACCTCGTCCGCGGCAACCGGGCCGTAGCCGATGCGACCCTCGGCAGTCTCGACCTCGACCAGCGGTTCGATCGCGAACAGCCCATGGCTGCCGGTGCGCACCACCGTCGCACCCGCAGCGACAAGCGCCGCGCCGACCGCATCCGATCCGAGCGCGACCGACGCCATGTCGCCCGAGACGAACACGCGCGCCGCCTGGACGGCAGCCGCTCGTGTTGGAAATTGCGTGGCGCGGGGCGTGAGGTCGGCAGCATTCCGTACGCCTGCAACAGGCTGGCCATCGACAAGCGCCGAGGGGCCAACCGCGCACAGGCCGAGGCAATAGATCGCCTCTGTGGCCACGCCATCGCGTTCAAGCCCGGCCGCTACCGCATCGACGCCGCGCGCCTGGCAGGCTTCGGCGCGGCACAGTTTCACGACCCGCCCCTCAACCGGGGCCGACCGGAAATCATGATAGAAGCTGATGACGCCGTGAACCTCGGCGCGGCTCAGGTTGAGTGCCTCAGCGACGATCGGCACTGCCTCTGCGGGCACATGGCCGAGCGCGTTCTGGATCGCATGCAGCAAGGGCAGCAGCCCGCCGCGCTCGCCGGAATGGCGCGCGGCGAGCGTCTCGATCTCCGCCTGCGAGGCGGCCGTAAACTGCGGATTCGGCTGCATTCAATCCTTGCTCTCTATCCGGAACATTGCGTCATCAAATCGGTCAAATGGTTCGCTCCATCTGATATGGGCCCGCACCAGCTCATGCGAAAGTCAGCGATCCGCGCCGCTCGGCGAAGCGCCAGCCTTCGCCCGGGACACGGTGCAGAAGATCAG
>JBDTXU010000069.1:0-93662 GCA_040006055.1 Sphingomonas bacterium | reverse complement strand
CATCTACCTCGCCGCTGCCGTCATCAATTCCAGATGAATCTCAACAGACCCTAGACTGCGTGCCGTACCACTTCATTCTCCAAGTCCTTCGTATCTTCGTCCGCCGGGACATGGTGGATGAGGAGGTCGAAGCTGTCATTTTCGATCATCACATCGGTGAAGCTGCCATGCAGGCCGAGGGCGAAACCAGTCCTGCCATGGGTCGCTAGCGCGAGCAGGTCGGGCTTGTAGGCGCTCCATGCCTGGAGGACTACCGATACGGCCTCACCTGCCAGGACGACCGGTTCGATATGCATCGCCAGATCGCACCTGGCGCCAAGTGTTTCGAGGATAATCTGTTCGAGTTCGTGCTGCGCGGTCGCCCGCGCCTGGTCGCCGCCATCGCGCATCAGGTCGAAGACCGATGGCATGAACGCGTGGACCGCGAACACGCGGTCAGCCGAGGTGATCATACAGGCGAGCTTGAGCACCTCCCGCGCTGCGGCCCCGCGCTCGACCGCGGCGAGCACGCGCCGATAGCCACCGGTCACACTGTTGCGCACTACGAGGAGCGGCGGTTTGAGCGCGCGCGTAAGGCGCTCCGCGGTGGTCGGGAAGAGTTCATCGATGAGGCGCGCGCCGCCATGTCCGCCGACGACCACGATGTCGGCCGCCACGTCATCGGCGGCCTGGCGGATGGCCTGTGCCACGCGCCCGGTCCGGACCAGGTGCGTGACCTGCGCGATGCAGGGATTCTGCGCCGCCACGTCGCGCCCGATCGCAGCAAGCTGCTCCGATGCGCTACGGTGCCCGCCATGTCCCCGGACATGAAGCAGATGCAGGGACGCGCAGGTCGCGACAGCGAGCGCACAACCGCGCTCCACCGCCGCCGCCGATTTCGACGTCAGGTCCGTTGCGACAAGAACATGATGCATGACCGTTCCTTCCGGCTGCATAGGACAACCGCCATCATCGCGCGGCTATGCGTGACTTCCCGTAGCAGACGGTCCCGCGCTGGAGCTCGTGCGGGGGCCGTGGCCGGAGCAGAGGAAAATACCCGCCGTCTACGCTGCGACCATCGCGGGCGGGTTGTGGCCAGGAAATCGGGGAAGTTGCAGGCGCCCCGTTGAGCCGCTGCGGATCGGCACTAGCGGTGAAAACCACAGTTGGTGCCGTCGCCCTTGCCGACTGCCGTCCTTCCAACGGCTTTCCCCCTCACTCGCAACTTGGCCCAGTTGCCTGAAAGGCGACCGACCGGAACAACGCGGCACCGCACTTGCCGCAGGACGGCGCCTGCTCCAGCCGTGCGGAGGGTACGCGATTGGCGGTGTCGCAGCCGGGACAGATCAGGAGTTCAGACTCAGCCATGCATGTCTCCCGGTCGCGGTCAGACGAACAACGCCGATGCGCTGCGCCACATCATATAGGCTGCGACAACGAAGATAAGGGCGGCGAAGACCCGAACGAGGCCGGCGCTGTTCGCGAGCAGATGTGCTGCCTTGGTACCCAGCGCCCCGCCGGCGATCCCGCCAGCGATGAACACGCCCGCGAGCGGCCAGTCGATCAGGCCCGAAACGGCGTAGTTGAGCGCGGTGGTCAGTCCGAACGCTGCGACTGCGACCAGCGATGTCCCGACGGCGTTGATCATCGGCATGCCGGTCGACGCGATCAGCCCTGGCACGATCAGGAAGCCACCGCCGATCCCGAAGAAGCCGGAGAATGCGCCGCTGCCCAGGCCGAATCCGAGTACCTTTGGCGCATTGGTACGGCTGCACTGAACGCCGGGCAGGCCCTCGGAACGCCGCTTGCGCAGCATCAGCACCCCGACCACGACCATGAGCAGCGCGAACAGCAGGAGCAGCCTCTGCCCATCGATCGCCTTGCTGAGCGCAGACCCGACAAGTGCGCCGAGCACCCCCGCCGCAGCATACATGCCCCCGCAGCGCCATTTGACCGTGCCCGCGCGGGCGTGGTTGGCAAGGCCGGTCGCGGCGTTGACGGCCACCGCAAGCGCGCTGGTGCCAATCGCGACGTGTACGTCGGCCACGCCAACCACATAGACCATTAGCGGTACTGCAAGGATCGATCCACCGCCGCCGACAAGACCGAGCGTAAAGCCGACCAGCCCGCCCGACAGCCCCCCAAGCAGATACTGAATCGTGCCGAGCATCAGGCCGTGGCGCGGGCGGCGAGGCGCGGGGCGAGCGCGGTCAGATCATAGCCTGCCGCTGCCGCCTGGCGCTGGATCTCGTCGCAACTGAGGTCGCCCGCAATGCACAGACCCCACAGACTGGTGGCGCGCATACCGGACTTGCAGAAGGCGAGTACCGGGCCGGGAAGCGTATGGAGCGCCGTCCGGAAAGCCTCAATCGACGCTTCGTCATACTGGCCCGGCGCGACCGGAATATGGGCGTAGCTCAGGCCTTTGGACTGCGCGCGCGTCTCAAGCGCTGTCGAACTGGGCTGCCCTGCTTCTTCGCCATCGGGCCGGTTGTTGATGATCGTGCGGAAGCCGGCCGCCGCTGCCGTGTCGATCGCGTCAGGAGAAAGCTGCGTCGTCACCGAGATGCCGGGCGCGAGGGCCTTGAAAGCCATGGGGGCTGTTTCCTTCAATGGGGGAGTCCGGGTCAAAGCGCATCGACAGGGATCTTGAGGTAGCGGACGCCGTTCGCCTCGGGCTCGGGCAGATGGCCGCCGCGCATGTTGACCTGAATCGAGGGCAGGATCAGGCGGGGCATGCCGAGCGTCTTGTCGCGTGCGGTGCGCATCGCGACAAATTCGGCCTCGCTCACTCCGTCATGGACATGGACATTGGCGTCGCGTTCGACAGCGATCGTGGTCTCCCACGCAAAGACGTCACGTCCCGGCGCCTTGTAATCATGACACAGAAACATACGCGCTTCGCGCGGCAGCGAGAGTAGCCGACGGATCGAACGATAGAGCGTCGCTGCATCGCCGCCGGGGAAGTCGGCACGCGCAGTGCCATAGTCGGGCATGAACAGCGTGTCGCCCGCGAACACCGCGTCGCCGATCACATATGCGAGATCGGCTGGTGTATGGCCGGGAACATGGAGCACGGCCGCCTCAATGCTGCCGATGCGGAAACCGTCGCCATCGTCGAACAACCGGTCGAACTGCGAACCATCGCGCTCGAACTCGATCCCGGCGTTGAAGATTTTGCCGAACACCTGCTGTACCGCGAGGATCGCGCGACCGATCGCAAGCTTCCCGCCGAGTTTCGCCTGGAGATACGGTGCGGCGGACAAGTGATCGGCATGCGCATGCGTTTCGAGCAGCCATTCGAGCTTGAGCCCCTCATGTTCGATATACGCTATGATCGCGTCGGCCGAGGCATACGATGTGCGCCCCGCGGCGGGATCATAGTCAAGCACCGGATCGATGATCGCGGCCCAACTGGTCGCCGGGTCGTGCACGACATAGCTCGCCGTGAAGGTCGCCTCGTCGAAGAAGGCGCGCACGATCGGCTGGCGGGTCGCATCAGCGAGCGCCCCGGTGACGGCGATGGTTGCGCGGGCCAGCGCGACATCGAGGCTGTGTGGAGCATTCATGGATTATCTCGCGGGGAACGCGGCACCCGGCTTCGCGCCCAGCGCGCGAAAGAGCATCGCGGCGGGACAAAAGCCAGTGAAGGCGGCCTGAATCATGTTGAGCCCGGCGAACGCTGACAGCGCGATCCACCACGGATCGACCGTGCGCGACAGCGCGATGCCGAGCAGTACAACGACACCTGCGAAGACGAAGACGATGCGATCAATGTTCATGGCTGGACTCCGATGGAGGGCTTGGCGGGAGCGGATTTCTTCGGGCGGATCTTGAGCTTGCCGACGCCGAGCATGCGAAGCGCGGCCTTTTCATAGAACGGTTCGGCCTGACCGTGCCGGACCTTGTGCAGGAAGAATTGTTCGAACAGCACCTTGGCGCGGTGGACCCATTTCCCTTCCACCGCCCAGTTGACGTTGCGTGGCGGGATCTGCGGTTGGGCAATAAAGGCGACGCCGCCGTCGCCGAAGTCGGCGAGGCAGATCGCGTTCCAGCTGGCTTCGCTTCCCGGGGCGCGGCCGTCGATCTCGTCGGCGATGTTCTCGACGATCGCGGCCATCATGCTTTCGATCATGAAACCGGTCTTGGGGACGCCAACTGGCACGGGAGTCGGACCCGTCGGCGGGATCGCGACGCAGACGCCCAGCGAATAGACGTTGGGGAAGGCCGGATTGCGCTGGTGCTTGTCGGCCAGGATGAAGCCACGCGGATTGGTCAGCCCCTCGATCCCGAATACCGCCGCTACACCCCTGAAGGCAGGCAGGATCATCGAGAATGTGAACGGCAGCGCGTGCGTCGCCGCGACCGACCCGTCGCGAGCGATCTCGTCGACCCGCATCATGCCGTCTTCGACCTTGGCAATGCGCGCGCTGACAATCCATTTGATGTCGCGGTCACGCATCCGACTCTCGAGCAGCGACTTGGTGTCTCCGACGCCGTCAAGACCGAGATGACCGATATAGGGTTCGGCGGTGACAAAGGTCATCGGCACCCGGTCGCGGATCTTGCGGCGCCGCAATTCGGTATCGACGATCATCGCGAATTCATACGCGGGGCCATAGCAGGAGGCGCCCTGCGCTGCGCCGATCACCACCGGCCCGGGATTCTCGACGAACCGGTCGAACGCTCCGGCCGCTGCTTCGGCGTGCCGGCCGGTACAGATCGACTGCGTGAAGCCATGTTCAGGGCCGAGTCCCTCGACTTCGTCGAACGCGAGCGCAGGACCGGTCGCGATCACCAGATAGTCATAGACGAGGCTGGAACCATCGCCCAGTTCGATCCGGTTTTCGCTCGGATGGACGCGTTTCGCGCCCGCGGCAGAAAAGCCGATACCAGCGCGTGCGAACACGGGTGGCAGATTCACCTGAATATCCTCCACATTACGCCAGCGCACCGCGACCCAGGGATTGGAGGGCACGAAGGTGTAGGTATCGCTGTCCGACACCGCCATCACCTCGGCGCGATGTTTGAGGCGTTCGCGCAAGGCAAAGGCGGTCAGCGTGCCGCCAAGACCGGCTCCAAGGATGATGATCCGCGGTTTGTTCTTCGGCATATCGCCAAACTCCTCGTTCGAGCTCGCCCCACTCTCCTATATTGCATATATGCATACCTACGCATATTAGCAATATATGATGGCAAGCCAGTATGGGCATGTTCGAGGAGGCCAGTGCCGGTGCCTATAAGGAGTTCTCCCAATTCGGCCGGTCCTGCGCGGCTGGTAGGTCAGGCTTCCGCAAAGGAGGTGTCGGCCATGGTACGAAACGGGATGCTGCTGCTGGCGGCACTGGTACTCTCGGCATGCGGCAGTGCCGAACAGGCCCCTGCCCCGCCGCCTAAACCTGCGGCGGCTGAGCGTCTGACGGTCGTGCGGGGCGATATTCCCCAATTGAAACCGCTCGCGGCGGAGATCGCCACACACAATCAGGCCGAGGCGCTCGCCCGTATCGGCGGCACTCTGGTCGAGCTTCGCGTCCGCGAAGGCGATGAGGTGCGCAAGGGCGAGCCGATCGCCCGGGTCGTCGACAGCCGGATCGGTTATGAGACCAAGGCCTATGCGGCGCAGATTTCGGCCGCCATCGCGCAGGCCGCGCAGGCGCAATCGAATCTCGACCGGGTGCGAACGCTTTACGGCAAGGGTTTTGTCGCCAAGGCCGGGCTCGACCTCGCCGAAGCCACCGCGCATACTGCGGACGCGCAGGTTGCTGCGGCGCGCGCGCAGCGCTCGGCCAGCGCGGAGAACGCCGCGCAGGGCATGATCCTCGCGCCTGCGAGCGGGCGCGTGTTAAAAGCCCAGGTTCCGCAGGGCTCTGTGGTCATGCCCGGCATGTCGGTCGCGACGATCACTGCGGGTCAGCCGCTGCTTCGCATCGATGTGCCCCAGTCGCTTGCGCCCGACCTGCGTGTCGGCGCGACCGTGCTTGTGCGCGATCAGGTCGATCTCGGCGACCGCGCCGGCCGTGTCGTTCAGCTTTATCCGGCAGTATCGGGCGGTCGTGTGCGCGCCGATGCTGAAGTGCCGGGGCTTACCACCAATCTCGTCGGGCGGCGGATCACGGTTCTCGTCGATGTCGGAAACCGCCGCGGTATCGTTGTGCCGCAGCGGTTCGTCTCGACCCGCTACGGCATCGACTATGTCGATCTCGTCGGCAAGGATGGAATGGTGATGTCGGTGCCCGTGCAGACCGCACCGACCAACGATCCGGCCAGGATCGAGCTTCTGTCGGGTGTGAGCCCGGACGATGTGCTGCTTGCCGGGGCGATCACGCGATGAGCCTCGGAATCTCGGGCCGGCTGACGCGAGCGACGATCCAGTCGCCGCTGACGCCCCTGTTCCTGCTCGCTGCCATCGCGCTCGGGCTGCTCGCACTATTGTCAATTCCGCGCGAGGAAGAGCCGCAGATCAGCGTCCCGATGATCGACATTCGCGTCGCGGCACCGGGCCTCAGCGCGGCGGACGCCGTCGAACTGATCGGCAAGCCACTCGAGACGATCGTCCGCTCGATCAACGGTGTCGAGCATGTCTATACCCAGGCCGAAGACGACGGTGTGCTGGTCACGGCGCGCTTCCTGGTCGGTTCTGATCCTGACGACGCGGCAATTCGAATCCAGCAGCGGTTGCGCGACAATTTCGATCGGATTCCCGCCGGCATTGCCGAGCCGCTGGTTACGGCGCGCGGCATCAACGACGTACCGATCGTGGTGCTCACACTCTCGCCGAAGCCTGGGACAGCCGGCCTTTGGGACGGAGCGGCGCTGCGCGCGGTGGCCGAACGCCTGCGTACCGAGATCGCCAAGACTGAGGATGTCGGGCTGACGTTCATCACCGGTGGCGCGCCCGAGGAAATCCGCATCGCGCCCGATCCCGCACGCCTCGCGCTCCATGGTGTGCCGCTCGGTGCGCTTGCCGATGCGGTCGGCCAGGCCAATCGATCCTTCCCGGCCGGCATTGCGCGCGAAAATGGACAGGCGGTAGTGGTCACTGCAGGCAGGACATTGGCAAACGCGACGGATGTCAGCATGCTCCAGCTGTCGTCAGCGAGCGGCACGCCGGTTTATGTCCGCGACGTCGCCGAGGTGACGCAGCGGGCGCGCGAAGACCAGACTCAAGTCGCCCGCTGGGTCCGTGACAAAGGCCAATGGACCGGCGCACCAGCGGTCAGCATCGCAATCGCCAAGCGTGCCGGCGCCAACGCCGTGACGGTGGCGGGCGCAGCAATCGCGCGCGCTGAAGCGCTCAAGGGAAGCCTCATCACTGCGGGCCTGAATCTCGCGGTCACGCGTGACTATGGCGCCACCGCCAATGACAAGGCCAATGAGCTGCTGTTCCATTTGGGGCTGGCGACGCTGTCGATCGTCGTGCTCATCGGCTTCGCGATCGGCTGGCGCGAGGCGGGAGTGACCGCAATCGTGATCCCGACGACAATCCTGCTCACGCTCTTCGCATCGAACCTGATGGGCTATACGATCAACCGTGTCAGCCTGTTCGCATTGATCTTCTCGATTGGCATCCTCGTCGATGATGCAATTGTGATGATCGAGAACATCGCGCGCCATTGGGCGATGTCTGATGATCGAAGCCGCATCGATGCGGCGGTCGATGCTGTCGCCGAAGTTGGCAACCCGACGGTGATCGCGACGCTGACCGTGGTCGCGGCGCTTCTGCCGATGCTGTTCGTGTCCGGATTGATGGGGCCCTATATGGCGCCGATCCCGGTCAATGCCTCGGCGGCGATGATCTTCTCCTTCTTCGTTGCAGTAGTAATCGCGCCCTGGCTGATGATCCGCTTCGCGCGAGCTACGCTGGCGCATGGCGAGCACGCGGCGTCCGATGGTGGCAGGCTGGGCCGTGCCTATGCTCGCATTGCCACGCGCGTGATCGCGACGCGACGTAGTGCCGGGATTTTTCTGGGCGCGGTCGGCTTCGCGACCCTGCTTGCCTGCTCGATGTTTTACTTCGAACTGGTGACCGTGAAACTGCTGCCGTTCGACAACAAATCCGAAGTCCAAATAGTGATCGACCTGCCCGAGGGCGCCAGCCTGGAGGATACCCGGCGCGTCGCCGAGCAAATCTCCGCAGTCGCGCGGACCCTGCCCGAGGCATCGGCAATGGAACTCTATGTCGGCGCCTCGGCACCGTTCAACTTCGACGGGCTCGTCCGCCACTATTTCCTGCGCGACAAACCCGAGCAGGGCGATGTGATGGTCACGCTGCTGCCGAAGGGCGAACGCAGCCGTTCGAGCCATGAGATCGCGCTTGCGTTGCGCACGAAACTCCAGGCGCTGGCCGTTCCGCCGGGCGGCTCGCTCAAGGTCGTTGAGACACCGCCGGGGCCGCCCGTGCTCGCGACGCTGCTCGCCGAGATTTACGGCCCCACGGCCGAGGCGCGCCGCGCAACGGCGACCGAAGTCGAGCGCTTGTTCAAGACGGTTCCCTATATTGCCGACGTCGACAATAGCTTCGGTCAGCCACGCCCGCGGCTCCGGCTCGTGCCCGATCGCGACAAGCTCGACTATTACGGCCTCTCCGAGCGCGACATGTATGATTCGATCGGGCTGCTGCTAGGCAGCCATATCGTCGGCTATGCGCCGCGCGGAGGCGAGCGGGCACCGTTGCCAATCACGCTCGAACTCCCCCAATCGGCGCGCCGCTGGGACCAGTCGCTTGCGACCACACCGGTGGCGGTTGCGAGAGGAGCAGGGGCTGGTCGGTTGGTCGAACTCGGCGAAATCGCGAGCGCCTCGACCGAGCCCGGAAGCTATGCCGTGTTCCGCCGCGACGGGCGCGCCGCCGACATGGTCACCGCCGAACTGGCCGGGACCTATGAAGCGCCGATCTATGGCATGCTCGCTGTGCAGAAGGCGATCGACCAGAATGATTGGGCCGCTAAAGGCCTGGTCAAGCCCCGGGTCAGCCTGCACGGTCAGCCCGTCGACGAGACCTACCCCACGCTGCTGTGGGACGGCGAGTGGGAAATTACCTGGGTCACCTTCCGGGACATGGGGGCAGCATTCGGTGCCGCGCTGCTCGCCATTTATTTTCTCGTCGTCGCGCAGTTCCGCAACTTCCGCCTGCCGTTGGTTATCCTGACGCCGATCCCACTGACCCTCGTCGGCATCGTCGTCGGCCATATGATCTTCCGCGCGCCTTTTACAGCGACGTCGATGATCGGCTTCATTGCCCTGGCGGGGATCATCGTGCGCAACTCGATCCTGTTGGTCGATTTCATCCGCCACAGCACTGGCGATGGGCGACCTCTGCGCGAGGTGCTGACCGAGGCCGGCGCGATCCGCTTCAAGCCGATCCTGCTGACCGCACTCGCGGCAATGATCGGGGCGGGCGTCATCCTAACCGATCCGATCTTCCAGGGGCTCGCTATCTCACTGCTATTCGGTTTGGCATCGTCAACCTTGCTCACCGTGCTCGTGATTCCGGCAATCTATGTGCTGCTGCGCGACGATGGCAGGGTTGCGCCCAAGGTGAAGCCTGCATAGCTACGCAAGCATGAAAGAGGATATGCTCGCTTCGATCGACCGCGCAGCGGAATTCCTGAAGGCGCTTTCGGGTCGCAGCCGGCTGATCCTGCTGTGTCATTTGTGGGAAGGCGAGAAATCGGTTGGCGAGTTGGTGCGGCTCACCGGTGCGCGCGACACGGCGGTATCGCAACAGCTCGGGCTGCTCCGCAAGGATGGTTTGGTCGCGGCGCGGCGCGACGGCCAGACAATCTACTATTCCCTCGCCAATGACGACGCGGCACGAATCCTCGAGACGCTTTCCGGAATCTTCTGCCCGACGCCGATCGAAAAATAGAGATACTCAGCCGACCTTAAGGGCGTGGCAAATCTCGCGCGTTCTTGCTCGCCGGCAGCCTCCACCCTGTCGGCATAGGCCAGTGCACGGGCGATGGTAGATTCACGTATCTTCGGCTGCAGGGGCACGAGCTAAGGTCGTGCAACGAACGAGGAGCGGACCGTGATCAAGACAGTTCTTGCGATCATCGAGGGACCAGGCCGTGCAAGCGGCTTCGTCAATTCCGTCCTCGCGATTGCCGCCTATCAAAAGGCTCATTTGATCTTCGACGTCGTGACGGCCGCGCCACTCATGTCACCAAAACTGGCGCCGTTGGGTACGCTCTACACATTGCCTTCGGAGATGCGGCAGCTGGCCAGCGATAGCGTTAGTGCGGTCCGTGCCCTGCTGCCGATCGACGCCCAGGTTGACGTGATTTCGCACGTCGATGACGTGGGCTGGATCCCCGGCGACCTGCGGAGAACCGCGCCGCTTGCTGATCTTGTGATCATCGGACCCGGTACGGACTGGACGATCGACTGGCTGCGCCGGCACACGATCGAAACCATGTTGCTGTCCGCCGGCACGCCCCTCCTCCTGCTTCCGTCCGGTCGCTCCTTGCGCGCGATCGAACATGCGGTGCTCGGCTGGAAGGCTGGCGCTTCCGCGACGCGCGCTTTGCACGATCTTGTTCAGTTCGCCGCTCCCGGCGCCCGCATTGATGTTGTCGCGGTAAAGCACGGACTGGGTGATCAGCCAGAGACCGCGCTCGACCCGGTCGTCGCGCTGCTTGGACGCCACGGCTTTCATGTCGAGGGACATGCGCTTGATCACGGCGAGACACCCCAGGAAGCGCTGAGCGCCTTTGCGCTTGAATGCGGTGCCGATCTGCTTGCGGTGGGCGGCTTTGCGCATTCACGCATTCGCGAGATTTTCCTCGGCGGCGTGACGCGCGGCCTGATCGACGATCCGCGCCTGCCCGTGCTGATGTCTCATTGAGTTGGCCGAACCGATCAAGTTGCCATTCTCTCAGCTGATCGCGGGCTACGCCATTCCCAAGTCACCGCTGCACCCGGCCGGTCGGCAAAGGGTGCTTTTTCTAAAGACCCAAACGGAACTGCCAGGCGGCCCGTTGGTGCCGGCATACCGCGAACCTCCTCACGTGATGGAAAAGCGCATCATGCGGCACCGGCCAGCCCGGGGGGCAGGCCAGCCGGCACCGCGCACTGGCTTACCTGGGTGGCAGGTTCGCCAGCGCGGCTTTGTATGCGTCGTAATGAGTACCTTCGTCGATAGCGATCTGGCGGAACATGGCTGCGACCGTCATGTCGCCAGCAGCCTCGGCCTGATTGGCGAAGGTGATGTACATGGTGATATTTTCATAATGTTCGCCAGCCATCGCGTCCTCGAGATTGGCGCTGTTGGCGCCGCCGAGTTGCAGTGCCTGGGCTTCGCGGTCAAAATGCTCGTTTGCCTCGATGTTCGCGGACTCGCGAAACAGCCGTGCGAGTTCGGGCTTTCCGGAAGCGTCCGCCTGATCGGCATAGCGCAGATATTTGAGGTTGGCATAGGCTTCCCCGTGCATCGCAGCTTGCAGATTCGCGCGGGTCTGGGCGGAAAGCGGCTTTGCCTCGGGAGGCGCCGCCGTGGCGCTGGTCGACAGGAGCGCGACGGCGCACGCCGCCGTCGAAAACAGAATTCGGTTCATGAATGTGATCTCCGAGGTGCGCCCGAGCGAGGCGACGACCGGCATGTCGACCAAATTCCTGACGCGTGCCTGACGCCATGCCCCAAAAAGCGGATGCCAGTCGCGACGCGAAAACGGATCCGCGTTCCTGTCAGCTTTTCGTCAGCGGCGCGGCGCAGATCGATCGGACCTGGGCGTAACGCCCACCACATCGACCAAGGATTGCATCATGAAGCGTTCCACCCTGCTCAAGCTGGTTCTCACCGCATCCGCCCTTTCGGCCACGTCCATGGCGGTCGCCGTGCCCGTCTGCACCGCGCTTCCGCAGACCAAGTGGCTGACACCGGACCAGATGAAGGCACGGATCGCGCGCATGGGCTACCGCGACATCAAGGTCTTTCAGGTGTCGGGTAGCTGCTACGAAATCTATGCCCACACCAGGGACGGCAAGCGCGCCGAGGTCTATTTCAACCCGGTGACCGGCGCGGTCGTCCAGAACAATGTCGATTGATCATGGCTGAAGCCGGCGCCGTTCCGCTTGTGGCCCCTGCTGTCCCGGGCAAGTCCCGGGTCAGGGTGTGGGATCCGCTCGTTCGCATTTTCCACTGGACGGTCGCGGGCGGTGTCATCGCCAACCTCACCTTCCTGCGGCATGCCGAAAGCCCGCATATCTATGTCGGCTATGCGGTTGTCACGGCGCTCATCGTTCGGCTCGGCTGGGGCGTCGCGGCGCGGGGTCATGCGCGCTTCGCCAGCTTCGTGCCCGGACCGCGCGCGCTGCTCGGCTATTTGGGCGCGCTGATGAAGCGCCGCGAGCCGCGCTACGTCGGCCATAATCCCGCTGGTGCCGCGATGATCGTCCTGCTTCTGGCGCTGCTCGCGATGGTTGGTGCAACCGGCTGGATGATGGGGCTCGATGCCTTTTGGGGCGTCGCCTGGGTCGAGACGGTGCACGAGATTGCGGCCAACGTGCTGATCGGTGCGGTCGTGCTGCATGTCATGGGCGCGATCGTCGAGAGCGTGCGCCACCGCGAGAACCTGCCGCTCGCGATGATTACCGGCTACAAGCGGGCCGCGGAGGGGACGGATATCGACCATGCGCCTGTTGCTCGTTGAAGATAACGCCCGGCTGGCGAGCCTGATCCGCGAGGGTCTCGACCGCCAGGGCTTCGCGGTCGACTGGTGCGGGACCGTCGACGGCGCCGAGCATGTGCTCCGGATCAATGACTATGACCTGGTACTGCTCGATCTCGGTTTGCCCGATGGCGAGGGTCTCGATCTTGTCCGCGGACTGCGCCGGCGCAAGGACATGATGCCGATCCTGATCCTCACGGCGTGCGGCGGGCTCGACGACCGGGTGAAGGGTCTCGATGCCGGCGCCGACGACTATCTGGTCAAGCCCTTCCAGATCCCGGAACTGGCCGCGCGCTGCCGTGCCTTGTTGCGACGGCCGGGTGCCTCGCTCGGCACGCAGCTGACGGCTGGCAATGTCATCCTTGATTCCGCCGAACGCACCGTGACGATTGCCGGAGCACCGATCGACGCCACGCCCCGCGAGGTTGGTCTTCTTGAATGCCTGCTTCGGCGAGCAGGGCATGTCGTCGCCAAACCGGCGCTTGAGGGCGCGCTTTACTCGATGGATGCCGAGGTGACGCCGAACGCGCTCGAAGCCTGCATGTCGCGGCTGCGCAAACGCCTGACCGCCGCCGCCGCCGATGTGCAAATCCGTACTGTCCACGGGGTCGGCTACGCCCTTTTCGCGCCCGTCGCCGCCGATGGATAAGGCCGGCAACCGCAAGCGCGGACCGACGGGTCAAACATTGTTCCGGCAGATTGCGACCAGGCTCATCGGATTCACGTTGCTTTTCGCGCTGCTCGACGTGGCGATCGTAGTGTTCACCTATAGTAGCCAGCCGGAATCGCTCGCGCAGGAATTGTTGACGCTGGAGGCGGGAAAGGCACAGTCGGCGACTGCGCTGGCGCCCGATTTTCTGGCCGGCCCTCCGGGAGCCGAACACTGGTCGGCCCGCTATATCGACCAGCGGGAAGACGTTGCGGCCCTGCCGGACATCGGATTGGTCTCTGCGCCCGGCACGCTGATGGACTGGACGCGACGCGAGCGAGTGGCCGGCGGCTACAGGATATCGGGTGTCCGCTCGGTCGTTCAGGATGGCCAACGGCGCTGGCTGTTCATGCAGTTCGAAGGCGACGGCATCCGGCCCTATGTTCCCGTCATCGCGAACGAGATCGTCCAGCATGTCGCGCTGCCGTTGATCCCGTTGTCGGCGCTGCTGCTGCTGTTCAACATCGTTGCTGTCCGGCGTGTCCTCACGCCGCTCAAGCGCGCCGAGGCCGAGGTCGATGCGCTCGATCCCCAGAACGGTCTGTCGCGCCTGTCGGAAATGACCGAACCGCGCGAGGTGAATACGCTCGTTCGGGCGGTCAATCGCGCGCTGACGCGGCTTGATGAATCGATGGCGATCCTGCGCGGCTTTACCGCCAACGCCGCCCATGAACTGCGCACGCCATTGTCGATCATGCAGCTGTCGCTCGACCGGCTACCGCCGAGTGAGGTGCGCGATGAATTGCAGGCCGATACGCAGCATATGACCCGGCTGGTCGGCCAGATGCTCGACCTCGCACAGGCCGACGTCCTTGCCGTAGAAGGCCGGAGTCCGGTCGATCTCGCCGAAATCGGCCGCGAGGTCGTTGCAGCGATGGCACCCAAGGTGTTCGAGGCGCACCGCGACCTGCGGTTCGAAGCCATCGGCGAGACCAGCGTGCTTGGCCATGCCGAGGCGATCTACCGCATCTATCGCAACCTGATCGACAACGCGCTGGCACACGCTCCCGGCGAAACCCCGATCGACGTGACCGCCGGCCCCGGACCCCAGCTCAGCGTGCGCGATTATGGTCACGGCATTGCTGACGAGGACCTGCCACACATCTTCGAGCGGTTCTGGCGCAAGGACCGCCGCAAGACCGATGGCGCGGGATTGGGTCTCGGCATCGTCCAGCGGCTCGCACAGGCGCATGGCGGCGCGATCTCGGTAGAGAATGCACCCGCCGGCGGCGCGCTGTTCCGTGTCACCTTTGCGGCATCCGAACTGCCACGTCCGAGCTGAGCCGTCAGGTCTCGGTCAGGAGTTCGGCCCAGGGTCACCGCACAACGGAGGTGATCATGTCCGACCTGTCTATTTCCCATTCGCCCTCTCCCGCAACCATTCGGGTATGGGATCTGCCCGTGCGTCTGTTCCACTGGCTGCTGGTCGCGACCATCCTGGTGGCATTCCTGTCCTCGGAAGAGGACAGCGTGCTCGCGCCCTGGCATATCCCCGCGGGTTGGGTCGCCGCCGTGCTCATCGTGTTTCGCATCGCCTGGGGCTTTGTCGGCGGCGAGCACGCCCGCTTCGTCAATTTCCTGAAGCCGGGGCGGATCGCCCACCACCTCCGCAGTCTGTTCACCGGCAAGCCGGAACGATCGATTGGCCATAATGCCCTGGGCGGCGTGGCGATCGTCGCTCTCCTCGGCACAGTCGGCGGCATCGTTTATACCGGTGCGAGCATGCAGGGAGAGGGTGGCGAAGGCCTGCACGAGGCACTGGCGAACATCCTGCTCGGCCTGATCGCGCTCCATGTCCTGTCGGTCGTCGCCATGTCACTGCTCACGCGCGACAATCTGATCGGCGCCTTCATTACAGGCAAGAAGAACGCTGCATTGCATCTCGGCGTGCCAGATGCCCAGCCGCCCGCACCGCTGGCGGTTCCGCTTGCCCTGATCGCGATCGGGGGAACTACCTATGGAGCGACGGTGATCGACCCCGTAGCCTTCACTCGCGGTGCACATGCCGATGCGGGCGAGCGCGACGGCGGCGAGGCCGCGAAGGGCGAACACGACAATGACTAGGCTCCACCTCCATCCAGAGCGCCATCTCGTCTCGCGCATCGGCTGGCTTCGCGCGGCCGTGCTGGGCGCCAATGACGGTATCGTTTCGACCGCCAGCCTGATCATCGGCGTGGCCGCGGCGGCTGCCAAGCCGGCAGATATATTGGTCGCGGGGGCTGCCGGACTGGTTGCCGGGGCCATGTCGATGGCGGCGGGCGAATATGTTTCGGTCAGCTCGCAGTCGGATACCGAACAGGCCGATCTCGCACGCGAACGCGGCGAACTGGCGGGCAATGTCGAGGCCGAGGTGAACGAACTCGCCGGCATCTACATCGAGAGCGGTGTTGATCCGGCGACCGCCGATACCGTCGCGCGCCAAATGATGGCGAAGGACGCGCTGGCCGCCCATGCCCATGACGAGCTTGGCATCTCGAAGATGACCACGGCTCGGCCGATCCAGGCTGCGTTCACCTCCGCCGCGACTTTCACCGCCGGAGCGGTCCTGCCGCTGGCGATCGTGATCCTTGCGCCCGGCGGTTGGCTGGTGCCGATCGAAGCGATTGCCTCGTTGCTTTTCCTTGCCTTGCTTGGCGGCGTGGGCGCGCGCGCCGGCGGCGCGCCGGTCTGGACCGCGACCCTGCGTGTCACTTTCTGGGGTGCACTGGCGATGGCACTGACGGCGGGGATTGGATTGATGGTCGGGACGGCCGTATGACGCCGTCGCACCATATTGCCACCGCGCCGCCCGAGCGCATGCGCGAGTGACAGCCCTTGCGCTCCACGGTCCCGAAGGCGGCCTCACCGCCGATGCGGCGCGCGCGCGACTGGAAGCGGACGGTCCCAACGAGCTGCCGCGTGCCGGGCAGAGGTCCATCGCGCGCATCGCGTTCGAGGTGCTGCGCGAGCCGATGCTGGCGCTGCTGCTGGCGGGCGGGATCGCCTATCTTTTGCTCGGCGACCTGACCGAGGCGCTGATCCTGCTGGCCTTCGCGACATTTTCCGTCGCGGTTACCGTAATCCAGGAGACCCGCACCGAGCATGTGCTGGAGGCGCTGCGCGACCTTTCCGCCCCGCGCGCGCGTGTCATCCGCGATGGCGCACGGGTCTCCATCGCGGGGCGTGAGGTGGTGCGGGGTGACCTGATCATACTCGAACAGGGCGACCGTATCGCCGCCGATGCGCTCCTGGTCGAGGCGGCCGATCTCCAGGCCGATGAATCGCTGCTCACCGGGGAATCGCTCCCGGTCGGCAAGGTCGCGGTGGAAGCGGATGCGGGCGATGCGTCTCATCGGCCGGGCCATCGCCCCGGGGGCGAGGTGCAGCCTTATGTTTACTCCGGCTCGCTCGTGACACGTGGGACCGGCATTGGCCGGGTGATGGCGACGGGCCCGCGCAGCGAGATCGGCCGGATCGGCCAGTCGCTCGCGACACTCGACACCGAGGCGCCTCGGCTGCGCCGTGAAACCACGCGCATCGTCACCTGGTGCGGGTTGGGCGGGGGTGCGGTCGCGCTGCTCGTCGTGCTGCTGTTCGGGCTGCTCCGGGGCGGCTGGATCGAGGCGGTGCTGGCCGGCATCGCGATCGGCATGTCGATGCTGCCCGAGGAATTCCCCGTCGTCCTGACGGTGTTCCTTGCAATGGGTGCGTGGCGGATCGGCAAGGTCGGCGTACTCACCCGGCGCGCGTCGGCGATCGAGACGCTGGGATCGGCAACCATACTCTGCACTGACAAGACCGGCACGCTGACCGAGAACCGCATGTCAGTCGCCGAACTCTGGCTACCATCGGGCGAGACTCACACCATCAGAACCGAGGTAACGGTCCCTGAGGCCTATCACGACCTGATCGAGACGGCAGCGCTCGCCAGCGCCGCCGAGCCGAGCGATCCGATGGAGATCGCGCTACACGGTGCCCATGGGGCAGCCCGGGGAACCGCTTTATCGGCCGGTGCGCTCGCGCATGCCTTTGCGCTGCGTCCCGACCTGTTGGCGATGTCGAACATCTGGGACGATGGCGATACGCTGACCCTCGCCGCCAAGGGCGCGCCGGAGGCCATCGCCAGTCTGTGCCACCTGCCCGCGCAAGACCATGCGGCGATGACCGCCGCGGTCGAGGCGATGGCTGTGCGCGGCATCCGCGTGCTGGCCGTGGCAACGGCCACGCCGCGCGACCGGGACTGGGCGGAAACGCAGCATGATTATGACCTAACGCTGACCGGGCTCGTCGGGTTGGCCGATCCGCTGCGCGCCAGCGTGCCCGAGGCCGTCGCGTTGTGTCGCGGCGCCGGCATCCGCGTGGTGATGATCACCGGGGACTATGCCGCGACCGCGCGATCGATCGCGACGCAGGCGGGGATCGCCGATGGCGATGTGCTCACTGGCGCCGACCTGGCCTCGCTCGATGACGGCCAGCTTGCCGAACGCCTGAAGACCGTCACCGTCTTTGCCCGGATCACGCCCGAGCAGAAATTGCGCATCGTCCAGGCGTTCAAGGCCGATGGCGAGATCGTCGCGATGACCGGGGACGGGGTCAACGATGCGCCTTCGCTCAAGGCGGCGCATATTGGCATCGCCATGGGCAAGCGCGGCACTGATGTCGCGCGCGAAGCCTCCGCCATTGTGCTGATCGAGGATGATTTCGGGTCGATCGTGCAATCGATCCAGCTCGGTCGGCGGATCTACGACAATATCCGCAAGGCGATGGCGTTCATCTTCGCGGTACATGTGCCGATCGCAGGCCTTGCGCTGCTGCCCTTGTTCTTCGGGCTGCCGATCCTGTTCGGGCCGATCCATATCGCGCTGCTCGAAATGGTGATCGACCCGGTCTGTGCGCTTGTGTTCGAGGCCGAGCGTGAGGAGGATGATATCATGCGGCATCGCCCGCGCGATCCGGCCGAAGCGCTGTTTTCGTTGCCGATGATCCTGTGGAGCGTCTTTCAGGGCGGCCTCGCCTTTGCGATGCTCGCAACGGTCTTCCTGGTCGAGAGCTCGTCGGGCATGCCGGAAATCGAGCTGCGCGCGTTGACCTTCTTCGCGCTGATCGCCGAGATGATAGCACTGATCCTGGTCAACCGCTCGTTCAGCGCCTCGCTCGGGGGCGCATTGATGCGTCACAACGCCGCGTTGCGCTATGTGGCGGGTGCCATTGCTGGCGTAACGACGCTGATCCTGATGCTGCCCTCGGCGCAGGGCTTGCTGAAATTCGGGTCGATCGCCTGGAGCGACATGGCACTGGCAGTTGCCCTCGGCACCTGCCTGCTGCTGTTGCTTGAAGCGTGCAAACCGTTGGTCCGGCGGCTCACAGAGCGGGTATCGCCGACTCCAGCGCGTCTGGTCACCGCCCCGTGAGCGAGAATAGTCACCCCGGCACGACGCTGGCGCGGGTCTTCCTTTTCTCGCTGGTCGCGATATCCACGCTGGCTTTTCTCTGGCTCGTCGCGCCATTCTCGGGCGCGATCCTCTGGGCGGTGATCGCGGCGGTGCTGTTCGATCCGCTCAATACACGTCTGCTGCGCGCCATGCCGGGGCGTCCGGGCGGTGCGGCATCGGTGACATTGCTGGTCATCACCTGCGTCGTGTTGGTGCCGGCGATGCTTCTGGGCGTGGCACTTCTCCGCGAAGCGACTGGCTTCTATGCCCGCGTGAATAGCGGCGAGATCGACCTGGGACGCGTGTTCATGAACACCCAGGCCCATTTGCCGGCATGGGCGAGGAGTTGGCTCGCGGACATGGGCCTCAGCGATGTGAACGGGCTACGCAGCCGACTGGGACGTGGTTTCGCGAGCAGTTTTCAGATGGTGGCCGGGCACGTCCTGAACATAGGCCAGTGGACCTTCGCCTTCTTTCTCGCCCACGGCGTGATGCTGTATCTCACCTTCTTCCTGCTGCGCGACGGCCACGAACTGGCGGCACGGATCGAACGCGCCCTGCCGCTATCACCTGACCAGCGCACGATCCTGGTCACAAAGTTCGTCGCCGTCATCCGCGCCACCATCAAGGGCAGCCTGATCGTGGCGCTTCTCCAAGGGGCAACCGGCGCGATCGTCTTCTGGGCGTTGGGCATTCCCGGCGCGTTGCTCTGGGGTGTCGCCATGGGCTTTTTCTCGCTGTTCCCCGCGGTCGGCACCGGGCTGATCTGGGTTCCGGTGACCATCTACCTGCTTGCCACCGGCGCGATCTGGCAAGGCGCCGTACTTGGGGCCTGCGGCTTCTTCGTCATCAGCAGCGTCGATAATATTGTGCGCCCGATCCTGGTCGGGCACGATGCGCGTATGCCCGATTATGTCGTGCTGGTCGCCACGCTCGGCGGCTTCGAGCTGATGGGGTTCAATGGCTTTGTGATCGGACCGATCATCGCCGCGCTGTTCATGGCCGTCTGGGAAATCTTCGGCGCCGCACAGATGCAGACGCCTGCGATCGACGACAATCCCGCCCCCGCCCGGCAAGGAACGGCTGATGAACGGAAGACGCAAAGCTGATGGCACGCGTGAAAACGCCACGCTTGTTGCACCCGGCATGGATAGCCATGGCATGACAATGTCCGATGAGATCGAAGTCAAGCTGGCGCTGAGCCCGCAGGATGCCGATATTCTGGAATCCTGCGGCCTGATGGCGGGCAAGCCGAAAAAGGCACTGCAAAGCTCGATCTATTTCGACACCCCTGATCACGCTCTGTTGAAGGCCGGGCTTTCGCTGCGCATCCGCCGCTCCGGGCGCAAGCGGATACAGACCGTCAAGGCGGGTGGCGCCGGCTCGGCTGGCCTGTTCGCACGACCGGAATGGGAAAGGACAGTTCCCGATGACACGCCCATCATCGACGACACCATGCCGATCCGGTTGCTCCTCGGCGACCTGACTGACGGGCTCGCGCCTGTGTTCGAGGTCCATATCGAGCGCTGCGCATGGCACATCCACGAAGGCGGTGCCGCGATCGAGCTGGTGCTCGATCGCGGCGAGGTGGTCGCCGCCGATCGCCGATCCCCGATCTGCGAGGTCGAACTGGAGTTGAAGAGCGGTGAGGCCGCCGCGCTGTTCGCCTTCGCGCGCAAGCTCGATGCCGTCGTGCCCGTTCGCCTGGGCGTTCTCACCAAGTCTCGGCGGGGCTATGCTTTGCTTGAGCCGGTCGTCGCTGCCTTCAAGGCGGAACGGGTCGAGCTTCGCCACGACGTGACGGCGGCGCAGGCATTCCAGCATATCGTGCAGATATGCCTGTGCCAGTTTCGGCAAAACGAAGACCTGTTCCTTGCCGGGCACGCGCCGGAGGCGCTGCACCAGGCGCGTATCGCCTTGCGCCGGCTGCGATCGGCCCTGTCCATCTTCAAGACTCTCCTCGATGACGATGTCAGCGCGGACCTGCGCGCCGGGCTGCGCTGGCTCGCGACGGAGCTTGGCGAAGCGCGCAGCATCGACGCCATGATCGCGCTGGCACCGCCAGGCGCGCTTCGGCATCGGCTCGAGACGGCGCGGCAAACCGCCTATGCCCATGTGCGCGGAGTCCTGGCGTCCCCCCGCGTACGCCGGCTGATGCTCGATCTTACGGAGTGGTCTGTGAGTGGCGCGTGGCTGGACACGGCCGATGCTGAGGACATTCGCAATCAGCCGGCGCGCGAATTTGCCAGCGATGCGCTCGATCGCCTGCGCCGCAAGGTGAAAAAAGGTCGCCGCGATCTGGCCAAAGGGGACGATCAGGCACGTCACAAGATCCGCAAGGACACGAAGAAGCTGCGTTATGCCGCGGAGTTTTTCACCGCCCTGTTCGATCGCAAGCGCGAGCGCCGCCGGTACAGGCGGTTCATCTCGGCCCTGGAGGCGTTGCAGGACGAATTGGGGGCACTCAACGATCTGGCGATGGCCCCAGGTGTCCTGACCAGGCTCGACATCGCCGATGCGCCGGGCGCGGCGGCCTTGCTCTTTCCGGGCAGCAGAAAGAAGATACTGGACCTGGCCGGCGCAGCGCATGAAGCGGTGATCGACGCGACCCGGTTCTGGCGCTGAGTTAAGCCGGGCTTACTTATCGCCATGAGAGCATCTCCAACGCGTTTCGCCGCTCGCCTACCAGCTGCGATGCGCTTCGCTGTCAATCCAGTCCGCAATGCGATCATAGCGCATCGCTATGTCACCGATCGCCCTGCTGTCTCCCTCAGCGCACTCGTGCCGTTGCCTATCTTCGAGGCGATCAATCGCGTTGTGGATACGGTTGGCGTCATCATCATCGATCTCGTCTTCGGCAACTTCGTGGCGAAGGCGGCCTTCGAGGATGTGCGCCCGCTGTCCCGAACAGATGACTCGCGTCAGGCTCTCGTCGTCGTCATAGTCACGCGCGTAGCGGGGATACCCGCTAAAGCCAGTGGCCGCAGCTGTGGGTGTGCCTAAAGCATTCTCAAGAGCCGAATCCTGCTTCGGTCTCTTTGTCACCTGGAGCACATCATCCGATCCGAGCGCTTTGCCAAAGCGTTGGCGGAATCGCGCGCGGCAGACCTTGGCCGGAAGGCCGACGCGCTTCAAGCGATGCGCCACGCGTTGCTCGATCTGGCGAAGCATTGCCACGGCGATGCTCGGCCCGATTGCCCGATCCTGACCAGGCTTTCGTCCTGATTGCTGATCCGAGGGGCGCGGCTCGACACAGCCAGTTCTCCGCTGATCGCAGAAGTCCGCCCAAATCCCCCTTAAAACCCGGTCAGAGCCCCGGACGCCCGGATCAAAAGCAGAAACAATTATTTGCGAGCATGGCGGGCGCGCGATAGGCGGTCCACAATGAGGGTGAAAACGTGTCTTGGGCTATTGTTTCAAACTGTCACCTCTAGTTTTCATTTGTCATCCGGCAATTACACGAACGAAGCTAAGCGGTTGATATTGCTATGAGAAGTATGGACCCTTCGACCGGAAGCAGCTGATCGCTCATTTCAGCGCGGTGCCGCCTCCGCGCCGTGTCTTGGCGAACTCACGGTCGCTCTCAAGAAAGGCGTTCAGCATTGCCGGCACGAGCTCGGCTATGGGCTGCTCCGAGCCCTAGCTCCGGGCGTAAGCGCCGCATAGTCCGCGAGACGCTGGTGCAGATCGGGAAAGAATAGAGATCGCCAGTTTGACCGGCGTCGCGCGATGGGGTGGCCAGCAGAGTGCAGGGGAGCTTATGATCGAGACGCCCAAAACGGCACGCAATGGGAGGCCGATGGCGACAGGTGGTTCAACCGCTGTGACTGAGGAAAAACTAGGCCGGCAGGATGCTGTCCGAACCGGCCTAGTTCTACGCCGGCGAAGGTGTGAGCCCGGTGCCGGTTGGCGTTGCGTGAACCATCGCGGTCTGCAACCGGTTCCATAAACACCGTATCTCAGTGACGTCAAAACCGGCCGCAGTCTACGGAGTTAACGCGAGCCCCGGAGATTGACGATCTCAGGGGCTCGCCATGTTGCACGCTTAGCGCTTAATCATCGTCATCGTCGCGGCCATGCAGATGTTCGCAGCGTTCGTGGCGCCAATAGTCTTCCGGGGCGCGTTCACGACGCCAGCGCTCGATCTGCTCGCAGCCCCGGCGTTCCTGCCAGCTGTGGTCCCGATACTGTAGCACGTGTAATAATCATGGTTTGGCCGCTTGCTCCAGCGCGTCAGGATAGGCGAACGCTTTTTGTTTCCAGTCGGCATAGGTCGGCCGGTTCATCTGGAACATGTCGGTCTGACGGCAATACCAGCCACTGCCGTGCAGGCGCGCAACCAACCGCATTGCCGGCGTATCGAAATATAGCCGCTCGGCGTCGAGGATGAAGGCATCGGCGATATGCGCCACGAGTACCTCGCCGATGATGACGTTCTGTCCGGGGCCGGTCTCGCTCCGGTGGAGCATGCGACACTCGAACGCGGCCGGCGCGGTCGGGATGCGCGGCGGCGCCACGATGCTGGACGCCACCGTCTCGATCCCGACGCATACCAACTCGTCCACTTCGGGGGGGGCGTCCATGCAGGTGAGATTCATCGCGTCGGCATCCGCTTCGGTCACCGTGTGGACAACGAACTCGCCGGTCGCGATGATATTCTCCGCCGTATTCTTGGCGCTGCCGGAGCCGCCGCGCAGCAGCCCCAAGGCGATCGTAGGTGGGTCGTCCCCCATCATGTTGAAGAAGCTGTACGGCGCGGCATTGGCCACGCCGTCGATCGAAAGCGTCGTAACCCAGGCGATCGGGCGCGGCGTAATCGCCGAGCTCATGATCTTGTAGCGCGCGGCTTGCGGCAGGTTACGTAGATCGAACCGCATGGTTTCAGTCCGCCCCGCCGGTGCGCACCACCGGCGTGCGTGGGGTTTCGTCGATGGCCAGGCGGAAGACGTCGGGCCGGGCATAATGGCCGGCGACGTCGAAATCATATTTGCCGCGTACCACCTCGTCGAGGTCGATGTCGACATAGAGGATGGTTTCCCCGCCGAAATCCGGCCCCGCGAGTACTTCGCCGAGCGGTCCGACCACCATGCTGCCGCCGCGCATCAGCAAAGTCTCGGGCGCGTCGCCCAGCGCGCAGTCGTAATCCGCGGGAAATGCCCCGCGCGTGATGTGCTGGCACGCGCTGAGCACGTAACAGCGCCCCTCCAGCGCGATGTGACGCATCGTGGATGCCCATGCGTCGCGATCATCGGCGGTCGGCGCGCAGTAGATGCTGATGCCCTTGTCGTACATCGCCATGCGCAGCATCGGCATGTAGTTCTCCCAGCATATCACCGCGCCCACTCGGCCGAACGAGGTCTCGAATACCGGCATCGTCGAGCCGTCGCCAAAACCCCAGATCAGCCGTTCGGCACCGGTTGGCATCAGCTTGCGATGCTTGCCGATCAACCCGCGCGCGCCGTCAAAGAACAAGGCCGTGCAATAGAGCGTGCCCCCGTCACGCTCGAGGACGCCGAGCACCGCGAAAACGCCGGTTTCCGCCGCCGCCGCTGCGATCGTCGCGGCCTCCTGCCCGTCAAGGTCGATCGCCCCGGCATGATAGCGCGCGAAATCGCGCCTTCCTTCCGGCTTGCGCATGCCGACTGCTGTGCCGAACGAAGCCCCCTTGGGATAGCCGCCGACAAACACTTCCGGGAAAACGACGAGCCGCGCCCCGGCCGCGGCCGCCTCGCGCAGCAGTGCCGCCGCTTTCTCGGCCGACGCCATCGGGTCGAACGGAATCGACGACGCCTGGACAACGGCAGCCTTGTAGGTCGTCATTGCGAATCTCCGTCTCGACCGGCCAGTCTGATTGACACCCGGCGCAGGTAATGTTTTAAGCCTATAATATCTTCCCGGCAATGGGTGACGCATGAACGCGACCTACGATCAATATCGCGAAGAGACGATCGGCCGCGCCAACGTCGCCGATACCGCCGAACTCGTCGCGTTCTACCGGCAGCTTGAAAGCTGCCACGCGGGCGCGCTGTGGACGATCGCGAACAAGATCGAGCCGTGGGAGCCTGTCTCCACCTCGGTGCCGATGGTGTGGCGCTTCGCTGACCTGCGCGATTCGGTGATGCGCGCGCTCGAATTGGTCACACCCGACCAGGCCGGTCGCCGCGTCGTCTATCTGAAAAATCCGGGCCGGCAGCACGTCGCAGCCGTCGTCGGTTGGCTCTATTCCGGCCTGCAGGTCATGGGACCGGGCGAATGCGCCTCCAGCCACCGCCACTCGGCCTCCGCATTGCGGTTCATCATGGAGGGCACGGGCGCCTTCACCAACGTCGATGGCCACAAGATGACGCTTAGCGCCAATGATTTCGTCCTCACCCCCAACGGCACCTGGCACGAACATGGCGTCGCGGAGGACGGCACGCCGTGCATCTGGCAAGACGGGCTCGATATCCCGCTGATGAACGCGCTCGAAGCCAATTTCTACGAGGTGCACCCGGAACTGCAGCAGGCCGTCTCTTTCCCGGTCGATGATTCCAGCGCGACTTGGGGTTCGGCGGCGCTGCGTCCGGCTGGCGAAAGCTGGTCCAAGCGTTATTCACCCCTGCTCAAATATGAATGGGCGCCAACTTATGAGGCGCTTCTGCGCTTCGCCAAGGTCAGCGACGGTTCGCCGTTCGACGGCATCCACATGGACTACGTGAACCCGGCGAGCGGCGGCCCGGTGATGCAGACGATGGGCGCTTCGATGCAGTTGCTGCGCCCCGGCGAGCATACCAGGGCGCATCGTGAGGTCGGCAGCTTCGTCTATCAGTGTGCCAAGGGAGCGGGTCATTCGATCATCAACGGCCGCCGCTTCGACTGGGGCGAGCGCGACATCTTCGTGGTGCCCAACTGGATGTATCACGAGCACGTCAACGGCTCGGACCGCGAGGACGCCTGCCTGTTCGCCTTCCACGACCTGCCGGTGATGAAGGCGCTCGGCCTCTATCGCGCCGAGGCGTTCGGTGAAAACGGCGGGCACCAACCGCTCCTTTAATCTCTCGAACCAGAAGGTTATTCCGATGCGCCTCGTCACCTATCGCGCCCAAATCGACAGCGCCGGCCGCCTCGGCGCCATCTTCGATGGCCTCGTCATCGATCTGGCCAAGCTCGGCGCGGCGCACGGCGTCGCCCTCCCCTCGACCATGCTCGAATTCATCGACCTTGGCCCGGTCGCGGTGAAGGCGACGAATGCGCTGCTCAAGAAAGCCGACGGCGCGTGGCCGGTCGATGGCGCGCTGCCGCTCGCGAACGTGACGCTGCTCGCGCCGATCCCGCGCCCGCGCAAGAACATCTTCGGCATCGGACTCAACTATATCGATCATGTCGCCGAATCCGCCGCCGCGCTCGATACCTCGCCCGATCTGCCCAAGCAGCCGGTGATCTTCTCCAAGCCGCCGACAAGCGTAATCGGGCCGGGCGAGCCAATCCTGCACAATGCGAAGATCACCCAGCAGCTCGATTGGGAGGTTGAACTTGCCGCGATTATCGGCACCACCGCCAAGGGCGTCGCGCGCGAAGGCGCGCTCACCCATGTGTTCGGCTACACTGTGCTGATCGATATGAGCGCGCGCGATTGCCGTCGCGCCGGCCAGTGGATCTATTCCAAGGGCCAGGACAGCTTCGCACCGATGGGCCCGTGCATCGTCACCGCCGACGAGATTCCCGACCCCCAGACGCTGGACCTTTGGCTCACCGTCAACGGCGTCGAGAAGCAGCGTTCGAACACCAGCCACATGCTGTTCAAGGTGGACGAGCTGATCGCCGACATCAGCCAGGGCATCACCCTAGAGCCCGGCGACATCATCGCCACGGGCACGCCCGAAGGCGTCGGCGCCGGTCGCAATCCGCAGGAATGGGTCTGGCCCGGCGACGTGATCGAATGCGCGGTCGAAGGCATCGGGCGCCTGCGCCATCCGGTCGTTGCGGTCTGACGCCGCAGCGAGGCGCATTCCGGCCCGGGAGCGTGAGGGCGGGCTCGGAGACGATTGCGTCAACGCGCCCGCCGCCCCCGTTCGCGTGATGCTAAGCGTCACCGCCATAAGGCGCGAATTCAGAAACCGGGGAAAGCCGATCGCGAATCTCGGGCCGCCATGCCACGGATTTCGCTGACGCGAGGTCCATGCAGACGATCACACTGCGCACGACAAGACGTCGCCTGCCCCCGCAGGTAACGTCGAACTGCAGCGTCGCGGAACTCGTGCCAACCCTCTCTACCGAAATATCGATGTCGAGGAGATCACCTAGCCTGCTGGGCTCGATGAACTCGCTCTCGAGTTTGACGGTAGGAACGCCGACCCCGAGTTCCCCGTGCATCGCCTGGAAGCTCATGCCGATTCTGTCCGCGAAGAAATCCTCGAGCGCGGCATTCACCATCTCGAAATAGCGCGGATAGAAGACGATACCTGCCGCATCGACATGGGCGAAACGGACCAGCGCCTGGGCCGTGAATCTCATTCCTCGTCATCTTCCTCACGCGCGATCGAGGCCTTCACGGCCCCCAACAGCGTGAACAATGCGGCCTGCTGGTCGGCCGGCACATCGGCCAGCATTGCCCCGATCCACGCATGATGCGCGGCGGCGAGGGTCGCGAAATGGGCGGTGCCGTCGGCGGTCAACCTCACCACCTGCGATCGGCGATCGCCTGGCGGCGCCGCCAGCGCCACCAGATTCTGCGAGTGCAGCTGACGTACCAGCGCCGTGACATTGCCGTTCGAGACGAGAAGGGCGCGCGACAGTTCGCTCATCGTCATGCCTTCGCGGTGCCGGTCGAGCGCGGCAAGCACATCGAAGCGCGGCAATGTGGTATCGAAGCGGTCGGCGAAGCGGCGGCGCAAACGCTTCTCGATCACCGTCGAGCAGCTCAGCAGCCGCAGCCAGAGCCGCACGTCCATACGTCCAGCGACACTGCCACCATGCTTATCCTGTATGGTCCCGCTCAACCGCTCATCCTCTCCGGCTCGAATACCCGTTCGCATTTCACGCGCCCGGCGCGGCCTTGGCAAGGCGGCGCGCACGTTGCGCCTGCCCGCTAACCCAGGGCGCGCGCACGTCCGCCCCGCCATCGCCAAGGTCGGCTGCCACGCGCAGCTCCATCGAAATCGCGAAATTGAGGTCGGCGGGTCCGCCGCCGAGACAGGCAATGCGCATGATCTGCTCCGATTTATTTTAAGTCTAAAATAAATCGGAGGCATGTGCAAGCGGACGAGTGTCAGATATCGAGTTCCATCTCAATCTGGCAAACCCGGGGAATACGGCCGATGATCCGATTGCCCAATAGGCTGGCCGAAGACAGGTTCAGAGAGCGAGGAAGGCGCACCTTTTCACGTCAATTCGTCAGACAGTTCATATCCGTCGAGAATATTGCTCACCAGGGATCCCGCGGCGTCCCAATCGAAAAATCGGAAAGCGCGCGCCTTGATCACGAAGGCCGCGCCGGTGAAGAACATTTCGTACTGATGGTGGCGCGAAGCAAATTCGGATCCGACGGCATCCCAGGCCAGCTTGTAGAACTTGACCTTTTCGGCCGCGCTCGCGGTGGGCGATTGCAGGGTGCGTTCGATCAGTGTCGCTATCTCGGGATTGGCAAAATCCGCCACCGAGGAGGGCAGCATGGTCATGCCCCCGCCCGCCAGTTCGCGCAGGGTGTGAAGGATTTTGGGGTAAAGCTGCTGGGTCAGAATTTCGGCAGCATAGAGCGTCGGTCGATCGGGCACGAAGTAGCGGCCGTGAAAGGCGCCCTTGGCTTCCATCGCCGCCACCAGCGCATCGATCATGCTGCTCTCGGCGGCCAGCTGGCCGAGCGTTTCGCGGACCTGCGGGAAGTTGATGACACCGTTCATTTCGGTCATGCGGTGCGCCAGTCCGACCAGGAAACGCACTTTGACCGAGAGGCGGATCATCGCCTGGTAGTTCTGGTAGGCGTGGGCCGGCGTGCCCTGGAACTGCTTCTGGCACATCTCGATGTTGCGCAGCACGAAGACCCGCTCCCAAGGCACTTTCACGTCGTCAAAATAGGCCACCGCGTCGTTTTCGTCGAAGCGGCTGCCGAGCGGGTTGTCGAACACCGATGGCGACGCCAGCTCGTAGGACTTGCGCGACATCAGCTTGAGGCCCTTGCTGCCCATCGGCATGGCGAAGGAGATCGCATAGCGTTCGTCCCCCGGCTGCAGCGGCTGGACGTTGGACAGGAAAATCTCGTCCGCGGTGATGGCCCCGGTGGCAAGCATCTTGGCCCCGCGCACGGTTATGCCCTGAGCATCCTCGTCGACCACCCCAGCGGTCAGAAAGGCGTCCTGCTGTCCCGACGCAGACTTCGAGCGATCCGCTTGCGGATTGTTGAAGACCGAGGTGAGGTAGAGATCATTGTCCCGGATATAGCGATAGTAATCGGCAAAGGCCCCGGCGCGTTCCTTGTCGCAGGCTTCGAGCACGTCGAGCCCCATGAACATCCCCGACATGCACGAGGCGATATAGTCCGGGGCTCGGCCGAAGAAGCCGGCATGCAGCTTGCCCCAGGCTTCCAGCGCGTAGCGGCGCTGGACCATCTCCGCGTAGCTTTCAGGCAGTTGCCAGATGCGGTTGGCGCGGGTCCCATCCGCCATTTCGAAGGTCATCAGATCCGCGTTTTCGGGCGCGGCGGCGAAATCGTAGAGCCCGCCCACCGATCGCACCGAGCGGGCGAAGGCCGGGTGACAGGTCACGTCGTCCACCCGCGCGCCATTGATGAATACCGCACGGCCATCGCGCAGTCCCTGGATGTGCTTTTCGCCGGTCTTCATGCTCATGTGTGCGTCCTCTCGCCTATCGATCCGGAAAGCCTGGCGACGTGCCACGAACCCGGTTGGGCCCATGCCACGCTACCCTGATCGCCGAGATAGTTTATATATAAAGTATTTGGACCCGCGAACGCGGCGCCCGCTTTGACCGATCGGCCAGAGCGGAAAATGGCGGTGCTCATCCCGACTTCCCGCCCTGCGTGCCACGTCGCTCCAGGCGTTCGAGAAGCTGCAGCGGATTGCCGGACACGTATCGCGAACGCCGTTCCGCGTCGAAGCTGCGCAGCTGCTCGTGCGGCTCGATCAAGCCCATCGGAAAGGGCCAGTCCGAACCAAAGACTACCCTGTCGCTCCCAAAAATCTCTTCGGCCAGCCTCGCGGCCGGTTCGCTGTGGCAGATGCAATCGACATGGACGTTGCGCAATTGCTGCGTCGGAGCGGAGATGGCCCGATCGACGCCGGGCCTGGCAGTCGCGTGACCGCGCTCCCAGCGGCCTGCCACCATCGGGGCAAGGCCTCCGCCATGGGCGAGGCACAGCATCATCCCCGGATAGCGCTCGAGCACTCCGGCAAACACCAGATGAGCGAGCGCGACGCTCGACTCGTATGGATTGCCCAACAGGTTCGAAAGATAGAAGGCGCGCAGCCGCCCGTCGGCACACTCGCCCGGATGCATGAACACGAAAGCCCCCGCCCGGTCGAGTAATCGCCATAGGGGGTCGAAAGCCGGATCGCCCAGAGTGCGATCATCCCCGGTGCCTGTCGGCATCGAGAACAGGAGATGCCCATCGGCAAGCGCGGCTGCGACGATCTGCGTCGCGACCTCGGGATCCTGGGTGGGCAGGTGAAACAGGGCCTCGAGACGTCCCGACGACTCCTCAGCAATGGCCGCAAGTCCCTGGTTCAGATAGCCGGCCCAATCGCGCGCAGCTTTCCCGCGAAGCTGCTGGCGATAGAGCGGGGGCGGCGCGGATATCCAGGCGCGCTCGACATTGTTGCTGCCCATCCAGGCCAGCAGTTCCGCAGGTTCAAACAGCTTCTTCATAGCCAGGGCATGGCCATCGACATGCATGACGCTGGCAGTCTCATCCCAGTCCACCCCGTCCAGCTCGGCCAGTCGTTCCGCAACGACGGGCGCCAGATGGGCATGGACATCCAGGACGATCTTGGGGCCGGAGGGTTGCGTCATGATGGCTTTCGAATGGGGCGGGCGGGCAGGTCGTCAGCCGTTCGGCAGAACCGCGATGGCGCTGATCTCGATCAGATAATCGGGAAAAACCATCTTCGAGACCTCGACCATGGTCGAAGCCGGAACCGGCGCCTTGAAATATTCCTGTCGGACCTTGTGGATGATGGAGAAGTGCTCGATGTTCCTGACATACACGTCGACGCGGACGATATCGTCGAGCGAACCGCCCGCTGCCTCGACCGCGGCCTGCAGATTGTCGCAGACTTGCCGGGTCTGGACTTCGATATCGCCGATGCCGGCGATGCCGCCGTCGCGGGTGCGCGCCGTCATGCCCGAGATGAAGACCAGCTTGCCGGTGGCCTCGATCGTGGTGGCCTGCGAAAAGTGCCCGTTGGGAACGGCAAGCCTGTCGGTGGTGATCTGCTGCTTCATTCAATCTGCCTCTTTTTTCACGCTATGCCGCGACCGTGTCGCCGCTCATCGATCGCATGTCGGTGTCACCGTGCAGGTCGGCCAGAACCATAAGATTGCGCAGTTCTCCCAATCCCGTGGCCGAGACGACCATTTCGTCGCCCGGCTTCAGGAATATCGGGGGTTCGCGTGCATTGCCGATCCCTGCCGGGGTTCCGGTGATGAGGACGTCGCCGACGTCCAGGCTCATCCCGAAGGACAGTTCAGAAACCAGGGTCGGAACGTCGAAGGCCATCTGGCCGAGCAGCGCGTCCTGCATGATCTGGCCGTTCAGGCGCAGCTGAAGCCGGGTGTGGACCAGGTCCACTTCGTCCGGCGTCACTATGAAGGGGCCGATCGGCATGGTCGCGTCGATGCTTTTGCCCTTGAGCCACTGTCCGCCGTGCCGGCGCTGCAGGTCGCGCTGCGAGACGTCGTTCGCCAGGAAGAACCCGAAAACGCAGTCCATGGCTTGCGCGCGCGAAACGCTGCGGCAGCGTCGTGCGATCACCAGCCCGACTTCGGCCTCGTAGTCCCATTTGGCCGAAATGTGCGGATCCAAGCCTATATCAGCATTGGGACCGATCACCGTGTTCGGGCTCTTGGTGAAGAAGGTGGGAGCGATCGGCAGGTCCACGTCCTGCCCATCCCGCTTGCCGCGGCTTTCCTCGAAATGATCGAGATAGTTCCAGCCGGTGCACAGGATGTCCCGGCTGAAGCGCTGCAGCGGCGCCTCGATTGTCACCGCCGCGAGCGGCACCACTTCGGCTGATGCGGCCGCCGCCTGCTCGATCGCGGATCGGCCCGCGCCAATCGCCGAGACCATGTCGCCAAACCAAGCTGGCAGCAGCCGCACGCTCTCGCCCTCGACCGCGCCGATCCGCAACATGTGATTCAGAGTGATGGTGGCCAGGCGCATTGTTGCCTCAATTCGGGAAGGCTGGAGAGGGGACAGCGTTTGCAGTCACCTGAGTGAAACCTTCTGCTCGGGCACTTGCGGAAACAGATCGGCAAGGTCGATATCGAGGCCGAGGCCCACCTTGCGCAGCGCTTCCACGGTCGGTTGGGCGAGTTCACACCAGCCATCGGCCTTGCGGCGCATGTCATAGGCCAGCTCGCCCGGCGCGAACACGCGCTCGACGCCCGGTGCGCGGCAAACCGATGAGACGGCCGAGGCAGCCGCGCCTGCGCGCGCGCTGAACTCGGGCAGCGCGGTGAAATGGCCAACGTGAATGGCGATGAACAGGTTCGCACTGCCATAAGGCTCGTCCAGCGCGCCGAACAACGGCCTGATCTCCGGCCCAATCCCGCCGCCGGACAGGCCCCCACACAGAAGATCGATCATGAATGCCATGCCAAAACCCTTCGGCCCGGCGGCCGGGAGTAGCATTCCCGCAATGGCGGCTTCCGGATCAGTGGTATCGGCGCCGTGGCGATCGGTTGCCCAGCCATGCGGGATTTTCTCACCAGCGGCGGCGGCGTTCCTGATCCTGCCCATGGCCGTCGCGCTCAGCGCCATGTCCACTTCGGGTGCGAAGGGACCGGCCCCCGGTGCCGCGATCGCGATCGGATTGTTGCCGGTAATCGGCTCGGCTCCGCCCGGGGGGGCCATTAACGGGCGGGTATTGCACATCACCATGCCGATGCAGCCCCGTTCGGCAAGCATCCGGGCATACCGCCCCGCAGCCCCGAAATGGAACGCATTGCGCACCGCGACAGTGGCCATGCCGAATTCAGAAGCCCGGCTGGCGGCCAGGTCGACCGCCTGGCGGGCGGTGAGCTGGCCGAGCACGTTTGCGCCATCGATCACGACGGCCGTTTGCCGATCGGAAATGATCTGACCTGCCGTCTGCCGTGAAACCGACCCCGCACGGATGCGCTCGACATACATCGGAACCAGCATCACGCCGTGCGAAGCGACACCTTCCAGATCGGCGGCAACCAGATCCCCGGCTGCCATGGCCGCGGCGCCAGGCGGAATCCCGGCCGCGATGAAGATGCGCGCCACGCCGTGCGCCAGCGTATCCGCGCGAACCGGTAGAGCCCCCGCCATCAGCGCGCATCCTCGTCATTGCCGTACCAGTCCGGGCGCTGCGGATAATGCGGTCCATCATAGATTTCGACCACGATCGTCTCTTCATGCGCCAGGGTTGGGCCGTGCACCAACCCTTTGGGATTGCAGTAGAATGATCCTGCAACAAGCGTCACGCCGGTCGCGGTATATTCATATTTCCCCGTGAGGCAGAACATCATCTGGTTCGACGAATGCAGGTGCGGGGTGGGGATGCCGGTGCCCTTGTCGAACCGGATGAGCGCGACCGAGGCCCCGGTTTCCTCGTTACGGAACAGCATCTTTTCATGAACTCCGGCGAGCGACTTTTCCCGCCACGGAATGTCCGCCGTCTGGATCAGTATCTCTTCCAGGGATTGCCCGCCCAGGCCATCGCCGCTCAACATGGCGCGACATCCCCTTCCCGGACAAACATCAGGCAGCCCTGGGCAAGCGCGCCGGGCGTGTGCGTAACCCCGATCGGAAACCGCACCCAGGTCCGCGGGCCATAGCTTCCGCGCTCGTCGCGCAGTTCGCCCTCAAGGATGAAGATTTCCTCACCGCCGGCGTGATCATGCTCGGGAATTGTCAGGTGGGGCAGCATGAAGCCGACCCATGAGGCTTCGGGCAGGCTGCCAGGATCGTAGATCTGCGCCTTTTCCGAGCCGCGACCACCCCAGGGGGCCCAGTTGGCACGGTCGTTGGTATCGAGAGCGATCGCTTCGCCGTCAGCCGGCCCGGCGCGCTTCTTGAGCATGATGGTAGCGCCGGCGGTGGTGCGCAGTCCGATCTCCGCTTTCGGCGGGATGCGCAGATAGTGTCCCGCCGCGCAGTGCCGGCCCAGCAGATCGATAGCCCCCTCCAGCACAAGGATGTCGATCCTGCATTCGGCGCGCTCCCGCGGCGGCGAGAATCCGGGAGCAAGCCGCAGCAGCGCGGTTTCGCGCGCGCCCGGCCCCCGGCCGATCCGCTCGAACAGCTTTTCCTCCACCCCCCGGACGGCCGTGCTTCTCCACGGCTGCTCATGAGCGTGGATCGTCACAAGGGCCGACAGATCGGCGTTGTGATCGGGGCCGGAGATACGCGCGAGCTCGGTCATTTGCATCCCCTTCTCATCGTCATCCGCCATCGGAAGCGATGCCTTGCATCATCAGATATTTTTTCTGATATATCACTGATTCCGCCGCTCCGGAAGCGAATCTTTGTGATGGGCGGAAAAGAATGAAGCTTGGCGAGCGGCGCCGCCCCCCACGGCCAAAGCCCTAGAAAGTCGGCTCCGCGGGAGTTACTAGCGTCGGTCATCGCGCCACCCGGCGGGCTTGGGGAACACACATTTGTCGAGGACGCCGAAACCCAAAGCGACCGACGCTCCCCTTCCCGCTTCAGGTGACTCCAACGCGCCCCGCCGCGATTCACGCAGGCCCTCGCTGGCCGACCAGGCCTATTACGCGCTGCGCGAGCAGGTGTTGAATCACCGCCTGCCGATCGGCGAACTGCTGAACGAGCACTGGCTTTGCCAGAAGCTTGGATATGGCCGGACTCCCATGCACCAGGCCCTGCAACGCTTGCATCAGGAAGAGCTGATCCAGATCGTTCCGCGCAAGGGCATCCTGGTGAAGCTCGATTCGATCGCTCGAATCATCGACCTGCTCGATGCGCGATCGATCCTCGAGCCCGTGCTGGCAAGCCGCGCCGCCGTGAGCGCCACGCCCGCCGACATTGAGGAACTGACGCGCATCACGTCGCGCACCCGCGACGAAGAAGGGAACCACGCCGGTTCCGTCGATCGCTTTATCGAACGCGACCACGCCTTTCATGCCAAGCTGGCCGCGATCGGGGGCAGCCCGGTGCTTATCGAACTGCAAAAGTCCCTGCACGAACGCGCCATGCGCTTCTGGCATTCCAATCTGTGGCGCACGCTCGACGAGGGCAAAGCGGCCGACGAACATGCCGCCGTGATCGCGGCGATCGCGCGCGGCGACGCCGACGCTGCTGCAGTGGCAATGAGCGGACACATCGCGGAAATCACCGCAAGGCTGCGCAAGCTCCAGTCAATGTCGCCCGGCGACATGCCCGACGCGTCAGGGCGCTGACGCAGCAGCGCCTTGCACCGGATCGACGCCGGGACCGATCCGCAGCACCACGGCATTGTCTTCGTCGGTCACCGCGTAGAGCAATCCGTCCGGACCCTGGCGTACGTCCTTGAACCGCTGGTGCAGCCCCTCGAGCAGCACTTCCTGGCGCGTCTCTTCGAGCCGATCGTTGAGAACCACACGAATCAAGGCGCCGGTCCCGTTGATCTGCCCGCGCCGGGCGCTCGCGACGAACAAGTTGTTGGACCAGCCGGGCATGGCTGCGCCGGTATAGAAAGCGATTCCGCTCGGCGCGATCGACGGCGACCAGATGAGCAACGGGCCTTGCGTTCCCGCTGGAACCGGCGCGATGGGAAGGCGCGAACCGCCATATTCAGTGCCGTAGGTGGAGTTCGGCCAGCCATAGTTTCGGCCCGGCAGCAATGCGTTGAGCTCATCCCCGCCCTGTGGGCCATGTTCGGACGCGATGCTCCGCCCCGAGCGCGGATCGATCGCCAGGCCAAGCGGATCGCGATGACCATAGGTCCAGATTTCCTGGCGGGCACCCTTGGTGTGGACGAAGGGATTGTTCGCCGGGACATGCCCGTCGCGACCAATCCGCAGCACCTTGCCATAGATGTTGTCGATGCGGGCGGCGGACTGGATATCGCCCTCGCTCAATGCCCCGACCGAAACATAGAGATCGCCGTCCCTGCCGATCAGGATGCGCGATCCGCCGATGCCGACTCTCGCTTCACCGACCAGCAGTTCCTTGATATCGGTCAGGCGCAGATCGTCGAGGCGGGCGCGCGCAACGACGTGCGCAGCCGTGATCCGCTTGGCCTTGGGATCATATCCGACCGGCTTGTTGTAAGTGAAATAGACCAGGTGGTTGGTCGCATAATCGGGATCCGGCATCACGTCCTGGATGCCCAGGACGTCGAGGGGATCGAGATGTTCCACCTTGGAATACTCAGGCACATTGGTGGCCGGCTGGGGAACGAGTTCGGGCTTGATGCCGGTGGCCTGACGCAGCAGGCGAAGCCGTGCGCCGCGCTCGACGATCAGCGCATCTCCGCCAGGTAGAAACGCCAGGCTGTAAAGATGCGCAAGACCGCTCGCGATGATCTCCACCTTGACCACCGGCTGCTCGGCGCTGCGGAAGGTGTACGGACCTGGACCGGGAAGCTTTGATGGAATCCCGACCTCGGGAACATCGGCCGCCCAGGACGGCGCTGAGGTCGAGCAGATCGCCGCCAGCGCAAGCAGTCCACCGATGCCATGTGCGCCGGCGAGCTGCGCCGCCCTGCCCCGATATCGCTTCATCCATCCGCTCCCGCTTGTGCCCGACCGCCGGACCACCCAGAGGTCAGTCTAGTATTCGCACCGATTGTCAGATGATTGCAGGGTCGGCCAGATCCTTGGCATCTTGGGTCAATCGCCACTCCGTGCGGGCACGCCATCCGGCCCGAACGCGTCCGCGCTCAGTTCCTGAGGATCAGCGTCACACCCACGGTACGCGGGCGGAATGTGCCTGCGCGGTAGTAGGTCGAAGCCGGGTTTTCATGGAACAAAGCCAATAGCGGCATGCTGTTGGTGACGTTGTTGACGAACACGCTCAGGTCGAGATCCTTGCCGCTCGACAGCTTGAACCTGCTGCCGATGCGAAGGTCGAGCTGCGACGTGGACGGGGACCGCGGCAGGGTCGGATCGTATAACGGCGTGTGCGGAACCGGCTTGGTGACATGGCTGGTCAGGCTGAGGTCAGTGCGGCCATAGAGTTGGGCGTTTCCGACCTGATGCTCATATTCGACATTGAGCGCTATGGTCCATGGAGCAACCAGCGGGAACGGCTCACCTGCCGGTCGAATGATCACATTTGGCGCGTTGGGAATATTGGGGTCGCCAGGACCGAAGATCGGCGTGGTATAGCGCGCGTGGATATACGAAACCGAGCCGCCCACCGTCAGTCCGGCCGCCGGCTTGACCGAAACGGCCAGGTCGAAACCGTCGATCTTCGCGCTTCCCAGATTGAGTGCCGTCTGAATCGTGCACTGCGGCAGGGCAAACAGCGTCTGCACGTTCTTCCAGTCGATATGATAGGCCGAGCCATCGATTGCCACCTTGCCGCCAAACAGGCGGTTCTTGCTGCCGACTTCATAGCTCCAGATCGAATCGGGTTTGACGTCGAGCGTGGCGAAGGGATCGAAGCCGATCGCCGCGGCGTCGGCAATGCAGTTCGCGCCGACCGGGGGCGAAACGCCCGGTCCGCGCACACCCTTGCTCGCGCTGGCATAGAACAGGTTGTTACGATCGGCCTGGAACGAGATCCCGAACTTGGGTGTCAGGGTCTTGCTTGTCGTGTTGGCGGTATCGGTCTGTCCATCGGTGGCAAGCACTGGACCCGCGCCGAAGCCGGTGAAGGCGTATTTCGCGATGGTATAGCGCAGGCCGGCCGTCACCTTGAGTCGATCGATGATCTTGTAGTCGGCCTGGGCATAGGCGGCATATTGCCGGTCGCGATGCTCGTTGCGCTGGAACACCGAATAGAGCCCCTGATACAGTTCGGTGCCGAAAAATGAATCGGTCAGGCTGGCAAACGGCGGATCGCCGATCTGGGCCTGCCCCAGGTTGATGACATCGAGCAGGCGAGGATCGTAGGACCGATACTGATCGCGGACATAGGACTTCTGGTAGAAGAGACCGACGATCCAGTTGAGGCGATCGTTGGCGCTGTTGCCCTGCATGCGCAGTTCCTGCGTAAAGGCGGTCTGTTTGGTATCGTTGACGGTATGGGGCGCGTAATCCTCGAAACCGGACGGGAACGGGCCTCCGGCGAAGCCTCCTGAGAAGACGTAGCTCAGCGAGGTATCGTCATTGATCGTATTGGTCGTGCGGTGGAAATAGGAAGTATCCGAGATCAGACTGAGTCCGCCAAGATCGAGTTCGGCCTTGAGAGCGGGCAGGACGAAGCGATCCTTGTGTGGTTCGGCGCGCTGGTTGAGGCTCATCCGCAGATTGCCGTCGTGAATGTCCGACGTGGCCAGTTCGAACCGCGAGCCGTCGGCGATCTTCTGGTCCTGGAAGAATACCGAGGGGGTAAGGGTCAGGTTGTCGGTGGCATGCCAGCCCACGGCCAGACGGGCCGAGAAGCTTTCGGTATGGTTGCTGTCCTTCTGCACCAGATCGTGCGTGTAGGGATCGAGCCGATCGATATTGCCGCCGTCACGACGGTACCAGACGCTGGCGCGGAAACCGACCTTGCCCTCGACGATCGGAGCCCCGACCGCGAAACCGGCTTCGTAGCTCGGGCTACCGTGTTTGGTCGTCGCCAATTCCGTGCGGGCGTAGATGCTGGCCGAATCGTAGTTCGGCTTTGGCAGTATGAAGCGGATCGCGCCGCCCACCGAGCCGCTCCCGAACAAGGTGCCCTGCGGGCCGCGCAGGACTTCGATCCGTTCCAGATCGAACACATCGGGATAGGCGTTACCGAGCGACGGACTGACACCCACCCTGGTTTGAATCGGCGTATCGTCGATATAGACGCCGGTGGTCGGGATACCCGACTGCGAATTGACCCCGCGGATCGAAATGGTGCTTTGCCCCGTGCCGTATTGGACGGCGCTCTGCCCGAAAGTGATGCTCGGCGTGAGCGAGGCGAGGTCAGCGATCGAGCGTATGCCTTGTGCGTCGAGCTCCTGCCGATCCTTGGCGACGATGCTGGCCGGCGTGCGGCTGAGCGCGGTCGTCTTGCGGGTGGCGGTCACCAGGATGTCGCCTTCGGCAGCCGAATCCAGATCGCCGGTCGATGTAGTCGTGGCAGCCGAAGCCTGATCGCCAGTCGATGCGGTCGTGGCATTTGTCTGTTGGGCGTGGGCCGGCAGCGTCGAGAGCGCCAGCATCGCGCCAGACAGCAGGCCTGCCTTGAACTTCAGCGCGCCGCATGTGTGAATGGCGTTCAAAGTCGATCTCCCTCAATATCCACAACTGTTTTCGTCTTCAATTTTAGGGCACGCTTGGCCCCTGCCCCGCGATCGTGGCGCGGCGGCAGCGACGGAACAGCGAATCCACCCCAGATCTATGCACGTGCATATTTCAAGCTTAAAACAAAATCAATCCCGCGGACCCGATGGAGCCCAGATATCTAGTGCAGGTCCACTTTTCCGCGACGCGCGCGGACTGGCGCCAACGCCCCCCGAATCAGTTCCGCGCCCGCCTCCAATTTTCGAACAATAGAAAGCCTATAGGAATATTCGTTGCTCTAAAGAGACAATAAGACCAAGGCGTCTGTGCCGCGATTGGCGTTGCCATATCGCCAGCTAGGGGTAACTAGGTGTCCGGTTCGTTCGGGAGGCTTGCACTCCAAGAACAGGCGGCATGCTTATCGGGGTCGAGGCGAACGGATCAATGACGGCACAACCGCCTGACGATAGCGAAGCGATCTTCGAAGCGGAAACCGCGCGATTTCGCGAAATCCTGGCCAAGGGGCGGTCTGCCACCCAGCTTGCCCTGTTCGACCTGCTGGTCGAGCGCTCACGCGACCCTCGTTCGCCAAAGGAAATCGAGGTCGCACTGGCCCTGTTCGGGAGCGTCGCCACGCACGATGCCGGTTCGGATTCGGGTGTGCGCGTCTACGTACACCGACTGCGCAAGCGCATTGACGAATACTATCTCGCACGCACCGGCCCGCGCCTGGTCATTCCCAAGGGGGAATACCGCATCGCTCTCGACCGAAGCGATCGTCAGGCCCAACCCCCAAGCAGGGCAGCCCGGTTGCGACGGGCGCTGGCCTATAACCCCGCAGTGACTCTTGGGCTCTTCCTGATTGTCGGCGCGGCGCTGGCTTTCGCCAGCTGGAACATTTGGCCGTCAGCTTCGACGAGCACGCCTGGCGTGGCCCGCGTGCGGCAGGCTCTGCTTGGGGGCTCGGCCGATCCGTTCGATCCGTTGGTTGTGGTGGGGGACAGCATGCTGCTCGCCGAAACGCAGGATCAGCGCGGCATCCAGCGCATGATTCTGAATCCCGCCGTCAAGACCCGCGAAGACTTCGGCAATTACCTGAAGGCCCACCCTGAATCCTTCTATCAGCTTTATGATTTCAATCTCAATTTTGCACCGATCGGCGCTGTCGAGGCGGCCTGGACCCTGCAGGACAACCCCGATCCTCGAGGCGGAAAAGACTCGAGCAGCAGTCAAATGCTCCCGGCATCCGCGCTGAGCCCGGATCTCCTCGCTAGCCGGGATATCATCTTCGTCGGCAGGTTGTCGCAACTGCGCGTGCTGGAGCCGCAGGTCTTCGCCCAATCGCGTTTCCGTCTGGCTGCCTATGATCAGCTCATCGACACCACCAATGGCGCGGTGTCTCGCGGCCAGGTCTATGTTGACGGACAGTCGACCGACTGGACGGACTATGGTTATCTTTCGGTCCGGACCAGTTCGGCAGGACACCGGCTGATCGTGCTTGCCGGCCTCGGCAACACGGGGACCGCTGGCGTCGTCGCGCTTCTCAATGCACCGCAGGAAATTGTCCGCCTGAGGCGAAAGGTGGGCGCGGCACACCATTTTGAAGTGCTGTTTGAAGTCCGGGCGCGGAGCGGCGCGCCGGAGCAGCGGCGTCTGATCGCCATCCACGCTCTACCTTGACCCCACCGCGCATATCGGCTCGGCGGGCTGGCCGTGCCCGCGCATGACGAGCGGACCATCCTAGAGCGGCTCATTCCAGTCGCTGAGCGGAACGATCTCGAGATTGGTGACCTTACCGTTCGCGCCCAGGCCCAGACGCACCTCGACCACGCCTTTGGCGTAGCGGGCGCGATAGCGGTAGGTGGTTTCGGCGCAGCGCGCAGCGCGGTCGAACAGCTCGAAATCCCAAAGCGGCCCCAGCGCGGCGAGCATCCCGGCATATTGCGCAGTCAGCTCGGCGAAATCGAGCTTGGCAAAATCGGCGAAATCCGCCTGGCTGGCGCGGCCCGCCGCAATGACTCCGATCAGGTTCCTGGCCTTCACCGTGACCGCCGGATCGGCGTCCGCGCGCGGCATGGCCGGCGCTCCCGCCAGCGCGGGATCCGTCAGGCCGGCAATGCCGCGCGCCAGATGCTGCACGTCGGCGTTCTCGCCATTGGCATAGACCGACACCGTCAGGTCCCGGGCGGGGTAGCGCAGAGTAAAGGTCTGGAAGCCCTGCCAGCTGCCCGATTGCCACCAGGCCAAGTCCGCTCCGGTCGTGCTGAGCGACCAGCCCGGCAGGCAGGAACAGACGGCGCCGTTGCCAAGGCGAACGGGCCGCGAGAGCAGATCCCATGACGCCCCGCTCAGCAGGCGCCGCTGGGAAACGGCCTGGGCCCAGGCCGCGTAGTCGAGCGCCGACAGATAGAGCGAACCATCGGCGGTCGAGTTGGCGGTAGTTGAAACCCATTCCGCATTGCGCAGGACATGCTCGCGCAGTTCGTAACCCGCCGCGCGATTGGGAACGATCGCCAGCTCGTCGATGCCCCGCGCCGACCGCATGCCCAGGGGCTCGAAGAGCCGGTGCGCCATGAATCGCGTCCAGTGCTCGCCGGTTACTTGTTCGATCACGAAACCGAGCACGATGTAACCGGCATAGCTGAAGCGCCAGCGCGAAGCGGCGGGGAAGTTCAGATCCTGCCCGGCAATGATGTCCAGCAGCTGCGCATTGGTGTAATCGGCGCGAAAATCGCCGTTTGGCGTCGCCGGCAGGCCCGAGGTGTGATCGAGCAACGCGCGGATCGTCACACTGCTCCACTTGGCCGGCGCCTTAGGCAGGTAGCGCGTCACCGGCGCATCGAGTTCGATCTTGCCGTCTTCGACCAGCAGCATGACCGCTGCGGCAGTGAATTGCATGCCGGTGGCACCGGTCTTGAACAGGGTATCGGCACGAACGGGGGCACCATCCTCGACATTGGCCTCACCAAATCCCTGCACGCGAACGATATGGCCCCGCTCGACCACGGCGACCGCAACGCCCGGAGTCTGGCTGCGCGCCATTTCCGCCCGAATCAGATCTTCCACCGGATCGGCCGATGCGGCGACCGGCGCCAAAACCGCCAGCGCGAGGAGCAAAGGCGCGAGCTTGCCTTGATTCATGCCCGAGGTGTGCCGAAAATCGGTGCAAATCGACATTGCCGAAACGGCCAGATTGTTTCTAGTTGCGGACGGCGCGCGGGCTTTCCTTCACGGCTTCTCCGCAGGCGGCGGCCTGGAGTCGATTGGGTGGTAGGCCGGGACGTTGCCGGCATTGTCCCAGATCCCGCCCGAGCGCAGCGGGCGGTTGACAATGAGCGTTGCGCCGACATTCACTTCCTTGATCGTGCGAACCCGGTACAGCGCTTCGAAACCATTGCGCCGCAGACCCGGGTCAAGCGTGAGGCGCGTCATTTGCTGGAGGTCACCGGCCATCTGTGCCGCTTCCTTGACCCCGGCATCGCCCAGTCCGGCGATCACCAGCAGCCGATTGCCGGACGGGCCCGGCAGGCTTGCCAGATAGGCAAAATCGCGCCGGGCAATCCGTTCATCGGTCAGCACCATGCCGTCGGATTGATAACGGGTCGCGCTGGTCTTGTCGGTCAGTCCATCGAAGCCGGGATTGATCCGGAACGCCGAGGCCTGTGCCAGCGGATCGCGCAACAGGGCGCTCATCCCGCTGAATTGGCCGATATAGATGATGTCGGACGATTTGAGCATTTCCGGCGTGAGCTGCGAGGCCGCGACAAGTTTCAGCGTACGACGCCGGAGCGCCGGCAACCGGGCAAAGTCTGCCCTGATATCGGACAGCGCTTCGATCGTACCGCCGCTTACGAACTGCTGGTTGTAATCCACCACCGCGTCCGCCGTCGCGGGAGAAAGGATCTGCAGGATCGTCAGATCCTCGCGGGTCGGCACCCCCTTGTCCCACACCAGCTGCGGCGGCGCGCCAGGCGCCTTGGCCAGCGTATCGAGCTTCGCAAACAGGTAATAGTCGCCAACGACGATGATCAGCGGCCGGTCGTTCTGGTAGAGCGATTCCCATGCCAGGGTCTGGGCCAGCGGCGGGGGTGTGCGGCCCGGCCACGACCAGCCGAGAAGCGCGATGGCGAGTGCAGCCGCTATCAATGCCGCGATACGCAAATACCGCCGCCGCGAAACGGCCCGTCCCGGCACATCGACGCCGGTCTTCGCCGCATGCCAGCCGTCCCCCATTTCGTCCCCGACCAGGCGGATTCTGTACTCGCCCAAGGGAATGTGGAGCTTCGGTTCGGCCGTTCCCGCGAAGGCGGCATCAAGAGCCTTGCGCAGGCGATACATATAGACGCGCACGTTCGCGTCCTGCCCGTTTCCGGTGAAACCGTCGTCACCGAAGGCTTTCTGGGCAATCTCCTGTTCGGAAGGCGATTCGCCAGCCAAGGTTCGGTCCAGCAGATGGTTGAACAACCGCAACAAGCGATCCGAACGGCCACCTTCGAGAGCGGCGCGCGCCACTTGCGCCGCAGCAAGGAGGCGTGCGCTATAATCTGCCGTGTGGAGTGGGCTCTCGGAAACACCATTCTTGTGCATATTTCAAAGTTGCAACAATAGGGCGTATTTGCAACATATAATATCAAATCCGTAACACCCAGCACGCGAGTGACGTCACGGCAATCGCAACAGTCATTACCCGGCATCCGCGTGCGGATGCCAATCCGCACTTCGGCCAAATCATAGCTATTTCAAGATGTTGATACTCGTAACGTAACGGTTTCACAACTGTAACCGCCTTCGCCACCGCCGCGGCCCGGGTAAAGGCGGGACATCGAAGCAGTCGTGTCGGCCGCCTCCAGCCCAAGGTGCTCCTGCTCGCAGCTGCCGCCCGGTTGGATGGCCGCACCAGATGGAGTGGTAGAATGAAGCGTTTTGCAAAGACAGTCGCAACGATCGCCGGTGTCTGTGCGCTCGCCACGGCCTTCGCGGGCCCGGCGCTTGCCCATCATTCGTTCGCGATGTTCGATCAGACCAAGATCATCGAAAAGAACCGGGCTACCGTTGCCGAATTCCGGTTCACCAATCCGCACTCGTTCATTGTGGTCAACGTGCAGGAAGGCGGGAATGTAACCCGCTATGTCCTGGAGTGCAGCAGCGTGAACATGATGAGCCAGGGCGGCTGGAAGTACAACACGCTCAAGGCGGGCGATAAGGTCGACCTGACCTTCTACCCGCTGCGAGGCGGCAAGCCGGGCGGGATGCTCAAGACCATCAAGGTTGCCGATGGCCGCGTCCTCAAAGCCTGGTGATCAGGCCCTGACACACTGACAGAAGGGTGAAACCTGGCCAGCCGGACCGCCCAGGATGGAGACATGATAGTGCATAGAACAAAGCTTGCGGTGCTTTCCGCGGCGGCAATCTCGTTTAGTGCCTGCGCCGCAGTTCAGGCCAGGGATCCGGCAGCGGCTGTACCCCCCGCGCCTTCTCGCGTCGCGGCAAGCGCTGCGTCGGCGAGCGAGCCGAATATTACCGGCGTCTGGGAAATCTATCCCGATCCGTTCGCAGGCGACGCGAACACATTTCTCGAGCTGCCCGTGCCCGGCGATGATCCCAAGCTCAAAGAGCCCTATGCGACCCAATGGAAGGCGTTGCGCGACAAGCGAGACGCCATGCTCAAGGCCGGCACACCGCTTGTTGATCCCAGCACGAAATGCCAGCCCGAAGGCATGCCTTCGATCATGGGCGCGATCTTTCCGCTCGAATTCCTTCAGACCCCGGGACGCGTGACGGTGCTGGGCGAATTCCTCACGCAAACCCGGCGCATCTATCTCGATCGTCCGATGAAGGCGCTCGACGATCTGAACCCGGATTATTATGGGTATTCCGTCGGCAAGTGGGAAGGCGGCACCCTGGTCGTGACCACCAGGGGCGTAAAGGAAGACGTCCGGTTCTTCGAGATTCCGCACAGCCTGGAGATGGTCATCACCGAACGGATTCGGTTGACCGCGCCAGACCAGATGGAAGATGCGATCACCATCGAGGATCCCAAGACGCTGCGCGAGCCCTACCGGTTCACCTATGGCTACAAGCGCAACCCGAACTACGTCATCCAGGAGTATTTCTGCGATCGGGAGGATCCGCTGTTCAAGGTCGGCGCCGACGGCACGGTCGAAATGAAGACCGGCGACGAGGTCAAATAGCCGCGCCGTCAGGACCGGTGCCAGCGCGTCGCGGCCCAGGCCGGGGAAGGTCAAGAATGAACCGCAGACGCGAATTTCTGGGCCAGGCCCTGGCGCTCGGCATTGCAGCGAATATGGGCTGTCCACTCGCCTTTGCGTCGCGCCCGCGCGGGACGGCGGTGGTGCGCGGGGCGCAGCGCCTCGATGGCACCCTCATGCACTTGGGCGGCCTGGGCGATGGCTACAAGATGACGCTTGCCGCGGATGGCCGGCAGATCGCAGTCGTCAACGACGGACCGGGGTGGGCGCCGCCCCCGGCAACCTTCTTCACCACCCGCCTGTGGACGGTGGAGGGACCGCCGACCAGGGCCCGTTTCGCCCAGCTTGACGGCTATCCCATCGTCGATCGCGCCGCCCGGCCCGAAGGCGCGCCATCCTATTACGGCCACGGTGTGATCGCCATCGGTGCGAACCTCTACCAGTTCCTGGCCACACTGGATCACGCCGAAGACCGGCCGCGGCGCTGGACCGGGGCTAAGCTGATCCGTTCGTCCGACGGGGGCGCGACATGGTGCAATGGCGATGGCTCGAGCCCGGTCGTCTGGGAAGACTGGAAGGCACAATCGCAGGCACATTTTCCCTTCTTCAACGAACCCGATGGCTGTTTCTCGCTGCTCAGCTTTCTCCAGCAGGGCCAGACCTACGCCTCGAACCGTGACGGTTATGTCTATGTCTACGGGCTCAACGGCAGCGTTGACGGACTGATGAACCAGCTCGTGATGTTCAGGGTGCCCAAGGACCGCGTGCATGACCGTTCGGCCTATCGCTTTTTTGCCGGACGGCGGCGCGACGGCAGTGCGAACTGGTCAGCCGATATAGCTGTACGCCGGCCCGTCCACACCTTCCCGCGCGGCTGGGTCAATTATACCAATCTGTTCCCGGGCGATCTCGTAGTCGAATCCTGGCTACCCAGCGTGGTCTGGAACGAGGCGCTGGGGCTTTACATGATGAGCAGCGCGGGGATCGGCTGCGCGCCGGACGGCACCGAATTCGGCAAGCCGAGCTATCTCGGACTGTGGGTTGCGGCCCAGCCCTGGGGGCCGTGGCGCCAGATCCACGAGGATCGGGCCTGGACCCCAGGCGGCAATGCGAGCGCGCGCGCCTATGCCCCGCAGATCGCGCCGGGATGGATTGCGCCCGATGGCAAGTCCTTCTGGCTGGTCTGGGCGGACCTTGCCGGGATTAGGGAATTTGGCCGCGACGAGGCGCTGGTCGATGCGGAGATGAGCAAAGCGCGCGACGCCCATGAACGCACCACGATAGAGGCCGCGATCCTGCGCCGGTACATGCCCGGCTTTTCCATGAACGCACAACAGATCACCCTCGACGTCGCCTGAGCGCCCGGATCGATTGACTTCACAATCCCCATAATGTATGCAAATGCATAGATTATGGGGATTGTGATGGCCGAGCGATCATTTGCCAAGGAAGTCGAGCAACTGCGCATCGGGGAAGGCGAAGTCTTCCGCGGCGAGGCGATCCTGGCGATCACCAAAGGCCTGCTGCAGGCCGGGGTGTCCTATGTCGGCGGCTATCAGGGCTCGCCGATCTCGCACCTGATGGACGTGCTGTCCGACGCGCAGGACATCCTCGGCGAGCTGGGCGTCAACTTCCAGAGCTCGGCGAACGAGGCAACGGCTGCGGCCATGCTCTCGGCCTCGGTGATGTATCCGCTGCGTGGCGCGGTGGCCTGGAAATCAACAGTCGGGACCAACGTTGCATCTGATGCCCTCGCCAACCTCGCCTCGGGAGGCGTGACCGGCGGGGCCATGGTGATCATCGGCGAGGATTATGGCGAAGGCTCCTCGATCATGCAGGAACGCACGCATGCCTTCGCGATGAAATCGCAGATGTGGCTGCTCGATCCGCGTCCCGACCATGGCCGCATCGTCGACCTGATCGAAAAGGGTTTCCAGCTGTCCGAAGCGTCCAACACGCCGGTCATGCTCGAAGTACGGGTGCGCACCTGCCATATGCACGGCAGCTTCGTGGCCAAGGACAATGTTCGCCCGATCTTCACCCTGGACGACGCGCTCAATGCGCCGCGGCGCGATCTCGCCAGGATCGTCCTGCCGCCAGCAGCCTATGAACACGAACAGGAAAAGATCCATCGCCGTCTCCCCGCGGCGATCCGGTTCATTCGGCAGCATCGTTTCAACGAATGGTTCGGGCCAGCAGAAGGCAAGGTCGGGATCGTCCTGCAGGGGGGCATGTACAACAACGTCATCCGCGCCCTTCAGTATCTCGGCCTGTCCGATGCTTATGGCAATACGCAGGTCCCGCTTTACGTGATGAACGTCACCTATCCGGTGATCGACAGCGAAGTCGAAGAATTCGCGCGGGGCAAGGATGCGGTCCTGATGGTCGAAGAAGGCCAGCCCGAATATCTCGAACAGGCGCTCAACACCGTCCTGCGCCGCAGCGGACTGACGGCGCGGATCTACGGCAAGGATGTCCTTCCGATGGGCGGGGACTATTCAGTTCAGGCCCTGCTTGAAGGGTTCGAGATCTTCTTCGAGCAGGCCGATCCACGCCTGCTCGGCAACCGCCCTCCCCGCCCCGATGCCGGGCCGGTACTGGCGCTGCCGGAAGTGGAGCGGCTTAAGTCCGCGGTCCCCGCGCGCCCGCCGGGGCTGTGCACCGGTTGCCCGGAACGACCGATCTTCGCGGCGATGAAGCTGGTCCAGCAGGATCTTGGCGAACATCATATCTCGGCCGACATCGGCTGCCACCTGTTCTCGATCCTGCCGCCGTTCAACCTCGGGAACACGACGATGGGCTTCGGCCTGGGCGCGGCCTCGGCCTCGGCCTTCAGCCGCAGCACCGGCAAGCGCTCGATCGCGGTGATGGGCGATGGCGGCTTCTGGCATAACGGCTTGACCAGCGGGATCGGCAACGCCGTCTACAACAAGCATGACGGCGTCTTCCTGATCGTCGACAACTTCTATTCCTCCGCCACCGGTGGGCAGGACATTCTTTCGTCGCGCGCGCCAAACAAGGCCCGCAAGACCAACAACCCGATCGAAAAGGCAGTGCGCGGCGTCGGCGCGACCTGGGTTCGCGAAGTCGATCGCACATACGATGTCGGCGAGATGAAGCGTGTGCTGACCGAGGCGCTGACGACCAAGGAGGAAGGCCCCAAGATCATCATCGCCTCCTCCGAATGCATGCTCAACAAGCAGCGGCGCGAGCGCCCGCTCCAGGCCAAGGCGGTCAACGGCGGCAAACGCGTGATCACGCAGCGCTTCGGGGTCGATGAAGACGTGTGCACGGGCGATCACGCCTGCATCCGCCTCTCGGGCTGTCCCTCGCTCTCGGTCAAGTATCTCGACGATCCGCTACGCGACGATCCGGTGGCCGCGATCGACAATTCCTGTGTCGGCTGCGGCAACTGCGGCGAAGTGTCGGAAGCGGCAGTATTGTGCCCTTCGTTCTACCGCGCCGACATCATCCACAACCCGACCCGGTGGGATCGCTTCAAGACACGGACGGCCATGGTGCTGGTGCGCGCGCTGCAGGATCGCCGCGAGCGGCGGCGGATCGTGATGGAGCCGGCCTGATGCGCAACGAGACTGTCAGACTGCGCCTCGCGGCGGGCGGCGAAGCGACCGAGCGTCCGATCGCGATCGCGATTGTCGCCATGGGCGGCCAGGGCGGCGGCGTGCTAACCGGATGGATCGTCAAATTGGCGGAAGATGCCGGCTGGGTAGCCCAGTCCACCTCGGTTCCGGGCGTTGCGCAGCGTACCGGCGCGACGATCTACTATGTGGAAATGATGAAACCGCGCGATGAGCAGGTCCCGATCCTGGCCCAGATGCCCACCCCCGGCGATGTCGACGTGGTGATCGCCTCTGAATTCATCGAGGCCGGTCGTTCGGTCCTTCGCGGAATCGTCACGCCCGAACGAACCACGCTCATCGCCTCGTCCCACCGTTCTTTCGCGATTTCGGAAAAAAGTGCGCCCGGCGAAGGCATTGCCGATAGCGGCGTCGTCGCCGAGGCAATCGGCCGCACCGCCAAGCGCAGCATCATCTTCGACATGAACGCCATGGCCGCGGCGAATGGCAGCGTCATCTCCTCTGCGATGTTCGGCGCTTTGGCGGCATCGGGCAGCTTGCCCTTCGCGGTCGATCTATATCACGCGGTGATCAAAGCCGATGGCAAGGGCGTGACCGCGAGCATCAAGACCTTCGACTCCGCCTATTCGCGCGTGAAAGACGGTCCGGACGTTGCAAAGCAGGCAGCTGTTGAACTGCCAAACTTCGCTCCGGGTGATGACAATGCCCTCTCACCGCGCGCCGCGGCCCTGCTGGCGCGCCTCGAAGGCGGACTGCCGGCCGAGGTCGCGTCCATGGCGCGCGCGGGCCTGGCCAAGGTGACAGACTTTCAGGACCTGGCCTATGGGGCGGAATACCTGTCCGCGCTCGAGGCGATCCATCAGCTCGACCGCGATCTCGGTGGCGCGGAACACGGCTTCGCACTGAGTGTCAACGCCGCCAAATATCTTGCCAATGCCATGGCCTATGACGATGTCGTGCGGGTTGCTGATCTCAAGACTCGCGCCGCGCGGCATCGCCGGATCGAGCAGGAAATCGGCCTGCGCGCGGGTCAGGTCTTCGCCACTACCGAATATATGCACCCGCGCCTGGAGGAAATGGTCGGCCTGGCCCCGGCACGGCTGGGGCTGTGGCTGAAAAGCACGCCGCGGCTCTATGCCTGGCTCGACCGGCGGATCAGCAAGGGACGGCGCGTGCGCACCTATTCACCGGGCTGGTTCCTGGTGCTCTATATGGTCGGCGGCCTGCGCCGGCTGCGGCGGATTTCGCTCCGCCATCGCGAGGAAACCGCGCACCGCACCGCCTGGCTCGCCCTGGCCAGCGAACTGGCGCGCGGCAACTACGCACTCGGGCTCGAGGTGTTGAAGTGCCAGCGCCTGATCAAGGGCTATTCCGATACCCACACGCGCGGCCGGTCGAAGTTCGCCAAGGTGACCGAAGAGATCCAGCGCATTGCCGGTTGCGCGGACGCCGCCGATTGGGCGCGCCGGTTGCGCGAAACCGCAGTCAAAGACGGCGAAGGCGGCGACCTCGACGGCTTGATCCGCACCATCCGCTCGTTCGCGTGATTTGTGCTTGCCCGCCCGGGGGCAGATCGCAATACCCCCCGGGCCTGCGGCTGGCGCCTGGAGAGGATGGGATGACTGAGTCCGATGAACCCGATCCAGGGAGCGAATTCGCGAAGCACCCGCGCAACCTGGAAACACAGCTTTGGCACGCCGTACTCGATGTCCACGGAACGGTCTTCGCCAGGCTCAACCGTGCCGTCGGTCGGGAGTTCGGGGTCACGCTCGCCAAGTTCGACGTGCTGGCGCAGCTCTACCGCAGCTTCGACGGCATGACCCAAGGCAACCTGTCCCGGCACCTGAAGGTCACCGGAGGCAATGTCACCGGGCTGGTGCGCCGGCTGACCGCCGATGGCCTGATCACTCGCGAGATGTCCGCCAGCGACCGGCGCGTGTTCGTGGTGCAATTGACCGCGCGCGGCCGGGAGCTCTACCTCGCCGTCCGCTCGCGCCACGACGCAATGCTCGAAGACTGGTTCCATGGCCTCGGCACCGACGACAAGAACCAGGCGCTGCGGGTGCTGAAAGCGATGTCCGGCAGTGTCGGCATTACCACGCCAAGGGAAACGGAATGACTATCCCCGCACCACCCGCCTCGCAGGACGAGCTGGAATCTTACCTGCCCTATCTGGTAAACCGGCTCGCGATCCTCGGGCAGGCCACGCAGAACCGCCTGCTCGGCGCCAACGGCATCAATCTGGTGATCCTGCGTACGCTCTCGATACTGCACATTGAGGACGGCCTCACCATCAACGAGATCGCCGCGCGGACCTTTACAGAGCAATCGTCGGCCAGTCGCGCCGTCGACGCCATGGTGTCGCAAGGGCTAGTCGAGCGGCGCATCCCGAATCACGACCAGCGCCGGCGCGAAATCGTGATGACCGCGCTGGGCCGCGAACAACTGCGGCAAAGCTGGCCGGCGATGGACGATTACTTCAATAATTTGAGCACGGGCATCACTGCGGCGGAGCGCAATGCCTGCCGCAAGGTGCTGCTTCGCATGCTCGAAAATCTGGCCCGGCTGAGCCCCTGAAGGGCCTGATCCGATCGCGTCGCCGTCGCGTTGACAGTAGTTTGTTTATCTATAAACATATGTATATGCATATCTATATATAGGCGCGTTAAAGTGGTGGATGACAAGACGGTATTCGAACGGTTCCGGGCCGCGGCGATCCGCTGGGGCGACAAGCCGTTCCTGAATGTCCTGCCCGAGACGGCAGCGGCCTATGGCATCCCCGCCGGCGAAATCACTTATGCGGCGATGCTCGATCGGGTGACCTCGCGGCAACTGGCGCTGACTGAAGCCGGCTACGGCAAAGGCACCCGTGTCGGTCTGCTGCTGCAGAACCGGCCCGTGTTCATCGAACTCTGGTTTGCCGCCAATGCTCTCGGCGCGTCGGTCGTCCCGATCAATCCCGATCTGCGTCGCAGCGAGCTCGAATATCTGATCGAACATTCGGAAATGTCGGTTGCGTTCGTCCTGCCCGAACGGCGGGACGAGATGGCGGCGGCGGCCCTCGCGGTCGGCAGCACCATGACTCCGATAACCCCGGACGACCCGATGCACCCGCTGCCGCGCACGGGCGGGATCGCGAGTGGAGACGATGCCACCCTCGAGGCGGGGCTGCTCTATACCTCAGGCACCACCGGCAGCCCCAAGGGCTGCGTCCTGACCAACGCCTATTTCCTCCATTCGGGCGACTGGTATCGCGACGTTGGCGGCTTGATCAGCCTGCGCCCGGGGGAAGAGCGGATGCTGACCCCGTTGCCGGTGTTCCACATGAATGCCATGGCGGTATCGGTGATCGGGATGGTTACCATCGGCGGCTGCCTGACGCTGCTGGACCGGTTCCACCCCTCCACCTGGTGGGATTCCGTGCGGCGCAGCAAGGCAACGTGCCTGCATTATCTGGGGGTGATGCCGGCGATGCTGATGAAAGCCGGGCCCTCAGCACAAGATCGCGATCACGCGGTGCGCTTCGGCTTTGGCGCCGGCGCTCCGGCCGAGTTGCATGGTCCGTTCGAGGAACGATTCGGCTTCCCGCTGATCGAGGCCTGGGCGATGACCGAAACCGGCAGCGGCGGCGTGATCAGCGCCCACCGCACGCCGCGCAAGATCGGCACAAGCTGCTTTGGACGCCCAACCAACGAGGTCGACATCCGCATTGTCGACGATGCTGATGCCGATGTCGTGGGCGACCAGCCGGGCGAACTCCTGGTTCGGCGCGCCGGCCCCGATCCGCGCTACGGTTTCTTCCGCGAATACCTCAAAAACCCCGAGGCGACGCGGGACGCCTGGACGGGCGGCTGGTTCCACACCGGCGACATCATCTCGCGCGATGCCGATGGCGACCTGCACTTCGTCGATCGCAAGAAGAACGTGATCCGCCGTTCGGGCGAGAATATCGCCGCCGTTGAGGTTGAATCGATCCTCGCCAGGCATCCGGCGATCCGCCAGGTGGCCGTAGCCGCCACGCCCGACCCGGTGCGCGGCGACGAAGTAGCGGCGCTGATCGTGGCCAACGGCACTGGCGCCGGGGCGGATGTTGCCGCAGAAATCGCCCGCTGGGGGCTGGATGAGATGGCCTATTACAAGGTTCCCGGCTGGATCGGCTTCGTGAACGAGCTGCCGCGCACCTCCACCGAAAAAATCCTGCGCGCCACGCTCAAGGATCTCGTCGCGGAACGGATGGCAGCGGGTGCCTTGTACGATACCCGCACCTTCAAGAAGCGGAACGGATGAGCCGCCCGCCTGCTCCTTATGACGGCGTGGCGATCTGCGCGCCGATTACGGTGCCCTATGCCCGATTCTCGCTCGAAAGTGCACATTGGTGGGCGGGACGGGCGCTGCGCCAGCTGGCGCAAGCGACCGGCCTGACCGCAAAGGATATCGACGGCTTCTGCTTTGCCAGCTTCTCGGCCGCGCCCGATACCGCGGTTGGCCTGACCCAGCACCTGGGGCTGTCGCCGCGCTGGCTGGACCATCTGCCGACCGGCGGCGCGAGCGGGGTCATGGCGCTGCGCCGCGCCGCCCGCGCGGTGCAGTGCGGCGACGCAGAGATCGTCCTGTGCATGGCCGCCGATACCAACCATATCGACAGTTTCCGCCACAGCCTGGCAGGCTTTTCGCGGTTTTCGCAGGATGCGGTCTATCCCTATGGCTTTGGCGGCCCCAATGCCACTTTCGCGCTGATCACCGACGCCTATATGCGCACCTATGGCATCACCCGCGAGGATTTCGGCAAGCTGTGCATCGCGCAGCGCGCCAATGCCGGTTCGAACCCGCTCGCGCTGCAGCGCCGTCCCCTGACGCTCGAGGCCTATCTGGCGGGCCGACCGATTGCCGATCCGGTGCATCTCTACGACTGTGTAATGCCCTGCGCCGGGGCCGATGCCTTCGTCGTCACCACCCCCGAAATCGCGACGGCGCGGGGGCTGGCCGCGGCAAGCGTGCTCGCCACGATTGAACGGCACAACGCTTTTCCCGACGACCCCGTCCAACTGCGCGGCGGCTGGGCGATGGATATCGGCCGCTTCTGGGACGCGGCCGGAATAGGGCCGGAGGATGTCGACACCCTGCAGGTCTATGACGATTATCCGGTGATCGTGGCCATGCAGATCGAGGATCTCGGCTTCTGCGCGAAAGGCGAGGTGGCGCAGTTCATCCGGCGCACGCGCTTCGAGATCGCCGGCGACCTGCCGCTCAACACCAATGGCGGCCAGCTTTCGGCGGGTCAGGCCGGCGCGGCCGGCGGCTTTCAGAACGTGACCGAAGGCCTGCGCCAGATCACCCGGCAGCCGCTGGGCGATCAGGTGCCGGATGCCGAGATCGCGCTGATATCCGGCTTCGGGCTGGTCAACTACGATCGCGGCGTCTGCACCGGCGCGGCCGCGCTGAAAGCACTGCGATGACCAGCCGCATTCCTCGCGAGACGCGCGACCCGCTGGCGCGCAAAAAGGCCCGCCACACCGCGCCCGCCACCCGCAGCCGGGCGATGCACGCCATGTCGGCCCGCGCCGCGCAAGGGCGCTTCGTGCTGCAGGTCTGCGCCAGCTGCGGCACGGCAACCTACCCGCCGCGCGACGCCTGTCCCGCCTGCTGGGGTGAACTGGCCTGGCAGGATTGCCAAAGCGGCGGCGAGGTTCTGTGCGAAACCACCATCCGAACATCGACAGACCTCTATTTCCGTGATCACCTGCCCTGGCGCGTTGGTAAGGTCACCCTTGATGCCGGCCCCCTGGCGCTGGTCCACCTGCACCGAGATCTGGCGGCAGGCGACCGGGTGCGGGTCCGCCTTTTACTCGACAGAGGCGGGAATGCCGCGATGTTCGCATTCCCGCTCCCCGGAGACTTCGACATGGCCGATCCACAACTGCGCGAATTCGTGGTGCCCGTGGCGGGCAAGACGGTGCTAGTCAGCGATGCCCGCAGCGCGATCGGCCTGGCGGTGGTCAGGGCGCTGCACGATGCCGGCGCGGGCCTGATCGTCGCTGGTCTGGCGCCGCCTTCGCGCCGAAGCGACCGCGATCATCCGATCCTCGGACTAGCGGTCGTGCAGCCGGTGCAGCTCGACATCGCTGACCAAGTCAGCCTGTCCGAAGCGCTGAGCAAAATCGGCGGGCCGCTCGACATCGTCATCAACACCGCCCGCCACGTGCGCGGCGGCGGGGTGAGCGCCGGCGGCAATATCGTCGAGCAGCGCCGCGCGTTCGAAGTGGCCGCGATCGGCCTCACCCGACTGGCGCAGGGCTGCGGCCCCATGCTCGCCAGCCGACCGCACGGCGCTTTCGTCGATCTTCTGTCGAGCGATGCCCTGACCGGTTCGGCGCACCAGGCGGGCTTTGCCGCTGCCGAGGCCGCGCGCCTTTCGCTGCTGCAAGCGTTCCGCCATGAAATGCGCTGCGCCGGGGTGCGGGTCCTGTCGGTCTTTACCGGCCCGGTCGAAGACGAGCATCACCAGTCTGTGCCACCACCCAGGGTCGCCCCCGCCCGGATCGCCGCCGCCATCGTCGAAGCCCTGCAACAAGGCCGGGAACAGACCTGCGTTGGCGATGTCGCCAGCGATGCGATGGCGCGCTGGCTGGCCGACCCAGCGCTTTATGCAAGGGAGAAGAATCTGTGACGCGCACCGTCAATCCGGCGCTTGCCGCCATGCTGGCCGGGATCGCGAGTGGAGAAATCCGCGCGATTGATCTGACCAACGTGCTGTCGAGCGACTTTCCGGTCATCGTCCTGCCCTCGGAATTCGGCCAGTGCGAACCGTTCCGGATGGAGACGGTCTCGCGCTACGACGCCAATGGCCCGGCCTGGTACTGGAACAATATCTCCATGAACGAGCATACCGGCACCCATTTCGACGCCCCGGCGCACTGGGTGACCGGGCGCGACATTCCCAACGGCACGGTTGATGCCGTTCCCCCGGAAGACTTCATCCATCCCGCCGTGGTGATCGATATCGCGCGCGAGGCCGAGGAGGATGAGGATTTCGTCGTCACCCGCGCCTTTCTGGACGCGTGGGAAGCGCGCAACGGCCCGATCCCGGAACGGCACTGGATCCTGCTGCGCTCCGACTGGTCGAAGCGGGTGGGCACCCTAGCCTATCTCAACCTCAGGGACGATGGAGCCCATTCACCCGGGCCGGATGCGGGGGCGATGCGGTTTCTGGTCCATGAGCGCAACTGCATCGGCCTGGGCGTCGAAACCGTCGGCACCGATGCCGGTCAGGCCTCGCTATTCGACGAGCCGCTGCCGGCGCACTCGATCCTGCACGGCAACGGCCGGTTCGGCCTGCAATGCCTGACCAACCTCGATCAGCTGCCGGTGTTCGGCGCGGTTATCGTGGCCATGCCGCTCAAGATCAAGGGCGGGTCTGGCAGCCCGCTGCGGGTCATGGCGCTGGCGCCGGGCCTTGAGGCCCGGGGCTAGCAATATCGACGTTCAGCCCATCGCTGGCCGAAAATGCCAACTATGGTGGCGCCCGCGCACTACCGCCGGACCGCCGAATTGCCATTGATCGCCATGGCAATGGATCTGCATGCCGAACCGAGAGGATGACCCAGGAATCATGAGCGCCGCCGAACCCAACGCACACCCCGAACGCGGGCTGATGCGCGGCTTGCTGGGTACCGGCGACATCATCTTCATGATTCTGGCCTGTGCTGCCCCGATGGGGGTTTTGGCCGGAATTATCCCCCTGGCGCTGGCCTTCGGCAACGGCGCGGGAATGCCGGGCACCCAGCTGATGGTGGGCGCGGTGATGATGCTGTTTGCCATGGGCTATGTGCGGATGATCCCGCATGTCCGCAACGCCGGGGCGTTCTATGCCTATATCGCGCACAGCCTCAACAAGGAGGCCGGGATCGCCGCAGCCTATGTCGCGGTGGTGGCCTATATCTGCGCGGCGGCTTCGGTCCTCGGTGCGATGGCGTTCTTTGCCTCCGACCTGGTCCACACCGCCTTTGGCGTGACGACGCGGTGGGAGCTGTGGGCCGCGCTGAGCATCCTGTGCATCGCCTGGCTGGGCTATCACAAGATCACCATGGCCGTGAAAGTGCTCACCGTGGCGCTGCTGCTGGAAGTAGGGCTGATCGTGCTGATCGATGCGCTGATCCTCTACGATACCGGGTTTTCCGGACTAGACTTCTCCAGCTTCTCGCCACACGCGATCTTCGCGCCCGGGCTGGGGATTGCGCTCATCTATGCCATCAACGGTTGCATCGGCTTCGAAGCCACCGCGATCTACCAGGAAGAGGCGCGGGATCGCGAACGGACCATCCCGCGCGCCACCTATGGCGCAGTGCTGATCCTCGGCACCTTCTACGTGTTGTCCTCGTGGTGCCTGGTGCTGGCCCTGTCGCCGGCGAAGGTGCAGCAGATCGCCGCAGCCGATCCCGGACGGCTGGTGAGCGGGATAGCCATGCGATACCTTGGCGAGTTCGGACGCGATGCGCTCAACCTCCTGACCGTGACCAGCCTTTTCGCCGCGGCGCTGGGCTTCTTCAATAACATCGCCCGCTATTTCTTCGCCCTGTCGCGAGATGGCGTGATGCCGCGCGCGCTGGGGTTGATTCACCCGCGCCACGGCTCGCCCTACATAGCGTGCCTGCTGCTCACGCTGGTGCTGGCGGTCATCATCGCCCTGTTCTCCCTCGCCGGGCTTGACCCCTTGTTGAGCCTTTCGACCAGCCTGTCCTCGATGGGCGCGGTCGGGCTGGAAATCCTGCTCGCCACCACCTCGCTGTCGATCCCGCTCTACTTCGCGCGCCGCGGCGAGATTTCCTTTGGAACGGTCTGGGCACCGCTGTTCGCCGGGCTGGCCATTGCCGTGATCACCTATCTGTCGCTGGCCAACTATCCGGCCCTGACCGGCACGGACCTGACGGTAGTCAACCGCCTGCCCTTCCTGTTCGTGGGCCTGGTCGCGATCGGGCTGCTGCATGGCCTGTGGTTGCGCAAATACCGGCCCGCCATTTACGCCAGCGTCGGATCGACCCAGGTCGAAGGCGACATCGCTCCGGCCCCAACCCCCTGAAGCCGAGCCAAGGCTCTGCTGGACCCCGTCTGGAACCACCATGTCCTCTCAAACCATCATTCCGCCCGTCACGCTCCCCAGCGGCCGGGTTCTGCTGAACGGCGAACTGGTCGTTCCGCGCGGCGCCGAACGCATGATCGATGCGATCGATCCGGCGACCGGCGCGACGATCATCGCCTTTCCGGCCTGCACCGCCGAAGATGTGGATCGCGCGGTGAAGGCCGCCCATGCCTGTTTCGAAAGCCGGGCCTGGCAGACGATGCGCCCGCTCGATCGCGGTCGCCTGCTCGAAAACCTGGCGCTGCTGATCGAACGACACCGCACCGAACTGGCCGCCCTGGAATCGCTCGACAGCGGCAAGCTGCTGGCGGTGACTGATGCGATCGATCTCCAGTTCACGATCGATGGGCTGCGCTATTTCGCCGGCTGGGCGTCCAAGATCAATGGCGAGTATATCACGCACAATCCACTGGTGCCCGAGGACGCGGTGTACCGCGCCTATACTCAGCGCCGTCCGGTCGGGGTGATCGGTGGGATCACTCCCTGGAACTTCCCGATCGGTCAGGCGATCCAGAAGATCGCGCCGGCGATCGCCTTCGGCTGCACCGTGGTGCTCAAGCCCTCGGAAGAGAGCTCGCTGACTGCCCTGCGTCTGGGCGAGCTGATTGCCGAGGCCGGCTTCCCCGCCGGGGCGGTCAATATCGTCACCGGATTTGGCCATGAGGCGGGTGCCGCGCTGGTCGATCATCCGCTGGTCCGCAAGATCGCTTTCACCGGCTCGACCGCCACCGGCCAGCGCATCCTGGCCGCCTCCGCCGCGACGATGAAGCGCGTCACGCTTGAACTGGGCGGCAAATCGCCCACGATCATCCTGGCCGATGCCGATCTCGATCGCGCCATCCCCGGTGCCGCCGCGGCGATCTTTTCCAATTCCGGACAGATCTGCACCGCTGGTTCGCGGCTACTGATCGAAGCGCCGGTCTATGACCGGGTGATGGACGGCGTCGCGCGGATTGCGGATGAATTGCGCCTCGGCTCGCCGTTCGACTCCGCGACCCAGATCGGTCCGCTGATTTCGTCCCGCCAGCGCGAGCGCGTGCGCAGCCTGGTCGAAGCCGGGATCGCCGAAGGCGCGCAGGCCGTGGCCGGCGGGGGCGCGGGCGAGGGACCGGGCTGGTTCTACCGCCCCACCGTGCTGGCCGGGGTGACTCCCGCCATGACCGTGATGCGCGAGGAAATCTTCGGGCCAGTGGTCTGCGCGATGCGGATCGAGGACCGCGCGCAGATCGTTTCACTAGCCAACGACACCCCTTTCGGCCTTGCCGCCAGTATCTGGACGCGCAACCTCGATCATGCCCATCTCCTCGCTGAACGGATCGATGCCGGCACTGTCTGGCTCAACACCCATAATGTGCTCGATCTCGCCATGCCCTTCGGCGGCAGCAAGCTGTCCGGACTCGGCCGCGAATTCGGCACCGAGGCGGTCCACGCCTTTACCGAGCCGAAGGCGGTGTGCATGCGGCTTGAGGGGACAGCTGCGTTCGGCTGATCCTGCCCGACGCGTCAGACCCTGGCCGCACGCCCAGCCAGCACCACCCCGGCGAGCGCCAGCAGCCCGCCTGACACCAGCGCGACCGTCAGCGCTTCGCCCAGCACGGCAATCGCCAGAGCCGCTGTGATGACGGGCAGGAGGTTAAAGAATGTCGCTGCACGTGTCGGCCCGATCCGGGCGACACCCTTCATCCACAGCAGCGGCGCGGCGACCGATGCGGCGGCGGCGGCATAGAGGATCAACGGAATGGCCGAGCGCGCGATCGCGGGTTCGCGCGCCATGAGGAAGGCTGGCAACAGGATGACGTTGGCCGCGCCCACCTGCACGAACAGCTCGGCGCTCAGCGGCAATTCGCTGCGCCAGCGCTCCAGCAGGACGCTGTAAATGGCGAAGCATGCGGTCGCCGCCAGCATGATCGCATCGCCGCGATTGATCGGGTGCGAAAAAAGCATCTCAGGCTCGCCATGCGAGACCACCACGATCACGCCGAGCAACGATACGACAGCGCCCAGAAAGGCGCCGCGGCCGATGGCGGCACCGGACAGCATCCGCGACAGGCCGAGGGCGATGACCGGCATCAGGGCCTGAATGATGCCGATGGTGATCGCCGACGTGTCTGGCGCCGCGAGGTACATCAGATAGGGAAACAGCACGCAGCCGAGCAGACCGAGCAGGATCAGCCTGGGCAGGCGGCGGAAAAGCGCGGCCCGATGCCGGATGATCGGACCAATGGCCAGTGGCGCGAGCAACGCCGCCGCACCCAGCCAGCGGTAGAAGGTCATCTCGACCGGGCCGACAACCCCGGCCGATGCCTTGGCCACGATCGAATTTCCGCTCCATAGTCCAACGGCGAGGAGCGGCAGCAGGCTGTCCCGCCAGGCGGGTGCCGGACCTTTCAGAACCGGTCGAGCCGATAGGGGGCGGGATCGATCACCGGGGTGCTGCCCATCACCAGATCGGCCGCCAGCGCGCCGGCGGCAGGCGCGGTGCCGAAGCCATGGCCGGAAAATCCCGTCGCCAGAATGAGACCCGGCAGTCGCTTGACCGGTCCGATTACCGGCATGGAATCCGGCGTAACATCAATCATACCGCCCCATTGCTGCGCAATCCTGGCCTGCGCGAAAACCGGCCAGGCCGCGATCAGGTTGCGCATCGCTTCTTCGTTGAGGCCCTGGTTGACCGGCGGATCCATGGTCCGCACCTTTTCGAACGGCGAAACCTGATGAGCCTTCCAGCGCCGCGGCAGGGCCAGGTCGGCAAGGAATTCGCGCCCGAACGATACCCGCAAATTGTGCCACTGAGCAACCAGCGTAGGCATATACTTCAGCCCGATCAGCAGATGATCGAGCGTGAGCGGCGCGAACAGCGCTCCGCGCTGGGTAATGGTATAGCCCCCGTCCAACCGCTTGCGGAACGAGAAATCCGCGCCGCCCACCGCGCAATCGGTTGGCCCTTCCATCGGTTCGGTGCGCAGAACGGCGGCGACCAGCGGCAGGGTCAGCAACTGCACGCCGTGATTGGCCAGGAATCGGCGTGACCAGACGCCGCCGGCAAGGACGACCTGCGAACAGCGAATCTCGCCCCGCTCGGTCACGACGCCCCTGACCGCGCCGCCGGTCGTCTCGAGTGTCCGAACGGCACAGTTTTCAACGATCACCGCACCCTTGGCCATCGCGGCCCTGGCGATCGCACTGGAAGCGAGCGTCGGTTCGGCCCGCCCATCGGAAGGGGTGACGATCCCGCCGACCCAGGTACCGGTGCTGCCCGGGATCATGTCCGCGATTTGGCCAGGCGTCAGCAGGCGGGAATCGACCCCTGACCCCTTGACCGATTCCAGCCAGGTCTCATGCACGGCGAGTTCTTTCGCCGTGCGCGAGACATAAGCAATGCCGGCTTGGCGAAAGCCGCAATCGTCACCCACGCGCTGGGGCATCTGCGCCCACAGCCGCTCGGCCGCCTGCGCCATCGGCAGATCGACCGGCGGGCGCATCACCTTGCGCACCCAGCCCAGATTGCGCGACGATTGCTCGCCAGCAATCCGGCCCTTCTCGATCACCGTCACCGGCACGCCCCGCTCGGCGAGGCACAGCGCGGTGGACAGGCCCACGATCCCGCCGCCGATCACCACCACGGTGGTTTCCTGCGGCAGGGTGCCTGACGTTTCGACCGGAGCGATTTGGGGAGCCATGGAACAAGGGCCTTGCAGGTGGGATATCGGCCGCCGCGCGCGGGCGGATGATCAGAGCGAAATGAGCAGTTCCTTGACCTCTGCCTTGGAAACCCCGCGAATGGCGGTAGCGTCGATTTCCACCTTGTACTGGGCGGAGCCGAGCGGTGGGCAGGTCATGGTCAGGGTCGGATTGATCCCGCGCATCCGGTTTCCGTAAGCTTCCATGACCGTCTCGACGTCTTGCGGAAACTGTACGAAAACCCGCGCCGAGACGACGTCCGCGAGCACGGCGCCGACGGAAGCCAGCGCTGCGGAAATATTGTCGAGCACCTGGTTGGTCTGTGCGGCCAGGTCTTCGGGAATCAGCTTGGTGCGCGGATCGCGCCCTGCGGTGTTGGACACGAAGATCAGGTCGTCCACCGCGACGAGACGCGAGTAGGAGCCGTGTTCTTCGAACTTGTTGCCGGTCTTGACCTTGATGACTTCGGGCATGGGGCCTCGCTTGGTTGGGGGGATGATCGGGAGAAACGGCGGTTATTTGAGCGCCGGCTCTTCCCAGAGATTGAGCTTGACCCCGATCCCGTTGGCGATGGCGTTGCGATAGACCATGGTTCCCCAGGCCACGTCTTCCACCGCCATGCCGCCGACCGAGAGGATGATGATCTCCTCGTCGTTGCGGCGGCCCGGGGTATCGCCAGACACGATCGCGCCGAGGTCTTCCAGCGCCTCGCGCCGCAGCTTGCCTTCCTCGACCAGGTCGAAGAAGCGCACCCCGATGGCGGGCACGTGATTGTGTCGCGGCGCGGGAAGTTCCTCGAGATAGGCTTCGTAGAGCCCGGTGAAGTCGAGCACCTTGCGGATTTCCGGTGATTCCATGCCGGCATCGACGTTGCACGGTGCCGGCATCGGCAGGAAGGTGCCGGGCCGCACCCATTCGCGGCGCACGGTCGGGTATTTCGAGGGATCGCCGGTCGCGACCGAGGCGCAGAAGGTGGCGATATCGGAATCGCGCACCACTTCCTCGTCGGTTTCGACCGTGCGCACGGTAACCTGCGGATAGGTTTGCGCGGCCCATGCGGTGAAGGCATCGAGGTTGGCCTGGCCCCGCCCCTTGATCTTGACCGTATCGATCAGCGGGCAGGTGGCCATGAAAGCGGCGAGCGAAGTGCGCGCCATCACGCCCGGGCCGACGATGCCGACCACGCGCGAATCCTTGCGCGCCAGGTGGCGGGCGCCAACGCCAGGCACCGCCCCGGTGCGATAGGCCGACAGCAGGTTGGCCGACATCATCGCCAGCGGTGCGCCGGTATCGACGTCGTTGAGGATGAAGGTCAGGATCGAGCGCGGCAGCCCCTTGTCGCGGTTCTCGGTGTTCGAACCGTACCACTTCATCCCGGCCGTGCGGAACGATCCGCCCAGATAGGCCGGCATGGCCATGAAGCGGCGGTCCGCGGTCGGTTTGGGCATGTCGGGGAACGGCGAGCTGTCCGGAAACATGACGATCGCGCCATGCGAATTGTTGTTGCCGCCGGCCATGCGGTAATCGCCGATGTGGAGCAGATGGAACATCTCTTCCATGGCATCACAGCATCTGGCCATGTCGGTCACGCCGGCCCGGACCATGTCGGATTCGGACAGATAGAGAAAGTCTATCCGGGGCAATGACGGGAAGGCGCTGTTGCCGCCCTTGTCATTTTCGGTCAGCTCCGTCGCCTGTCGCGCGACCGGAACTGTTCGGGCATCTGCCCTCAAATCCGACACAAATACCTCTCCAATCGTTAGATTCGCCCGAAATCATGGACGGAAAGCGACCACGCGGCATGGCTTGCGGTTTCGTCGGATCCGGCCTGGCTGTAAATTGCAGCTAGGGATTGACCGTTTGCATAATCGGCCACTACGCTTTGCCGATCATGCCCGGCTCCGACTCTCCCCCGCCGTCTAACGAGGCCGCAAAACGCGACTTGGGAACGATCCGGCTGCTGTTTCTCACAGCCCTGCTCGATGCGCTTGCCGATGTCGGCAAACGCATCGATCCGCTGCTGCGCGAGCACGGAATGTTCCGGACGCAGCTGGAAACGCCTTACGATTTCGTGCCGCTCCACCGCTATGTCGCGCTGATCGAACAGGCGGCACACAAATTCGAGCGTCCCTGCCTGGGCCTCGAGATGGGCGCGGTTTTCGGTCTGGCGGAAATGGGGCCTTTCTATGCCCTGCTGCGGGCCTCCGGCACCCTGCGCGGCGCGCTGAATTATCTCGTGTTGTTCCAGTCGCGCCTGCAAAGCCGCACCCTGTTCGACAGTACGATCGCCGCTGATACGACCACCTATTCCTACAGAATCGAGGATGAGGCGATCTGGCCGCGGCTGCAGGATTCCGAGTTCGCGATTTCTGGCTACGTCAACCTGGCCCGGCAACTGACCTCGCCCAAATGGTCACCTGCCTCGGTCCATTTCGAACATTCGATCAGCGGCCGCGAAGACCGCCTGGCACAGTATTTCCGCGCGCCCGTGCTGGGTAATCAGATGGTCAATGCCCTGGTGATCAGCAACGAGGATTTGGACAAGCCCTTCGCCAGCGCGGTTCCGTCCGAGGACATGAAGCTGCGCAACATTCTGGAATGGCACCTGCTTGACCTGATGGGTCCGGGATCCACGCCAAGCCAGAGCTTCGTCTCGCTGACCAGGGATATCATCGCCCGCTGGTTGGGTCGCACCCACATCGACTGTGCGACCGTGGGGGCAGAACTCAGGCTGTCGGAACGATCGCTGCGGCGGCGGCTGACCGAGGAAGGCACCTCGTTTCGTGAGTTGCTGCAGGAAGCGCGCAAGGAGCGCGCCCAGACAATCCTGTCGAAGCCCGGGATTTCACTCGTGGTCGCCGCCGAACAGCTCGGCTATTCGGATACCGCCGCGTTTTCGCGCGCGTTCAAGGAATGGACCGGCGCTTCACCGGGCCGTTTCCTGCGCAAGTCGAAGGAATAGCCCAGCATGGCCCCGGCGGGGCCGTGCGGTTCAGAAGTCTTCGGGTCCGGCAATCGGCTGCACCCGCTCGGCATCTTCGGGAAGCAGGTATCCCAGCCTGATCGCGGCGCGCTTGGCCGCATCGAACCGCCTGACATACCCACGATAAGAGCCGTACAGCCGCCGCAACTGCGCGGCCGACAGGGCGACCTTGGTATCGTAGACCAGGCCGCATCCGGTTTCCTGGTCGGTCAGATAGGTGGCGACAGGGGCCATGATCCATGGCGGACGCACCCCACCGATCATGTTGCCGCTCACCGCATCTCTGGCGATCCCCTTGCCCGAGTGGACGAGGCGCGGCGCCATGGGCATGGGCTTGCCGGTCCGAACCCAGCCATCCATCGCATCGAGCAGGGCGCTCGTGACGACTTCCACCGGCTCGTCGTAAAGGATTGTGCAGCGCGGATCCTTCGCCTTGCCGACATCAGCGGCAAACAGTTCGCGATGCTGCGTACCAAGGTCCCCCAGGCGCAGGTGCGGCATTCCGGTCACCTCATAGTAGCGCAGCATCGGCCGGTTACTGTCGGGCGGCAGCGCAATCCCTTCGATAGCGTCGTGCATCGCTTCAGACTCGCTGTAGACGGTGACGAAGGGCACTCCGTCGGGCATCTTGCGCGGGACCCGCACGGCATCGCCGCCAACCTCGCCGAACGACATCTTCCCGGTCATATAGGCATCGATCAGGGGTCCGCCGTCGGGCATGCGCCAGCTCTGGTGACGGCCCTGGTCGAGGTAATCCATCCATATCTGCGCGGTCACGGCCCAGCTGTTGACATAAACGCGCTCGACGCGAAGCGTTCCCATCGGCCCCGCCGGATCATTGGACTTGAGCAGCCGGGCCAGCTGTGCGCCAATCGCCTGCGATTGCGGCACGAAGGGATCCGGAGCACCGCCGCGCGTAAACCGCACCGGGTCGTAATAGCTGCCAAGCGGAGCGTAGCGCGCATAGTCGAAACGGCGCATGAAATCGAAATTGACGATCGGCTTGTACAGCCCGTTCGGATCGTCCGCCCCCTCCTTCCCTTTCGAATCCGGGAATTTCGGATCGTCTCGCGGGGCGTTGATGTTGAGCGTATAGCCGACATAGGCGTAGCCCTTGCGCAGCAGATAGTCGCGCGTGAGAATCCAGCCGGCGCCGCGCTCCCCGAACCAGCTGAACGGTTCGATGATCACCGTGCCGTTGAACCCGGCCTGGTCGGCGGGACGGCGCACCAGGATGCGAGTGACATAGGGCGCGTCGAACAGAGTCTTGCCCGCCGCGGTGATCGCGGGACCGACTCCCGACAGATAATATTCCGTCTCGACATAGCCGGCCTTGGCGAGGTCGCTATACTCGGTTCCCGGTCGTGTCGCCGATGACAGTGGCGGCTGAGATGAGGGCGGCACCGGGGTTACCGTCGGCAGAGCCGGAACCTCCGCCGCGACCGGTTGCGCCACGCTCAACGCCGTGCACAGCAGCGCCAGCCCCTTGCCCCGCCACGTCAAGGCAGCGCGCCTTCGCCCGTTGTCGCGCATCGCGGCGTCAAAACACGACTTCGAGCGTGAAGCCGATCCACCGACCCAGGAAGATAACGGTGATCCACGTCAACAGCGACAGCAGCCCGGCAATGCGCGCGGTCGCCGGCGGCGGCAGGACTTCGTCCCACTGGTCGATCCGGCGATAGGCGGTCGAATGGAACCACGCCATGTTGAGACCGGCCAGGGCGAGCGCCACCAGTTTGAGCCGGAACTCGGTATTTGCGGCATAGGCGACCGCATTGGACATGAACATCAGACTGCCGGTCACGACCGCAAGGGCGAAGGCGGCCCAGGTGAAGGGCAGCAATTCGGCAATCAGGCGCCTCACGCCAGGTCGGTGGGCGGCCATGCCCAGCAGCCGCAGATCGACGATCAGGATCGTGCCGAAGACAAGCGCGATCGCCAGGACGTGGAGCGATTCGATGACCGGAAAGGCGTTGACGTTCTCGCGGATCGCGCTGGACAGGGGCAGATCGTAGATCTGCTGGAGTATTGTTTCGATGGTCATGGCTGGGCTTTCCCGGATAGTGGAGAAACGCGACCTGCGCCGCGGGCAAGCGGATCAGGTGTAGGCGATGAAGCGGCCGCAGAAGATGATGGCGCACCAGATCAGCACCATCAGCCAGGCCAGAGGGCGCGACGCCTCAACGACAGCGCCGCCCTCAGGCGTGACGGATTCGCGCAGCAGGGGCTTGCGCGCCTGCAGGGTCACCAGGCTGGCTCCGGCGACCAGTGCCATCTTGGTCCAGAAAATAAAATTGCCCAGGGTGCGTCCGGGTTCAGCGACGACGAGGATCAGGCCCGTGAGCAGCAAGACTAGCAGCGCGCGGCGCATCCACGGCAGATAACGGTGCAGCATGTCCGCCGGCTGGCGGTCGGTGGCAAAGACCCCTGCAAAGCGCAGCTCGGTGGCCAGCGCCGAACCGATCACCACCGCGATCGCGAGGATGTGAATGGTCTGGACATTAGGAATGATCCAGGTGGTTTCCCTGATCGCGGTCGAGAACGGGGTGGCATAAAGCCAGTCACCAAAGGTTGCGATAGACATCGGAAGTCCCCTCTGTGGGTATGATCTTGCAATGCCGACTACAGCCTGGGTGCGTTGCTCCAAGTGATGCAACGGTACGATACCGGTACAGTTGAGCCTCCGGTGCCGGTCTCGGGGCGTTGGGGCACCATGCGTCAAACCTGAACCACGTGCGCCGTTCCAGGGCTGCCGCAACGATTCAACGCGAGAAGGCGATGCGTTACGCTGTTCCCACCGCCGCGGCGGGCGGGACTCTGGCTGTCGGAAATGTCAGCGTCCGCATGACTTCTCCAACACGCATCCTCCTGCGAGCCGTTCCGGCTCAGGCCCGATTCAACATCGCGCCAAACCGTCATAGAGCGGCCAGGCCATCAAAATGGCGCGGCTCATTCTCATAGCTGGATAAGATTTCACGCCCGCCTCGGGCCGGATCAGCGGCTCGAAGTTGTTCGGCCCAGGACCGGCCACCGATGCCTGAGCCCGCTAAATGATCGATACCGGCTAATCGACAGCGATCGACGCAAAGAGACAGGCGGCGGCGGATATGATCCGTCGCCGCCTGAGCCATTATTTCAGGGCAGCCGGAACGATTCCGTCCCGGCTGGCATGCCCGATCAGAACTTGAATTCGGCATTCAGCCCGATCGTTCGGGGCTGGGCATAGTTGAACAATTTTGCATTGTAGCTGGTCTGATTCCAGTAGCCGCCGCCGATCAGCCCGTGCTTGTTCGTCAGGTTCTGGACGAAGAGGTTGAGATTCCAGTTGCCAACCTCAAGCCCCGCGGTGAGGCCGAACTCGACATAACCGGGATAGCTCTGGCGTAGCGGCGCCTCGGCCTGAGTTGGCACGAACTCACCCTTGCGTTCGCCGACATAGGTTGCCGACGCCCCGAACGAGATCTCGGCCTTGCTCGCAAGCGGGGCCTTGTAGTCGAACGAGAAGCGACCGGAATTCTTGCTCGAATAGGGCAGCCTGTCACCCCGGGCGGCATAGAAGCTTGCGTCGACAAACTCTTCGCGCAGGGCCGCATCGACGTAGGACCACCAAGCCTTGAAGGCCAGTCGACGGGTGGGCCTTGCTACGAGTGAAATCTCGAACCCACGGCTGCGCGCCTTGCCTGCGTTGCCGTTAAAGGTGAAGACATCGAGGACCTGCACGATCTGGATGTCCTTCCAGTCAATGCTGAACAGCGACACGTCGTAGGACAATGCCCCGCCCAAAAGATCGCCCTTGGCACCCACTTCGTAGTTCACCGTCTTGTCCGGCTTGAATTGGCACGGCACCGCTGACGGCAGTGCCAGCGGGCCGCAAACCGGATTGGTGCCGCCAGGGCGGTAGCCCGAGGCGACGCGGCCATAGATCATGTGATCGGGTGTCGGCTTGAAGCGGGGCGAGATCTGGTAGGTAAAGGCACTGCCGCTGGCCTTGGGATCATTGGTCGCCTCGAATGGGTCGGCCGGGAATGGCAGACCCTGAAACCATTCGTGGTGGAACATCTGTTGTTCGTTATGGCTGTATCGCCCGCCGAACTGCACATCGAACCGATCGGAAAGCTTGGCCGTAAGGTTGCCGAAGACGGCATATTCCTTGTACTTGATCGTGTCGTGCCAGACGACCACGTCGCCAAGCGAGACGCCATTGGCGGGATTTATCGCATAGTTGTCGAGGTCGTATCTGGCGTCTTCATGGGTGTAAGCACCGCCCACGATCCAATCGAGATTGTCGCCTACCGATCCCGCCAGCCGGGTCTCATGCGAAAACTTCTTTACGTTGTAGCCCTGAAAGAAGATGTCCCCGATGGGGTCGACCCCCGGAAAAACCGTGGGAAAAAGGAAGCCGACCAGCGGCGATGCCGTAAAATCCAGATAGTCGTAATTGGTGGCGCGCGAATAGGCCGAGACCGATGTCAGCTCCACGCCGCCAAGATCGGCATTGATCGTTGCGCTGTACATTTGCATGTCGGACCGACTGCGTCCGGACCCGATCTGATCGGTCTGCTGATAGTATGAACCCGTCGTCGAATCGACATTGGGCGAGCCAAAGATGTCGCGCGCCTGGTAAAGGACGCCGAGCTTGAGCGAGAACGAACTCGAGGGCTTCCACAGCACCGAAAGCCGCCCCCCGCTGACGCGCGAGGAGTTGGCGTCCTTCTCGCCCGTCCGGATATTGTCGATATAGCCGGCCTCCTTGCGCGTGAAGGCGCTGGCCCGGATCGCCAGGTGTTCATCCAGCGGCACGTTGAGCGCACCGCGCAGATTGTAGCCCACCGAATCGCTTTCGTGGATCATGCTGGCCCCGCCGGCGATCGAGCCCCCGAACCGGGTCACGTCGGGATCGATAGTGACATACTTGACCAGTCCACCCATGCTGGCAGCGCCGTAAAGCGTGCCCTGCGGCCCGCGCAATACTTCGATCCGCTGCAGTTCCGAGGGATCCAGGTCCGGCGCCGCACCGAACAGGCCGCCCTGGCCCGTGGAGGCGCCATAGGGCACGTCATCGATCGTGAAGCCAACCACCGGATTGCCGCTGACCGGCCCTGCCGAAATGCCGCGGATCGCGAGCTGGGCCCGGTTGTTCTGGAACTGCAGGTTCACGCCCGGAACGCTTGCGAAAAATTCCTGCGCCCTGGTCTGGTTATGCGCCAGGAGGTCGGCGCTGCCAACCGCCGTCACCGGCAACGGCACGTCCTTCAGGCGATCTTCGCGCTTCTGGGCGGTTACGACAATGTCGTTGTCGGCCGCCTCTTCATCGCCTGTCGCCTGCGCCTGAGCGGCTGCGGGCGCAGCCGTCAGCGCGAGCAGGATCGCGCCCGACAATGGTACGCAGGATAGTCTGAGAGCGCTTCTGGTAGAATTGGTCATGGCGTGGTCCCCTTCACATGTTGGTCTTGACGATGGGTGGAAGTTGCGACCGACCGGGCAGACCCTGTCGGGAAGTGCGATCGAAATTCGAGGCGGCGCGCGCCGCTGTTGCCTGTGGCCGGCGCGTCTTGCGCCGGCGCCACCAGAGCAGGACGCCGGTTGCGGAAATTCCCGCCACCAGAAGGCCGAATGCGGCAACGGCGATCTGCCAGGGGCGCCCCCCGATTGCGGTGACGTGGAGTGCCACGAGCCAGCTTGTCACCGTATTTCCGGCCCGCTGTCCGGTTGGCAGTTGCAAGCCCATGAACTGCCCATTGCGCGCATCGATCACGATCGTTGCGGCAGTCGCGGGCGAATCCGTCTCGGTCGGGTTGCCTTGCGCGTCGAGGAGATCGCGCGAGGTGTGCATCAGGAAGAAATAGACACCCAGATCTTCCCGGTACTCGATCGCGGCGGGCTTGCCGACGGCGAAGCCATCGATCCTCGCCTGTTCGGCAAAATAGCGTTGCCCGAGTTCGGCGGCCCTGAACCAGTCAACCGGCGGATTGAGCAGCGGCTGCGCCAACGGCGCGCGCGGCGGCAATTCCTGAAAATGTTCGTAGGCCGCGAACGTTTTGACAAAGCCCGCATAGTAGCCGCCCAGATTGAGCGCGAAGCCGGTGACCGCAAAGACGAGCAGCAGCAGCCACAACCACAGCCCCGGTGCGCGATGCAGATCCAGGATGACACGGTTGGAATTGCTCCCTCGACTGACTTTCCACGAGGTTGCCCAGCGTCGATGGAACGGTCGAGGCTTGGTGCCACCGCTGCGCCGTTTCACCTTGAGCGGAAGCGTCAGGTAAAGACCGGTCACACATTCGAACGCCCAGACCAGGCCCAGGACGCCGATCAGCATAATTCCCAGGCCAAGCGGGAAGATCAGCGCGTAATGGAGATAATAGAGGAATGAGGGCAAACCTGCCGGGTGCAGCGTGGCGGCACCGATCAACCGCTGCCCAAGCCGCTCCCCGGTATAAGGATTGGCGAAAACCTCGTCGTAACCGATATCGTAGGCCTTGCCGGTATGAGGATCGATCGCAGGATTGACCCTGGAAAACAGGGATTCATCCGGCCGCTGCGGGAACTGCAGCGAGAAGACACGTGATCGTGGATCCTGCGCTTCCAGGTGCGCGCGGATCACCAGAGCATCGTGCAGAGTCCAGCCTTTGGCCTGCGGGGTGACCACACGCATGCGCGCGTTGAGGGTCCGCTCGAGGTCGTCATAGAAGGCGATGATGCTGCCCGTGCCGGCAACGAGGATCAAAAAAAAGGCAAGCGACAGCCCGAGGTAGCGATGCACCTTTACGACCACGCCTTGAAATCGCGCCGGACTGCTCAATTGCTATCTCCGAAGCAATTTGCCTCACCGCAGCGTCGACGGATGATCGGTCTGGCGGGTGTCACTGCCCGGCGGCAGAAATAACGACAAATCCCCCAACCGAGCGGCCGTGCCCGATGCAGATCCCTGTGAAGTTTTTATTTCAAACTTAGAATGACACGGCTTGCTGCAGACAGAATTGCCCGGATGGTCCGATACGCTGCAATTTCGGCCAGCCGGGTTCCCAACTGCGCCAGATCCGCCGGTCCAGCCCAACCTTGCGCCTGCCCACCACACCGAATGTCGGCGGCGAAAGCTATCCTGCCTTTTCGGCCAGCTCGGCCTCGAACTCGGCGATTGCTTCGCGCGCGATGCGGGTTGAATCGATTCCGGCCGGCACGCCGCAATAGACCGCCACTTGCAGCAGGGCCTCCCGAATCTCTTCGCGAGTCAGACCGTTGCGCAGCGCCGCCTTGACGTGCAGCCTGAGCTCGTGCGGTCGGTTCAGGGCACTGATCATGGCAAGATTGAGCAGGCTGCGGTCGCGCCGCGACAGCCCCTCGCGCGACCATATCTCGCCCCAGCAATAGGCGGTGGAAAGCTCCTGCATCGGCCGGGTAAATTCGTCGGCCAGCTCCAGCGAGCGGGTGACATATTCATCGCCCAGCACCTCCTTGCGGATTGCCAGGCCCTTTTCGAAGCGGTCACCGTCCATTGTGCGCTTACCCCGCTGGAATACTTGTCAGAGGCCGCCGATCAGGCAGTATTTCACGTTCATGTAATCCGCCAGGCCATGGCTTGAGCCCTCGCGGCCGAAGCCCGATTCCTTGACGCCGCCGAACGGCGCGACTTCGGTCGAGATCAGTCCGTCATTGACCCCGACCATGCCATATTCCAGCCCCTCCATGACCCGCCACTGGCGTGCCGCGTCGGCGGTGTAGACATAAGCCGCGAGGCCGAACGGCGTGTCGTTGGCGATGCGCAGGGCTTCGGCCTCGTCGCTGAAGCGGATGACCTGAGCGACCGGGCCAAAGATTTCCTCGTGCGCGATGGTCATGGCCGTGGTGACCCCGGCCAGCACGACGGGTGGGTGGAAGGCGCCTGTGACGGGCGTCGCCGGGGGTGTGCCGACGCGCACCGCGCCCTGGGATTCGGCAAGCTTGACCAGATCGGCCACACGGGTCACCTCGGAACTGGCGATCAGCGGCCCCATGCTCGAGGGATTGGCAAGGCCATCGCCCATGTTCAAGGCCGCGACCCGCGCCGCGAGCTTTTCGACGAAGGCGTCATGGACGCCCTCCTGCACCAGGAACCGGTTAGCGCATACGCAGGTCTGGCCGGCGTTGCGAAAGCGCGAGGCGATGGCCCCGTCGATCGCCTTGTCGAGATCGGCATCGTCGAACACGATGAAGGGCGCATTGCCGCCCAGTTCGAGGCTGAGCCGCTTCACCTGGCCGGCTGCCTTGGCCATGATCACCTTGCCGACCTGGGTCGAACCGGTGAAACTGATCTTGCGGATCATTGGATGGCTGCAGAACAGGTCGCCCGCGTCGGACGACCGGACGGCCGGGGCAACCCGGAACAGATCATGCGGAACCCCGGCCTGATGTGCCAGATTTTCCAGCGCCAGCGCGGACAGTGGGGTGTATTCGGCCGGCTTGACCACGATCGAACAGCCCGCCGCCAGCGCCGGGCCCACCTTGCGCGTGATCATCGCCAGCGGGAAGTTCCACGGGGTGATTGCCGCGCAGGTGCCGACCGGCTGGCGCAGCGTCACGATCCGCTTGCCCGCGGCATGAGAGGGGATCACCTCGCCATAGGCGCGGCGCGCTTCTTCCGAAAACCATTCGATGAAGGCCGCGCCGTATTTGACCTCGCCCCGCGCCTCGTCGAGCGGCTTGCCGCTTTCCAGCGTCATCAACCGGGCCAGGCCCTCGGTATTTGCGCAGATCAGGTTATACCACGCGCGCAGCACGTCGCTGCGCTCCTTGGCGGTGCGCGCAGCCCAGCCATGGCGCGCCGCTTCGGCGCGTTCGATGATTTCGGTAAGCCCGGACACATCGTAGCGCCGAATGGTCGCAACCACGCTGCCGTCGGCCGGGTTGGTTACGTTCAAGCCGGCGTCATCGAGATATTCGAGCCGCAGCAGCTGCAGGGCGGAGTCAGTCATCGCTCAGGTCCTCGGGCTGGAAAGGAGCCGGGTCACAGCATCCGCGGCAGGACATCCGTTTCGCCGCCCTTGTCCATGAGACGGTGCTTAGCCGCCCCGGCCAAATGCAGCGCGATCAGGCCCAGCAGCAGATAGGCGCTGTAGCCGTGAAGCGTGTCGAGGATCTTGAACGCATCGTCATTCTTGGGCAGCACTTCGGGCAAGTCGCCGAAGAAGAAGAACGGCACGCCGTCGCTCTGGGTGAAACTTGACGACATCGAATAGCCGAGCAGCGGCGTGATCAGCGTCAGCGCGATGATCAGGCGGTGCACCAAGTGGGACAAGGCCTTTTCCCAGGGCGAAAGGGACTGCGGTGCGTGCGGCAGCACCCGGCGGTTGCGCCAGCGGATCGTCAGATGAACCACCGCCAGCAGCCAGACCAGCACGCCGAACTGCTTGTGATTATGGTAAAACATGTCGAAAGTTGCCATTGGGGTCGATTCCGGCAGGCCGGTCATATACCAGCCCGAACTGATCAGCCCGAGGACAATGGCCGCCCGCGCCCAATGCAGCAGGCGCATCGACAGCGGATATTTGAGCATTACCGGGCCGGTTTCGGATTGCATCGCCTATCCCTTCACAGAAAGATGCCGCGCGCGTTGCAGCCATTGAGGGTGAGCGACTGTACGCCGATCGCCGCGTCCTTCGCCTGGGCCAAGACATCGACCATTTGCACCACCTGGGCGGGCACCGAACCCGCCAGAACTTCATCGCTGCATTTGGCTTCGCCGTCATCGGTAGCAAGCCGATGAGACTGGCTACGCTGATCGTGCTGCGCCACCTTGGGAAGCTGGGTGGTCATACAAACCTCCGTCTTGCCACTGATCGAATCGCGGCCTTTGCATCGCATCGTCAGAGTCCTCGCGGAAAGTCGATGAAAACGCAACAGTGTACTGCAGTATGTCGTAATTTTTGCATATTAGCAACAATTGGAAAATGGTTCTTCCTCTCCAACGCGGAAGTCAGCATGATCGAGGCGCGCTTCGATGTGGAGATTTTGATGGGGGTAACGCCCTCGATGAGCCACCGCGCGCCCTGCGATTCCAATGATTCCCATCCTGTAATTGTTCTGTTTATGCAACAATGCGCCAATATTGCCATTCACTGTAAACTGTGGAATACGCCTGACCGGATGGCGTGGCACTTGGCTGAAAACTCCGAGTCAGAGCGCCACCTGCCTCGAATCGCAATGCGTTCAGCACGCAATGCGCGCCCAAGGGGCCAGCATGGGGGACGCCGGCATGGACGTGAGCGAAGCACCGACATTCCGTTCGGCCATGGCACGTTTCGCCAGTGCCGTGACGTTAGTGACGACCGATGGTCCGGCGGGGCGCCGCGGCCTCGCCGCAACAGCGGTAACCAGCATCACCGATGACCCGCCCAATCTGCTGGTCTGCGTCAACAAATCGACGCGCAGCAATGCCATGATCAAGCAGAACGGCGTCTTTTCGGTCAATGTGCTGAGCCACGAACAGCAACCGCTGGTCGGTGCCTTTTCCGGCGCGTCGCAGGCCGACCCGTTCGGTGAGCCGCAGCTGTGGGACATGCTGGAAACCGGGGCCCCGATCCTGAAGGATACGCTGGCGAGCCTCGACTGCACGCTGGACCAGATCATCAATGTCGGCACGCACAGCTTGTTCGTCGGCCATGTGGTCAACGTCCGGATCGGAACGCGCGCGCGGGGCCTGGTCTATTTCGATCGCGCCTTCTGCGCGGTTGGGGACGCATAAAGCCATGGCTGCCCGCCACCTGCAACCGTCCCCGTCGGCCGCGTGGCAGCTCAGTCCAAGGCCGAAACAAATGGATTTTCGGCCGAAGATGAGATGGACGGGCAGCGCGCCCGCTCGCAAGCTCGAGGGTAGCACAACAGCTTGATGGCCGCTTCGCATAGCCATCATGCGTGATCAGAGGAGCAAGCCGTGATCGGATCCATTCGCAAGGCCTGGCAGAGCGCAGACCCAGGCAAAGCCCGCTTGCTCGGCTCGCCAGATGCAGAGCAGCGCACCATTACGCGCGCGAGGTTCCTGCGCGTAATGGCCGCGGGGACGCTGGCGGCCGGCATCGGCGGCACGGCGAGAGCGACTGTGGATGCGCCTCCGCGCCGTGTCGCTCCGGTCACTGAAATCGATAAGCTCTACGACGCGTGGCAGGTACGGTTCAACGCAGGAGACCTAGAAGGACTGGTTGATCTTTACTTCGACGATGTCACCTACGTGAATCCCGATGGCAAACTCATGATCGGCAAGGCGCGCGTGCGCGAAGACTTCATCGAACTCTTGGCGTTGAAACCGCAGATCGTTCTCGGCGACCGTCGGCACGTCCTCTATCAGGACATAGCCCTGACAACCAACCACTGGCGCATGAACTTCAATAGCGCCGATGGCGTCAAACAGGAACTGACTGGTGGTGGGATCGAGGTCATGCGCAAGCAGGCCGATGGTGGCTGGCGCTACATCATCGATGATGCGTCGCGTTCGGCGTCGAAGTAAAACGGTTTGAAAGCCGGGGTGTCACGCTCCATCGATCGCACGCCCACCGAGGCTCACGAAATCGAACGCGCGATTGGACGTGCGCCTGTCTCACTATGCTCCGACCAGATGCCCCGGCGCGAAGCTCCAGATTTGAGCAGTGCCGAGCGCGAGCGGCGCCCGGCCGAGCAAAATGGGAAAAACCTCGCGGGTGCGCGTCAATTGGCCGGGGCCGGGGAATTCGGATACCAGAACGCGACGTGGCAGCCTTCGCAGGCCTGGTCGATGTCGCTGCCGACGGTGAACAGCGCCTTGGTATCCTTCCGGTCGATCGCATCCAGCGCCACCATCGCCTTGCCGCGCACGCCGTCGGCAAACAAATCGAACTCGGGTCGGTTTGCAGCTATCTTCACGTCGATCTGATCGGGCGACAATTCGCCCAGTTTCGGCTTGGTCCCCGGCGGGGCGGCGTGACGACCGTTCATCATCACGAGGTTCATGGACTCGATCAATGTGACGGTGTGCCGTCGTACCGCCTGCCATTCTTCGTCAGTGTGCGGCTCGCGCTTCTCGACACCCTTTTCGTTCGAGATGATCGCGACCGAATCCCACAGCCCGTCCGCTGCAGGATCGACAGTGGAATCCATCAATTCCTTGATGGATGCCACGGTTTTGAACGGCGGCTTGTAGCTATCCGAAGCGGTGGCACGCGATTCGGCCTTGGGGGCAGAATTGCAGCCGTGAAGCGATACCGTAGCGAGCATCAGCGCGGCGATGGTCCCCGCTCGGCGCGACCAGAGCCGAGGGGTTGCTCCTTCCGGAGTCCGGAAACCAATTCTCATCATGCGCTCATTGTCCTGCTGTTCCGGAAAGTCGCCGTCTTCGGCATGCCGTCGAACTTTCCGTCCGCCTTGGCCGGCGGGAAGTGCCAATATGGCCTCTCCGCGTAACACAGGTCGGCGAACCGCAAAGCGGATAGGAGTTGCGAAACTGTTACACGGTTCGTTGTAACCCCGGGCCACCGTCCACAAGCGTGTCCGTGCCGGAAGGCCTCGAGGACGACACTTTGCGACGCAAGCAGCCTCCCGGCTCCATGCGTCCGCGCGCCGCGCCATCAGGGTCGACGCTCGCAGGCTCGCTCGCCTCATGAAGCCCGTGCGGGCGGGGCCACCGCGAGGCCCCTAGATCAGGATCTCATCTGCGCGATGATGGACGCGCAGCGAGAGCGAGTGCCGGGGACGGTGGTCGGCGACGGGTCGTTCATGTCGCCGCCCCCTACAGATAGATGCCACGCGAGTAACCGCCATCGACGGTGATCGATTCGCCGTTGACGGCGTCGCCGCGCCGGCCACCGAGGAACGCAATGGTTTCGCCGATATCTTCGGGCAGCGCCAGGCGCCGCGTTGGAATCTGGCTGATGAAGTCCGCCTCTACCGCTGCGCTGGTCGTCTCCTTTTCACGCGCCATTTCAGCGAAGAGTTCGTCCAGATGAGGCGTGCGTGTGATGCCCGGATGCACTGCGTTAACGGTGATACCGAAGGGGCCGAGCTGATCCGCCATCACCTTGGTGAGATGCGATACGGCCACGTTGCGCAACCCGCTCAGCGTATCGCTCGAACGACCGGTCAGGCCACCGATATTGACGATCCGCCCATTGCCCTGCCGCTTCATCGCAGGCGCCACGGCGCGAATGCAGCGCAGATAGCCACCGACCTTGGTGTCGAGATCCCCGATCAGCGCGTCCACATCGACCTCCTCAATCGCGCCGCCGATCGGGTTGCTGCTGGCGGCCGCGTTGACCAGCAGGTCGATCCGGCCGAAGCGCTCGAGCGCTGCCGAGACCATGGCTTGGACCGATGTGTCCTGAGTAACGTCGCAAGCAACGGCGTCGACTGGCGCAGCGGTATGGCCTTTTAAGGCGTCCGCCGTCCGTCGCAGGCGCGCTTCGTCGCGGGCGACAAGCACGACTGCATAGCCCTTCTCCAGCAGCACACGAGCGATCCCCGGGGCCAGTCCGCCGCTACCGCCAGTGATGATGGCAACCGGGGGAAGCGCCGTCACGGCAGCTCCGCCTGTATGAGCAGCGGTCCGTCGAGCGAGAGTCCGCGCTCCAACGCCGCGTTCAACTCGCCCGCGTTCGTCACGCGCACGGCGTCCACGCCATAGCCTGCGGCCAATGCCACCCAATCCGCGCGCGGATTGTCGAGCCGCGTCAGTGACGCGATTACGGGATCCTCGAGCGGTGCTTCGACGCGATCGAGCTCGGTCTGAAGGATACCATAGCGATGATTGGCGGCGAGAATGATCGTCACGCGCAGCTTTTCGCGTGCCATGGTCCACAGCGCCTGCAGCGTATAGTGAGCGCTGCCGTCCGACTGGAGCGAGACCACGCGCGAAGCAGGAGCCGCGAGAGCAGCGCCGACCGCGCAGGGCAGCCCCTGCCCGATCGCGCCGCCGGTGTTGGTCATGACCCGGTGTCGGCGCGCCTGGTGCGCCTGGCGCAGCCACGGCCCGCCCAGAGTCGACCCTTCCAGCGATATGATCGCATTCTCCGGCAAGCGTTCAATGAGCGCGGCCGTGATGATCCCGGGGGAGAGGGGCGTGTCCGGCGTTGAGGCTTCGGTCGTGGCGGATCCGGTCTCCACCGGCTCGACCGGCATTGAGCCGAGGTTGGCCGCCAGCAGCTCGAGGGCGGCAGGCCCATCGTCTTCGAGCGTGCTGAGGCAAAAGAGGCGGTCGTCGCGAACAAGCTGGCTCGGATAACCCTCATAGCCAAAATAGCTGATCGGCGCGCGCGCGCCGGCCAGGATCACATACGCATCCCCCATCTGACGGATCACGTCGTCCGGGAAATAGGCCTGGCGTTCGATCGGCGGGAGGTCCCCGCCGAGGGCGACGATCGCCGGATAGGGCTCCATCAGCACCCGCCCGCCGACCTTTGCGACAATCGCGGCGGCGGCGCGCTGCCCCGCTTCAGCGAGGGCGTCGCCGCCCAAGAGCAGGATCAGGTCGCCCGCCTTTGCAGCGATCGCCGCGGCGTCTTCGATGCGTGCCGCATCGACCGCACGAGGGCGCGGTGGCGCCGGACTCGGAACCGCGCCGCTTTCGACCTTGGCGTCGACGATGTCAGTGGGCACGATCATGGTGACGGGGCCGCCAGGCGTTCCGGCTGCGGCTTCAAGCGCGCGAATGGCGTCGACACTGATCTGAGCCGTGTCGCGCATCCGAATCACCGCGATGGATACCGGCGTGGCGAGAGATTCGATGTCGGACGTCAGCGGCGCATCATAGGGCAGATGCCAGCTCGCATGATCGCCGATCAGGTTGACGATGCCAGAATGGGCTCGGCGCGCATTGTGGAGATTGGCGATGCCATTGGCGAAGCCCGGTCCCAGGTGCAGCAGGGTGAGCGGCACTTCGCCCGACACCCGCGCAAAGCCGTCCGCCGCACCGGTGCATACGCCTTCGAACAGTGCGAGGACTGACCGGATCTCCGGCACCTCAGCCAAGGCATCGACCAACGTCAGTTCGGTCGTGCCGGGATTGGCGAAGCAGATGCGCGCGCCGCCCGTGCGCAGCGCCTTCAGAAGGGCGACGGCACCATTTCCACGCTTGGCCTGCATCTTGTCCATCACCGCTGGTTCTTTCGCTCATTTTGCGCCGCAGCCCCGCCGGAACGGATACCCGCCAGCCAGCCTTCGAGCAGCGCATGAAAAATGTCCGGCGCATCGTCATGGACATAGTGACTGGCCATCGGCACAGTCGCATGGGTGAAACGGGGATTGCGCCGCTCCATCTCAAGCACCGTATCGAGCCGGCAAAAGTCGGACTTCCCGCCCCGGATGACGAACGCCGGGGTGCGGATCGCCTCCACCAGGGGCCAGAGATCCACGATGCGCGTCTGATCCGGCTCCAGCCTCGTGCGACTGATCCCGGCGGCATCATAACGCCAGCCCACCCGCCCGTCGGGCGTCTCGGCCAGGCTTTCCGCCAGACGCTGCTCCAACGCCTCCTCGCCAACGCTCGGCCGGGCCTTGCGCCAATAGGCCCGCGCTGCGCCCCAGTCGGCAAAGTCCTCGGGCAGGGCCGCCATCTCCGCCTTGATCCGTTCCGCGCCCGCGCCGCTCACTGACGAACCGGGCGCGATGTCTTCGATGATCAGTGCATCGAGCCGATCGGGATGGCGCGCGGCGTAAGCATAGGCGGTCGTCCCGCCCATGGAATGGCCAAGCAGTGTGAAACGGCCGAGCCCGAGCTGATCGACCAGCGCCTCGAGGTCCGCCAGATAGGCGTCGGTGTAATAGTTGCGCGCCGGATCCCAGGCACTCTCGCCGCGGCCGCGCTGGTCGATTGCGATCAGGCGGCGGCCCTTTGCGAGAGCGCCCGCAAGACCGCGCCAAGTTCCTGAATAGCCCCGCAAGCCGTGCAGCAGCACGAGCGGATCGCCGTCGCGATCGCCCCATTCGCGCATCCGCAGCGACAGGCCATCCCGCGTCTCGATGAATCCCTCCCGCTCCCCCAGAGCCCTGGGCGCCGGGGCTGGAGGAAGATGCGGCGGTTCGATCACTGTTGGGCTTGCCACGTCACACCAGTCCATCCTCGCCCCGGACCTCGGATGCCTTCAGGCCGCCGAGCCGTGCGTTGAGCCGGCCACGCGTGGCAAATGCCCAGCATACGATCACTTCGTCGCGATTGGGCGCATCGTCGAAAGACACGCTCATCGTGTCATAGTGGGAGCGCACATAGAGCGCGTCCTTGTGTGCGAGCGGGATGTCGAGGATCGTGCCGGGCACGCCGCGCTTGCCCGAGGAAGGCACCCAGGACTTGCCGCCGCCAACCGCATCGCGGACGGGATTGGCGGCCGGATTGGTCAGCAGCGCATTGCCATGCTCATATTCGCCGTCGAGGCCGACCATGACCGCCTTGCCATAGCTTTCGATCGGGCGCCCGCCCGTCAGCACATTGAGGCGGCGGCCGATTTCAATGCCGATCGCGGGAGACGCATCGATCCAGGCGCCCAGATCCTCAACATAGCTGCCTGCATAGGGATTCTGCACGCACGCCGCGATCATATATTTGAACACGGGCTCGCCATCGGCGGCAGCGCCGGTTTCACCGCTGCAGATCTCTTCGATCTGACTGAACCACCTGCGGATCTTGAATGCGCCAAGGCCTTGATTGCTCATCTCATCTTTCCTTCGGATAATGGGCGCGTATCAACAGTCCGTGTCGATACCGGCTCGATAGAATGTCGCGGCCGTCAGCCTCGCAGCGGATCAAGCACGACCGGATCGGCCTGCCCCTCATTGCCGCGCAGCTCAGCGATGGCCGCGCCATTCTCGGCCGCAACCCGCTGGTGGAACACTTCGAGCATGTGCCCGTCCGGATCGAGGAAGTAGATGCCGGTGGATACGCCGTGGTCCAGGACTTCCTGGATCCGCACGCCCTTGTCGAGGAAGAAGGCATAGATCCGGCGCAAATCGTCGGCACTGTCCGCTGCCAGCCGAAAGCCAACATGCTCGAATTCGCGCCCCTTGGGCGCATCGCCGTCGATCTTGAACAGAGCGACATCATGGTCATGTTCGCCAAAGGTCATGAAGATGCCGCCCTTGTACGGACCCCCGGCAACACGCGCGCTGATCGACATGTTGAGGATCTCGCAATACCAGCGCGCGGACGCCTCCGGGTCCTTCACGAACAGGACGACATGGCCGATCGCGGCGATCTTGACGGGGGAGACATCAGCCTGTGACATGAGGAAGCTCCAGATTCTGCGGCACGCCGGCGACCCAGGTGACGTCCGTTATTTCGTTGAACTCACGCCATTCCTTTTGCCAGTTATGGCCGCCGTCGCTGCTCCGGTACAGATTGCCGAACTTTGTGCCGGTCAACAGGAATTCGGGGTCGGCGTCGTTTCCACCGAACGCCCAAATGCAGCTGTTGGCGGGCATCGAAAGCTGGGTGTGAGTCCAGCTTTTGCCGGCATCGGTGGAGATCAATACCGAGGCCTTGGTACCCGGCGTCCCGTCACCGATACCCAGCGTCAGGTCAGTATCGCTGCCGGGCTTGCGCTGCAGACAGCGGGAATAGCGCAGGCCCCAGCTTTCGCGTGCGATGGTGCGGGTCCAGGATTTGCCGTCATCGGTCGAGCGATACAGCGCCAAAACCGTCAGAACCAGGATGACCTTGGGCTCGCCACGCAAAAAGACGATGTCATGAATGTCGGAATTGCCCGGGTGATCCTCCCAGGCGGTGTCCAGCCGTTCCCAGGTATCGCCTCCATCGCGGGATCGGAAACAGCCGCCTTCCTCAACGCCAGCAATGACGTCGTTGGCATCGTCTGGATTGACGGCAAGGGCGAGCATGCGCGGCCGGCTGACCCCGGCGCAGCGCTCGGGCATCTCAAGTGGCGTGGCCTCCCAGGTCTTGCCGCCGTCGCGCGACCGGAAAAGGATCGACCGGGTGGGCGATCCGGTGCCGGCGTAGAGAACCGAAGGGTCGCTTTCGCTCGCCACAAGCTTCCAGACCGAATAGTCGTTGAGCGCGCAATCGACGCGGTCCCACCGGGCGCCGCAGTCTTCGCTGCGGAACAGGCCACGCTCGGCGCCGGCGAAGATGGCACGAGGGTCGGCCGGATCGATCAACAGGCAGCGCACCCGGTCGTCATACTCCAGGTCCTGCCCGACATTGACTCGGTACCAGCTCTTGCCGTCGTCATGGCTGCGCATGATCGCCTGACCGTCGGTCGCGACCAGAAGCGTGCGTTCGTTGCTCATTTCAACATTCCTTCACAGTCCCGTGGACCAGCGCCTAGCTGAGGTTGATCCACACACTCTTGATTTCACTGTAGAGTTCCATGGCGTTCCGCCCATGCTCGCGACCCCAGCCGGATTGCTTGAAGCCGCCAAAGGGCGTCGCATTATCGACCATGTTGAAGCAGTTGACCCAGACGGTCCCCGCCCGCACCGCGCCGGCGAGGCGATGTGCGTTCTTTACGTCATTGGTCCAGATGCCCGCCGAAAGACCAAAATCGCTGTCATTGGCCTGCCGCACCAGATCGTCCGGGTCACTCCACGACAGGGCGCTCAGCACCGGGCCGAAAATCTCCTCGCGCACCACCCGCATCGAGGAGGTCGCGCCTGCGAGGATGGTCGGTTCGAAGAAGAACCCCTTGTCCTGACCGGCAGGGCGTTTGCCGCCGGTCACGACCTCTGCCCCTTCGGCGCGGCCGATATCGACATAGCTGCTGACGCGGTCCCATTGCTCCTCGGAGACCAGTGGGCCAAACGTGGTCTGTGGATCGAGGCCATTGCCGATCTTCAGTGCCGCCGCCTGGTCAGCGATCATTTGCAGCAGCTTGTCGTGGATCGATGCGTGCGCGTAGAGGCGCGAGCCGGCCGTGCAGGTCTGCCCCTGGTTGAAGAAGATGCCGCTGGCGATCGATGCCGCGGCGGCCTCCAGATCAGCGTCGGGCAGCACGATCTGCGGCGACTTGCCGCCCAGTTCGAGGCTGACCTTTTTGAGATTGACCGTGGAACCGCGCACGATCAGCTTGCCGACCTCCGTGGAGCCGGTGAAGGCCACCTTGTCGACGTCAGGATGCTCGACCAGGGCGGCCCCCGCGTCGCCAAAGCCCGGCACCACGTTGAGCACGCCCGCCGGTATCCCGGCTTCCAGAGCCAGTTCGCCCAGGCGCAAGGCGGTGAGCGGCGTCTGCTCCGCGGGTTTCAGGACCACGGTGCATCCCGCCGCTAGGGCCGGCGCGACCTTCCAGGCGGCCATCGACATCGGATAGTTCCACGGTACGATCAGGCCGGCGACACCAACCGGCTCGCGCGTCGTGTAATTCAGGATATGCGCACCGCTGCGGGGAGAGACAGGCAGCGTTTCCCCGCCGAATTTGGTCGGCCAGCCCGCGTAATAGCGGAAAGTACGAATCGATCCCTCGATCTCCACCCAGCGCGTCATGCTCGCCGGCTTGCCATTGTCCATGCATTCGAGGACCGCCAGTTCCTCGGCGTTGCGCTCGATCAGGTCGGCCAGCCTGAGCAGAAGGTTGGAGCGGTCCACCGCGCTCATCCGCCGCCATGCCGGATTCTCGAACGCCCGGCGCGCGGCCGCGACCGCCAGTGCGATATCCTCCGGCCCGCCATGCGCGACCTGCGCGATTTCCTCGCCCGTCGCGGGATTGATGGTGGCGAAAGTGCGCCCGGAAACCGCCGGCACCAGCTTCCCGTCGATGATCAGCCCGCGCGGCGCAGCCGCCAGCTCCGAGGCAAGCCTGTCGGCAATGGCATAAACATCTTGCGGCATGGTCAACTCTCTCTTCCGCGACACACATGGCTGGCGCCAAAGCGCCGTTAAAACGGGTCCTAGCGCATCTTCATTTTTCGAACAATAGAAAGTTTATGAGAATATCTGTTGCGTTAGAGAGACAATGAGGCTTAAGCGTCAGCCATCATCCGGAAGGCCATGGGAGTCTGGCTTCGTGACGGCTTCATTCATATCAGCGCTCCACCGCGCCCGCCTGACGGGTCGTCTCTCACCCCTGCCGGCGGGGACTATGGAGCCTGGCGATGCCTATGTGGCGCAGGCGGTGCTGTTCGCCGAACGGGGCGTGCCGCTGGCGGGCTGGAAGATCGGCCTGACCGGGGAAGGCATACGCACGGCGCTGGGCACTGACAGCCCGGCGGCGGGGCGGCTCGCGCAGGCGGATATTGTGCGCTCGCCCGCGGTCGTGGCGATCGGTTCGGGCGAATTTTATGTCGAGGGCGAACTGATTTTCGAGATGGGCGTGAGGCTCTCGGCTGCCGCCAGTCCCTTCACGCCCGCGCAGGTGGCCGATGCGGTGGCCGGACTCCATGTCGGCATCGAGCTCGTCACGTCGCGCTTCGAGTCGACTGACCTGCCGCTTGGCGTGTTGATCGCCGACAATTGCATGGCGGACCGGCTGCTGGTCGGGGACAAGGTCGCCAGGGGCTGGGAAGATCGCTTCGCCGATATGGCGATGACGCTTCGCGGACCGGGCGATGCGCTGACACGCGGGACCACCGCGGCGGTGATGGGCAATCCCCTGCTCGCGGTGACTTGGCTCGCCAATTGGCTGGCGGAACGCGGAATGACCCTGGAGCCGGGGCAGTTCGTCAGCAGCGGGACGTGCACCGGCGTCACCGCCGTGGCCCCGGGCGACCACATCTCAGTCGACCTGGCCGGCCTGGGTGGCGCGGCCGTCGAATTTACCGCAGGATCGTGAAGGAGGACGGAATGGTCATCGAATTGGGATTGAAGGACAGGGTCGCCATCGTGACCGGCGGCGGCGTCGGCATCGGCAAGGAAACAGCGCGCAAGCTTGCGCTGGCGGGCGCCAAGGTGGTGATCGCCGCGCGCACGGTATCGAAGCTGGAGGCGGCCGCCGCCGAAATCGCCACGGCGACCGGCGGCACGGTGATACCGATCGCGGTCGATACGACCAGCAAGGCCTCCGTGCAGGCGCTTGTGGATCAGACGGTCGCGCTGTTCGGCACCGTTCATATCCTCATCAACTGTGCTGCCGCGCCCGGCGGCCTGGTGCGCAACGCGATTGAGGAAGCCGATGAGGACGCCCTCATGCTCGACCTCAACACCAAGCTCTTCGGCTATTTCCGTATGAGCAAGGCGTGCGTACCCCATATGCGCAAGGCAGGCTGGGGCCGCATCGTCAATGTTGGCGGCCTGACCGCGCGCTGCACGGAGGCGCTGAGCGGCATGCGCAACACCGCTCTTGTCCATTTCACCAAGACCTTGTCGGACGAGGTCGGACGCGATGGAATCACCGTCAACATCATCCATCCCGGCGTTACCCGCACCGAACATATCGAGGAGTGGTTCGCGGAGATGGCAGCCGAGGAAGGCACCACCTTCGAAGCGATCGTTGAAAGGGAGGCGGCGGGTCCTGCCGCGGTCAAACGCATGCTCGAAGTCGGGGAAGTGGCCGATCCAATCGTCCTGCTCGCCTCCAACGCCGGCAGCGGCATCACGGGAGAATCCATAGCCGTCGATGGTGGCCTGTCGCGCGCGGTGTTCCTGTAATCCCGGCATTGTGCCGGGGTCCGCGTTCCATCAGCCGAGACGAGCAGTACCCAGGTGACCGTGGCGAGGCGAGCCTCGCCCGGTTTGCCATCGCCTCGGAATAGTCGGCCGGAAGCTGTGATCACGGCCAGCCAAGTCGTTCACGCGATCAACCCCAGCAGGTAGCTGGATCACCGCGTCATGGTTCAACCCGTATCAGCCAGATCTACGGGATACCTGCGGACTCAGGCGCGGTGGCGAGCTTCAACCGTCAGCGTGACCAGACACGCGCGACATGGCGAACACCATGATGCCGAGGCTCAGGACCAGGATCACGCAGCTTGACCAGATCGCCGTGCTGAAATCGCCGTCATGCAGCGTCGCGCCTGCGGCGGCCGGGCCAAGCCCGGTGCCGAATGTCTGGATCGCTCCCATCGCGCAGACCACACGGCCGCAGCGATCTGCGTCAGCGCAGATGCCGGACAGCAGCGGCTGAGCGAAATTCCAGCCGAAGAGCAACAGAACCGCGGCGAGCACGAAACTGGTCGCCGGCAAATGCCCCAGCAGCATCTGGAAGCTGGCGACGGAGATCGCGCCGCTGGCGAGCAGTGGAAGGACACGGCCCCAGCGCCGCGGAACAAGGCCGGCCAATCCGGCGCCGACAACCCCCGCCAGCGTGCCAAGGGAAAGGCCCTGCGCAATGGCGGAAGGACTGAGCCCATTCATCGCGCCGATGCGCTCGAGATAGCTCCACATCGCGCCGGTTGCGAAAAAATAGAGGAACACGGCAACCAGCGCATACAAGGCCAGCTTGCGGTTGATCCTGGCCCGGGCCGCGAACATGTCGTCCTCATCGCGCCCGTCCGGGAAATGCGCGAGACTGACCAGCGCGACCAGGGCCAGCAGGCCGTTGGCGATGAAAATCGCACGTGGCGTCACCTGCGCCAGCATTGGCGGAATGGCGAAAAGGATCAGCGAACTGACGAGCGCGCCTGAGACGAGGTAGATGGAAAAAGCCCGGTCGGGATTGCGCGCACGACCGAGCGCGGCGAAGGAAAAGCCGATGGCGATTCCTTCGCCAGCGCCCGCCACCACCCGTGCGGCGGCGATGCCGGCATAGCCCGAGGCCAGCGCCGTGCCGATATTGCCGAGCGTGACGAGGACCATCGCCACACCGACCGCAACTCGCCAGTCGCAACGGGTCAACAGAAAAGCGCTGATCCCGATGGCGACCGCCATGGCGTTGACATCCCAGGCGGCGACATAGCCCAGATGGGCGTCATCGAGGCCCGATTGGGCGGCGATGATCGCAAGAAAGCCGGGCGTCACGAAAATGACCATCGCGCCGATGATGCCGATGATCACGGCGCTGATCAGCCCGCCCCGGCTGAGCCGTGGAGCATGGGTCGCAAAGTGCGACAGCCCTTCGACCGGCGATGACGTTTCCATTAAGTCCCCTTTTTCTCGTGATCGCGCGGTTTCACATATACGGCATCAGCCCAGCACATCGCCAACAGACAGAGCGAATTTGTCGACCAATTCGTCCGCCTCGCCACGGGTGATGATGAGCGGCGGCGCGAAAACCAGAGTATCGCCGAGCGCGCGGGTGATCAGGCCGCGCTGCGCTGCCGCCTTCAGGATTTCCCGGCCGGTCCGGTTAGCCGGCGGGAAGGATTCCTTGGTGGCACGATCCTTGGCCAACTCGATGCCGATCATCAGCCCCTTGCCGCGAATGTCACCGACATGCGGATGCTGTCCGAGGCGGTCGCGCATGGCATCGAGGAGATAGGGGCCGACATCGGCCACGTTCTTGACCACCTCCAGCTCGTCGATCAGCTTGAGCGCGGCGAGCGCCGCCGCCGCCCCCACCGGATGCGCTGAATAGGTGTAGCCGTGGCCGAACACGCCCGTCTGTCCGGCCGCGCCTTCGATCACATTCCAGACCTTGGGTGAGATGAAGCAGACCGACATCGGAAAATAGCCGCTCGTCACACCCTTGGCGGCGGTGATGAGATCGGGGTCGAAGCCATAGGTCTGAGCTCCCCAATATGTGCCGAGGCGCCCGAAACCACTTACCACCTCGTCAGCAACCAGCAGGATATCATGCTTGCGCAGGATCGGCCCGATCTCGTCGAAATAGCCTTCGGGCGGAGGAATCAGGCCGCCGGCTCCCATCACCGCCTCAGCGAAGAAGGCAGCGATGGTGTCTGCGCCCTCGCGTTCGATCACGTCTTCGAGTTCGCGGGCCAGGTGCCGCGAATAATCGCGCTCGCTCATCCCCTCCGGCGCGTTGCGGTAATAATAGGGCGCGCTGACGTGCAGGATGGGTCCCTTTGGCAGGTCAAAATAATTGTGCATGCCCGGCAGGCCGGTGAGGCTGGCCGTCGCCACGCCCGATCCGTGATAGGAGTTCCAACGCGCGATGATCTTCTTCTTTTCCGGCTTCCCGCGCAGATTGTTGTAATACCAGATCAGCTTGAGCTGGGTTTCATTGGCGTCGCTGCCGGAGGCGCCGAAGAAGACGCGCGACATGGGCACCGGCGCGCGCTTCAGCAATGCGTCCGCACATTCGGCGACCACGTCCGTCGTCATGCCATTAAAGGTGTGGAAAAAGGACAGGCGCTCGCTCTGTTGCGCGATCGCATCTACGATTTCGCGGCGGCCATAGCCCAGATTCACGCACCAGAGGCCCGCCATACCGTCCAGATATTCACGACCGTTGACGTCCCGCACGCGAACGCCCTTCCCGCTCACCATCACGGTGGGCCCATCCTTTGCGAGATCCGCGATCGAGGTGAAGGGGTGAAACTGGGACTGCTGATCCTGCCGGGCAAGCTTGGCGGCGTCGATCGTCATCTGACTCTCCTGTTCAGTGCTGGGCGTCGGGCGGGGCGCAAACGCGATCCCGCCGGACGGCCACAAAAGTTCCTGTAAGCAACAGTCACCTGATTTATGACACCATGGTTGTCAATAGTAAACAATCCACGTCAAGCGACCGAGGAACGCGAAGCTTACCCCGAAAGCCGCTGATTGTTGACAGCGATGGAAACAAACGGGATGGAAAGACATGGAAGATAAACCCGAAATCAACAATGTCATCGCGATGATGTCGTTCGCCGCCGTGGTCAGCACGGGGGGGTTTTCCTCCGCCGCCAAGGCGTTGGGCTATTCCAAAGCCGCCGTCAGTCGGCAGATCGCGCGATTGGAAACGAGTCTCGGCGTCAAGCTCCTGGACCGCACGACGCGCACCGTATCGCTGACGCCGGCGGGACGGGAGATGTATGTTCGTTGTTCCCGCATCGTCGATGAAGTGAACGAGGCGAACACGATCGTCACCGGCATGACGTCCCACCCACGCGGCGAGCTGAAGGTGAATGCGCCGGTCGTCTCATCCCTTTTCGACCTGACCAAGATTATCCCGAAATTCCTGCAGACCTATCCCGATGTGCGCCTGTTCGTGAATCTGTCCGACAGCCGGGCCGACCTGCTCAAGGGACGCTTCGACGTCGCCTTCTGGATTGGCGAGCCGTACGACAGCAACCTGGACGCTGTCCGCCTGCGCAACTATCCCATGATCCTCGTTGCTGCGAAATCCTATCTGGCCAAGCGTGGCTATCCCTCCGTCGCGAGCGATCTCAAGGACCACACCTGCATCCTCGAGACCCACCTGTCGCGCGTCGGCGAATGGAAACTGTCCGAGGACGTCACGGTCGCAGTCAATCGCGGGCCCCTCACGTCCAACTCCGTCCGCATGGCCCGTGAGGCGACCCTCGAAGGCCTGGGCATCAGCTATCTGCCCCAATTCCTCGTCGAGGAGGACATTGCGGAGGATCGACTGGAGGTCGTATTGCCCGACCTGGTATCGCAGCAAATCCCGCTGTACCTGATGGTCCCGAAGGGCAACTACGCCTTGTCGAAGGTGCGTGCCTTTGTCGACTTTCTCTCCCGGGAAATCACCGACGAACACGGATCCGCGGTGCAGAAAGGCATCGGGCTCGCGGCTGTCGTCTAGGAGCGGCGACGGCATCCCGCGCGCCGCGCCGATCCATGATCAGATGTCGAAACAGTCGTTCGGTGCGCCAAAGGCCATGGCCCCGAAATTTCGCGCATAGGGATAAGGATTGTTCGCGACGTGCGCACGGGCGCAATGGATATCGAGAAACGCGCGCTGGACCACATTTCCCCGATAGATCGCCTTGCCGCCGCTGAATTGCATGAGCTGATCCACAGCCGTGATGCAGCGACTGACCATGGAGGTCGTCGACAGGCCCAGCGCCGATCTGCGCTCCATTGGCCAGTCCCGCCGCTCCGCCCGCGCCGACAGTTCCGCCAGGTCGCGCTCGAGCCGCAATTCCAGATCGTCCAGCGTCAGCGCGACATCTGCGACGGCTTCCTGGATGGCGCTGTCGCCGGCCAGTTTCAGCCCGCTATAGGTCGCGCGCTTGTTGCGCGTGCCCTCCACGAAGAATTCCAGGGCCCGCTTCAGGCTGCCAAGCGAGGTGGTCGAAACCGTTCGGTTGAACAGCTGCGCGAAGGGGATGCGATACAGGCTTGCGTCGCTGGCCGCATGCCCGGGACAGGCTATATCGAACATATCCATCTCGCGGATGATCCGGTGGTCGGGCACGAAGGCGTTCTCGACCAGGATGTCGTTGCTCCCCGTCGCGCACAGACCCATGACATCCCATGTGTCGATGACGGTGTAGTCGGGCCGGGGAACGAGAAAATTGCACGGATCGGGCGCGCCCACACCCTGGGGAACATGCACACCCAATATCACCCAGTCGCAATGTGCCGAGCCGCTCGAGAATGCCCAGCGCCCGCTGAGCTGGTAGCCGCCCTCGACCCGGGTAACCTTGCCGCATGGCATATAGGAGGAACTGATGCGAACGTCGCCGCCATCGGCCCAGACATCCTCCGCCGCGCGTGGATCGAACAAGGCAAGTTGCCAATTATGCACCGCGATGACCCCATACACCCAGGCACTGCTCATGCAGCCTTCGGCCAGGGTCCTGGCAATGCGGCAATAGACGTCGGGCGTCATCTCATAGCCACCGAACCGCTTTGGCTGCAGGACACGGAAGAAGCCCGCATCGGTAAAATCGCGGATTGTCGCTTCAGGCACTTGCCGCGCCGCAGCCGCCTCCGTCTCTCTGTTCCGAAGGACTGGAACCAGGGCGCGCGCACGTGCGACCAACATCTCGGCGGTGGGGGACCCCACCGGACCTGCGCCTCCTCCGTCCATAAATCCTCCCGTTTCCGCCATCGATGAAGTGGCACGGGTACAGGATCGCCGAATGGGTGACAATACGCATTAATCAAGCCTATTGTTGCACGCATGAAACAAGGAAGCCTTCCGCAGATCTACAGTTTATTACGTATTATCAGTAGCTTCTAACGCTTTCGGCTATCACAAATCCCGATTGCTGAATACATTTTACCCGTTTGACAAATGTCAAAAGCCGTGTTGCTTCAACGTAACAATCACTGTACTAACGTTCGTATCGTTTGAAAAACAGACCCTTTAACCGGGCCCTTCAAGCGTCGCAGGCAGGGATGAAACGAGGCACGCCTCGCTATCGTTCGGATGAAGGGGAAATTGTAGTGGTGCGTTTTCATCGTTCTAAAGCCAGTCTTTTGGCGTGCGCGCTGGCTGGTACGGCCCTGGCGGGTGCAAGCCCGGCCTGGGGGCAATCAAGCGGCGATTCAACTCAGCCTCGGGATGCGCAGCCCGCCCAGCCCCCCCAGAGTGGAGAACTCGGCGACATCGTCGTCACCGCCACCAAGCGCGGCGAGAGTCTGCAGAAGATTCCACTTTCGGTCACCGCCTTCACCGGAGATCAGATCCAGCGCCTCGGCATTCGCGAGACCACCCAGATCACGCAGCAGATCCCGGCGCTCCACTTCAATGCCTGGTCGCCGAATCTCACGATCTTCAGCCTTCGCGGCATCTCCCAGAACAATTTCACCGACAACCTGGAAGCGCCGGTCGCGGTCTATCAGGACAATGCCTATGTCGCGTCGATGAATGCGCTGTCGGGCCAGCTCTTCGACGTCAAGCGCGTCGAGGTTCTGCGTGGTCCGCAGGGCACGCTGTTCGGCCGCAACGCCACCGGCGGTCTAATCCATTATCTCAGCAACGACGCGGACGAGGATACGCTCAATGGCTATGCCCAGGGCGATTATGGGCGCTTCCGCGCCTGGTCGCTTGAAGGCGCGGTCGGCGGCGCGATTGCGCCCGGACTGCGAGTACGCGTGGCGGGGCGCATCGAGAAGGCTGACGGCTATATCAAGTCGCGCGACACCGTGCTCGCTGACGGCACGGTACTGCCTGGCAGCGGCCAGGATCTGGGCGGCCGCAACGGCTGGGCGGGGCGCATCAATGTTCAATATGATCTCAGCCCTGCGGCCACGATCAGCCTCTGGTACAAGCATGCGGAGGACAATCACGTCGCGACAGGCGGTTATGTCTTCGAGAATTGCGATTTCGAAGCGAACGGGTATTGCCACGTCAACGCGGCTGGCCTGAGCGACGGGACCGGCGGCGTCGTCAACGGGATAACCGGCCAGCCGGCCTCGCCCTGGGAGCATTTCGGCGAGCGCAAGGGCAATCTGGACCGTGTGGTCAACAGCTATCAGGGCGAACTCAACTGGAAGTTGTCCGACACGCTGTCGCTGACCTCGATCACCAATTACCTGACCCTCAAAAAGACCTATGCCGAGGATGGCGACGCGACACCGCTGCTCACAGTCAATGTCGACACCGGCATCCGCTTCCATCAATTCTCGCAGGAGACCCGCCTTTCGGGCGACGTGCCGGGGCTGAAATGGCAGGTTGGCGGCTATTATCTCGACATGCTCTATGACGGGCATCACGCCGTCACCGGCGCACCGGTGATCGATCTGGCCATCGCCGCGAATGGTGCGTTCAACTCTCCCACGGTGGACCAGCCTTATCTCATCCGATCGCGCAACTGGTCGCTCTTCGCGCAGGGCGATATCACTCTGGCCGACAAGCTGACGTTCACCATCGGCGGGCGCTATTCAGTCGATCACAAGTCGATCGACTATCGCGCCATCCTGATCGATCCGACGATCAATCCCAACCCCGTGACGCTGTTTACGGACCAGACGCTGGTCCAGGCTGTTCCCGGCGTAAACAGCGAGATCTTCAACGGCTGGGCCGGACGCGCCTCGCTCAACTATCAGATGACGCCTGACACGCTGCTGTTCGGATCGTGGAA
>JBDTXU010000068.1:0-1845 GCA_040006055.1 Sphingomonas bacterium | reverse complement strand
TGGAGAATACCGATGAGGCGACGCTCAAGCTGATCCGCAAGGGCGGCACGACCACAACCGATCGCGAGGCGATCCGCCTGCTGCGCCGGCACAATATCCTGTCGATGGCGACCTGGGTCGCCGGCTTCGCCGACCAGACCGACATGGATCTGTTGCGCGGCCTGCGTCAGCTGATCTCCTATGATCCCGATCAGATCCAGGCGCTCTACGTCACGCCGCATCGCTGGACGCCCTTCTTCCGCATCGCCCGCGACCGGACGGTTGTCCAGGCCGACCCGACGCGCTGGGACTACAAGCACCAGGTGCTCGGCATGTCCCACATGCCGCCATGGCGTCTGTTCCTTTGGGTCAAGTTCATCGAGGCAGCGGCGCAACTGCGCCCGCGCTCGCTCCGCCGCCTGGCGTGGAATCCGGACCCGAAGATCCGCCACGCCATCCGCTGGTATTACCGGATGGGCCGCCGCGTTTGGATCCACGAGATCATCGGCTTCCTCTTTCGCGACAGCTACCGCGACGAGGGCCAGACACTGGCGGCCTTTCTCGGCGCGCCACAGGATGCCGAGGAGGAAGCCTCCCGCGTGGCACTACGCCCTCAAAGTGCATCGGTCGCGGTCTGACGGCGTGGATAAAGTCAGGCGCTTGCGTCCGGACACGTACAATGTTCTGTACAGCTTGGAAATGTCAGCGCCCCGCATGACATTCCCAACACGCGCGACCGCTTCGAGAGGGCTGAGGCTTTGATTCAACTGCATCGAAACCCCCGCTAATCGGGCATCTCGTAGCGGAAAACCGTTCCATCTTTCTCATTGTTGGTAGGAGAACGCAGGCGCTCGGCCGTCAGCGCAACCAGCGGAGCATATGAGGGAAGGGCGCCACGCCCCGCTCCTCGGCGGTGCGCCGGTCCAGCGTCATGCCGAACCAACGCAGCATCGGCATCCCTGGAAACAGGTCGCAACTAAAGGCGTCGGCCAGATAACCGCCTCCCCCGCGATAGCCGTCGTCGTGGAACACGATTTTCAGATCGATCCCGATCTCGATCGCGGCGGCATAGGACCAGGCGATCGCCGCCATCTCTTCGGCCGGATCGGACGGGAATTCGCTCAGCGTAGCGCGCGCCGCGGGATCGGTAACGGCGATATGCCCCGCCTCGTGCAGAAGGTCCCCCGGCCACGTTAGCCGGGCCGGGTCGATCACCAGCGCGCCGTGGCGGACAGTCATCGCCGGCAGCAACGTATCGTCACCCAGCGCCTCGATGACGATCGGGATGCCGATCCTGTCGAGGAACGCCATGATCTGCGTTGTCACTGGATCATTCAAAGCCATGGACAGGTCTTTCCGTGGTCCGGGCCGGGCGCGTCAACGAAAAAGGGCGGCCCGTTGCCGGACCGCCCTTTCGCGATAGATCGACTGACGCTTAGCGCTTCGAGAACTGGAAGCTGCGGCGAGCCTTGGCCCGGCCGTACTTCTTGCGCTCGACGGTACGGCTGTCGCGGGTCAGGAAACCCGCTGCCTTCACCGGCGCGCGCAGGATCGGCTCGAACTTGGTCAGCGCCTGGCTGATGCCATGCTTGACCGCGCCGGCCTGGCCCGAAAGCCCGCCGCCCTTGACGGTGCAGACGACGTCATAGGAACCCTCGCGCTCGGTCACGCCGAACACCTGGTTGATGACGAGGCGCAGCGTCGGACGTGCGAAATACACTTCCTGGTCGCGGCCGTTGATCGTGATCTTGCCCGAGCCGGGCTTGATCCACACGCGGGCGACGGCGTCCTTGCGGCGGCCGGTCGCATAAGCGCGGCCCTGCTTGTCGAGGATCTGCTCGCGCAGCGGCATCGGCTCACGCACGA
>JBDTXU010000067.1:0-1879 GCA_040006055.1 Sphingomonas bacterium | reverse complement strand
GCCAGCCGTCGAGGATCGGGGTCACGTCGACATTGACGATATCGCCCGATTTCAGTGTCTTCTCGCCCGGAATGCCGTGGCAGACGACATGGTTGATCGAGACGCAGCTCGAATGCGTATAACCGCGATAGCCGAGCGTCGCCGGCACGCCGCCGCGCTCCGCGACGAAGCGGTAGATCATGGCGTCGATGTCGCCGGTCGACACGCCAGGCACCATGTGCGGCACGATCATGTCGAGCGTCTCGGCGGCGAGACGGCCGGCCTTGTGCATGCCGTCAAAGGCGGCGCGGCCATGAAGCTTGATGGCGCCGGTGCGGCCGGCGGGCGCGTCCGGGGTTACGGTTACATAGTCGGTCATGGCGGTGATATAGCGAGCCCGGCCGGGCTTTGCGAGACCCGCGCGAAGGGCTATGCGAAGTCATGAACGAGCGCATCTGGACAGCCGCCCTGGCGGTGATCGGCGACGAGATCCTGTCCGGCCGCACCCAGGACAAGAATATCGCCCAGGTCGCGGCCTGGCTCAACGTCCAGGGCATCCGCCTCGCCGAGGTGCGCGTCGTGCCCGACAAGACAGCGGCGATCGCCGAGGCGGTGAACGCGCTCAGCGCCCGCTATGATTATCTGTTCACCACCGGCGGGATCGGGCCGACGCATGACGACATCACCGTCGATGCGATCGCCGAGGCGCTGGGTGTGCCCGTGGTGTACCATCCCAAAGCGGTTGCGATGCTGGATCACTACTATGCCACGCGCGGCGGGCTGACCGAGATCCGGAAGCGGATGGCGCGGGTGCCCGAGGGCGCCGATCTGATCGAAAACCGCATGTCGGGCGCGCCGGGGATCCGGATCGGCAATATCTTCGTGATGGCGGGGGTGCCACATATCACCGCCGGCATGCTGGATGCGCTCACCGGCACGCTCGAAGGCGGGCTGCCGGTCTTGTCGCGCACGATCGGCTGCTGGGCGCTGGAAAGCGAGGTCGCGCTGCTGCTCGCCGAGGTCGAGCGCGCTTATGATGGGGTCGCGATCGGCAGCTATCCCTTTTTTCGCGACGGCCGCACCGGCGCCAATTTCGTGATTCGCGCAACCGATCAGGCGCTGGTCGATGCTTGTGTCGCCGATCTCACGGCGCGGCTGGAAGCTGAGGGAAGGACAGTGGTTGCGGACGGAATTTGATTCGCCTCCGCTTTTCGCAGGCGCGGGCCGCAAACCCCGGAACAATACGGATGCGAAACAACCGTTTCGATGATAAGGGTGCCGCGTTTTCAGTTGCACCAGGCGTTTGGCTATGTGCAGCCGCAAGAAAAGCGGCATTATTCATTCGGCAACGAGTAGCCACTATTGATCAAGATGATGGCGCGTCCTCAAAAGAAGGTATAACCATTCTGGGGATAATTCGTTAACGCTAATCAACGGAGAGGCCGGTGGTTCCCACCATCCTTATAGCTGATGACCATCCCGTCTTTTCAGTCGCGCTGGGGATGGCTGCGCGTCAGGCGATGCCTAGCGCGGTGACCGAGCATGCCAACACGATCGCGGACGTTTATGCCCGCGCCAAAGCCGGCCCGCTGCGGTTGATCCTGCTCGATCTCATGATGCCCGATGTTCAGGGCTTTGCCGGGCTCGTGATGCTGCGCCAGCTGCAGCCCAACGCAGCCATCGCGATCGTCAGCAGCAACGATCAGCCTGCGCTGATGCGGCGCGCGGCGCAGCACGGCGCCAATGGATTCATTCCCAAAAGCACGCCGATGAGCGGGATGATCGATGCCATCTGCGTCCTGCTCGCGGGCGGGCAGAGCTTCCCCGTCGAAGCCTTTGCCGATGATGACAAGGATGCCGAAACGCCCGCCATCGCTCAGCGCATCAAGGAACTGTCGAC
>JBDTXU010000066.1:0-3479 GCA_040006055.1 Sphingomonas bacterium | reverse complement strand
GCGACCGCGACGGCCTTTTTGGCGTCGGTCTGGCCGATGATGTGCTCGTCGAGCGCTGCGACGATGGTCTTGGGGGTGAGTGCTTCGTTCATTTTCATTCTCTTCTCCCCGCCCGCTTGCGGGAGGGGTCGCGGGAGGGCGTGTCGGGGGCAATTGCGGTGGTTGAGGAGGACAGGCCCTCCCCTAACCCCTCCCGCAAGCGGGAGGGGGATTAAGAAGCGCTATCGAGACTCTCAATGGTCAGTCGGTCATTGGTATAAACGCAAAGCTCGCTCGCGATCGCCATGGCCTTGCGGCAGATCTTCTCAGCGTCGTCCTCGTAATCGGCGAGCGCGCGGGCTGCGGCCAGGGCATAGTTGCCGCCCGAGCCGATCGCCGCGATCCCGGCTTCCGGCTCGAGCACATCGCCGTTGCCGGTGAGGATCAGCGTCACATCCTTGTCGGCGACGATCATCATCGCTTCGAGGTTGCGGAGATATTTGTCGGTCCGCCAGTCCTTCGCCAGCTCGACGGCCGCGCGAAGAAGCTGGCCGTGATGCTGCTCAAGCTTGCGTTCGAGCCGCTCGAACAGGGTGAAGGCATCAGCCGTGGCCCCGGCAAAACCGCCGATCACCGATCCGTCACCGAGGCGTCGGACCTTCTTCGCATTGGGCTTCATGACTGTCTGGCCCTGAGTCACCTGGCCGTCTCCGGCGACGATGACGCGTCCATTCTTGCGCACGGAGAGAATTGTCGTGCCGTGCCACGTGTTGTCGTTCCCGCTCATGGGCGGCATATGGGATGGAGAATGCGGCAGTGCAATCCGGGGGCGACATGACGACGAGTAACAGGGAAAAGCCGGACCATCCGCTCGAGCGGCTGATCTTTTTCTCCGACGCGGTATTCGCGATCGCCATCACCCTGCTGATCATTGAGGTGCATGCACCGCATGTGCCCCCGGGATCCCCCGACAAGGCCTATATCATTGCCCTGATCAATCTGTTCCCGAACCTGCTCGGCTTCTTCATCAGCTTCTTCGTGATCGGCGCCTTCTGGGCCGGGCATCACCGCGCCTTTGCGCTCGCCGGCCATTATTCCGACAAGCTCAATGGCCCGAACCTGATGATGCTGTGCTCGATCGCGTTCATGCCCTTCACGACAGCGTTCATGAGTTCCAACATGGGCATGATGGTGCCGGCTTTGGTCTATGCCACCTCGCTGATTGTGACCGGGCTGCTCAACATCCGGCTGATCCGGATCGTGACCTCGCCTCCCATCGTCTCGGAAAGCGCGCCGCGGGACAGGATCGCCTATGTCCGGGCTCGCGGCCCGGCGGTCGTACTGGGCGGGTTATGCGCGGCGCTCATCGCCTTATGGGATGCGCGCTACAGCCAGATGGGCCTGGTCACCATCCCAATCTGGCTGCGCCTGCTGAGGAACTGGACGACGCGGCGACTGGCAAAGAACGCCTACCCCGAACAGGCCTGACCGACGGGCACGAAGCGATAGCCGATATCCTGCCGAACGCGATTGCTGCGGAAGCGCAGGCGCGCGACCACATCGGGCTCGCAGCGACCGCTTGCCTCACGGTACCAGATGCCTTCCGGGTCCCGCCGCAGCGAACATTGGGCGAGGTAGGAACCAGCGCCTCGCGCCGGATTAGCGCAAAGCCGGTAACCGGCCGGAACCGCGACACTCTCCGACCATCCCTTGCGCGGCGCCGATATTGAGCCGGGCTTGGGCAGCGGGGCCAGCGCCCGGGCCGCGGCTGCCTCCTTGCGCGCGGCGACATGCGCCTGGATGCCGGCCAGTACCGAATCATATTTCTGGCCGACCCAGCCGGTAAGCGTGGTGCGGTCCTTTTGTGCATCGGCGACGATCGCTTCGTCTTCGGGCGTCAGTGGCTCGCCCGCCTCGATCTTCAGCCGGATCGCGTGGAGCTGCGCCGCGCGGGCTTCATTCCTGCGCTGCTCGATCAACGCCTCGACCCGGGCAAGCTCTTCGTCCTGCGGGCGCGCAACGCGCAACCAGGCCGGGATGCCAAGCGCCGCGAGCGTGTTCGGAGGGATGAGCATATTGCCGCCCGCGATCAACAACGCACCGAACGGAAGCCCGACGAACACAGCTTTCTCCACCTTTGGCGCGACGTGGCCGAACAGCCAGATCGCGAGCACCGCTACTGGCGCGAGCGCAAGAAAGCTGAGCGAGGTTCCGAGCGAGCGGTCTCCGGGCGCGAGCGCGAAGACCAGCAAAGGCACGAGAAAGGCGAGGAAGCAGCGGCCAAGCAGCCTGGCATAACCAAGCAAGGCGGCCCGCGCCCCGTCGGCGCCCTTTGCCACCCCCACGCCGCCGCCGAGCAATAGCACGCCGGCGATATGGATCGGGTTGAGGAACGCATAGAGCGCGCCGACGCCGAACAGTGCAATGAGCAGATAATTGAGCTTCGGGAAATCGAGGCTGCGGAATATCGCGCCGAGCACCAGGACGCCGATCAGCGCGGCAATCACCAGCACGAGGCGGCGATGGATCGCCTCGATCGTGGTGCCGGCATGGTGGAGTTCGTCGGACAGGCCGGCCTGGGTTCTGCCCCAAAGCGCCAATGCACGCTGCTGCAAGGGCACAGCGGCACGGCCGGCGGTTTGCGGGACGACGGCGCCCCCGCTCTGCGCGGTGCCATCACCGGCGTTCGACGGAACGTCGTTCATTGCTTTCCCCCGAGGCGCCGGCGGGTGCCGATCAAGGCCGCAACTGTACCGCGGGAATCGAATGGATCAACATCAGGCCGGTTCGGGCTGATCAGCGTTGCGCCAACCGGCATGGCATGTGATCCTGCACGGCGATGGGCGCGAGCGACATCCTGGGGGTTGCGGCGAGCGTCAGCCTGTTGTCGGGCTGGCGACTGTATCTCTGCGTGTTCGCAACCGGCCTCGCGATGCGAGCGGGCTGGATCGCGCTCCCTGAGCATCTCCACCAGCTCGACGTCCTCGCCAATCCGTGGGTGATCGGCGTCGCGGGCGTGGCGGCTTTGGCCGAGTTCCTCGCCGACAAGGTGATGTGGATCGATACATTGTGGGATGCCGTACACACGCTGATCCGGCCGATCGGCGGCGCGCTGCTCGCGCTGGCCATCGTCGACCCGAGCGATCCGGCATGGCAGGTCATTGCGCTGATCCTTGGCGGCACCGCCTCATTCCTGACGCACAGCGCCAAGGCCGGGACGCGCGCGGTGGTCAATACGAGCCCGGAGCCGGTGAGCAATCTGCTGCTCTCGACCGGGGAGGATGTCGCGACCGGCGGGCTGCTATTCCTGGCGCTCGCGCATCCGGTTGCGGCGATCGGCGTGGCGGGCGTGCTGGCGGCGGGAGCGATCGGCGTATTGCTGTTGCTGCGCAAACTGTTCGGCAAGCTGATGGGGCGGCGGGTGAAGCCTTCCTGAATCGGCCTCAGCGCGCCGGCGCGACGGACAAGGTGCCGGCCGGGGTCGGGTGAATCAGCTCGGG
>JBDTXU010000065.1:0-2053 GCA_040006055.1 Sphingomonas bacterium | reverse complement strand
TCATCGTCGCCGCGCGGTGGAACAGGCCTTTTGCGGCCGGCATTCCCATCATCGTAGCGATCTTGGCGCCGCCGCCTGACTGGCCGAACACCATCACCCGCGACGGATCGCCACCAAAGGCGGCGATATTGTCACGCACCCATTGCAGCGCGAGGATCAGGTCGAGCTGGCCCGCATTGCCACTGTCGGCAAAACGCGGATCGAGACGGGCCAGATAGAGATAGCCAAAGACGTTGAGGCGGTGGTTGACCGTCACCACCACGACATCGCCGCGCGCCGCTAGTGCGCGGCCATCGTTGAGCGGATCAGTGCTGCTGCCGTTCGCATAGGCGCCGCCATGGATATAGACCATCACTGGCTTCTTCGCGGCGGGATGCGCGTCTGCGGTCCAGATATTGAGGAACAGGCAGTCTTCGCTGCCGGCACCGTAGCGATCGTCCTTTTGCGGTGCGACAGGACCAAAGCTTTGCGCTGATACGGTTTCGCCGGCGCGCGATTCAGCCCTGGGCGGCTGGAAGCGCTCGGCGCGGCCATAACGGATGCCGCGAAACGCGAGCACCTTGCCTTCGGGCGTCGGCACGAAATTGCCCGATGGCGCGCGAACAAAGGCGGGCGGCGCCGCGCGGACCGAACCTGCAAGGATCAGTGCCGCCCCGCCGCTGATCACGCCGCGGCGCGATAAGCCGTCAGCGGCGGACATCGAGTCCGCCCGCCAGATATGCATCGATATCGGCCTGGCGGAACAGGCTCGCATCGCCGGGGAGCGAGTGTTTCAGCGCGGTAAGGGCAAGGCCGGTGCGTGCGGCCTCAGCGATGTCGCCACCACCACGTAGCGCGTGGAGCACACCGACCGCGAAGGCATCGCCGGCGCCGATCCGGTCGACGATCCCGGCAAGCAGCACCTCCTCGGTCTGGGCATGGTCATTACGCCCATCGATGCGCGCTGAAAGGCGGTGGCGATCGGCGTCCTCGACATGGCGCGCTGTCGAGGCGATCAGCTCGAGCTTCGGGAAGGCGGCAAAGGCTGCGTCGGCCGAAATACGGCGACGATCCTCGCCGTCGCCGCCGAAATCCTTCCCGAGCAGCAAAGCGATGTCGCGGTGATTGCCGAACAATATGTTGGCATGCGCCACCAGCTGCGACAGGGTAGCGCGCGGATCGCTGTCCCAGCGTTCCCATAGCCGGGCACGGTAGTTGCCGTCGAATGACACCTTCACCCCGCGCTCGCTCGCCGCTTCGGCAGCGGCGATCGCTGCCCGGGCCGGGGTGGGGCCGAGGGCGGGGGTGATGCCCGAGAGGTGAAGCCGGTCCGCACCGGCGAGCAGCGAATCCCAGTCCCACGCGTCAGCCGAGGCTTCAGCGAAGGACGAGCCGGCGCGGTCATAGACCACGTCGGTTGCGCGCATCCCCGCACCGCTGGTGACGAAGTAAAGTCCCATGCGATCACCGCCGAAGCTGATGCCCGAACAATCGACGCCATTGGCGCGCAGACCGGAGATCGCGGCGCGACCGAGATCATTGTCGGGCACCATGCTTGCCATCGCCGTGTCATGGCCAAGCCGGGCGAGGCCGCTCGCGACATTGGCCTCGGCACCGGCGACCCAGACATCGAACTTCGGCGTCTGCAGCAACAGCTCGCGGCCCGGAGGCGACAGGCGAAGCATGACCTCGCCGAATGCAACGAACTTGCCCATCAGCGCGCCAGCCATCCGCCGTCGACGGCGAGGATATGGCCCTGAACATAGTCAGCGGCGGAAGACGCCAGAAATACCGCCGCCCCGCCGAGATCGCTCGCATCGCCCCAGCGCGCGGCGGGGATCCGGTCGAGGATCGATTTGTTGCGGCTTTCGTCGGCCTGCAGCGCCGCGGTGTTGTTGGTGGCGATATAGCCGGGCGCGATTGCGTTCACGTTGACGCCCTTCGCCGCCCATTCATTGGCGAGCAGCTTGGTCAGCCCGCCGATGCCGGATTTGGACGCAGTGTAGCTTGGCACGCGGATACCCCCCTGGAATGTGAGCATCGAGGCGATGTTGATGATCTTGCCGCTGCCCCG
>JBDTXU010000064.1:0-2831 GCA_040006055.1 Sphingomonas bacterium | reverse complement strand
ACGTCAACACGCTCCTGCCCGAACAGGCGCCGCTGCTGGCCATGCTGATGCCCGATACGCTGACGGTCGAAGGCGCGCGCCAGGCGCTGCTGCGGCGTCAGCCGCAGGGCTATGCCGATACCGGCGCCTTCTGGAAGGCGGCCGGGCTCACCCCATCGTCCGATGCAGCGGCTGGCACGGCGGTGACCACCACCTGGTTCGCGCTCCAGGTCGATGTGACGGTCGGCGGTGCCGAGCTCGAACAACATGGCCTGGTCGACGCCTCGACCCTCCCAGCGCGGCTCGCTTCGCGGCAATGGGGCGAACCGTCATGACGCTCGTCCTGTTCCTGCCCACCGGCACCGCCTCCTGGCGCTGGCTGCGGATCGCCGACGGCGCCATCGCGAGGCGAGGCGAGGGGTTGCCCGATCTCGACGGCGAAGATGCCGAGCCGGCCATTGTCATCACCCCGGCCGATGCGGTGACCCTGCACTGGGCCGAACTGCCCGATCGCTCGACCGCCCAGGCCGTGGCCGCGGCACGATTGCTCGTCGCCGAGGCAAGCGCCGCGCCGATCGCCGAGCTGCATGTCGCGGTCGGTCGCGAGGACGGGCATGCCGAACGCCCGATCGGCGTCGTCTCGGCCGCGCAGATGCAGACGTGGCTGGCCCTGCTCGCCGCCCATGGCGTGGACGCCGCCGCGCTTGTGCCGTCGCCGATGCTGCTGCCACGCCCCGAATCCGGCTATCTCCGCGCCGATCTCGGTGGCGAAGCGGTGGTGCGTGGCGCAACCAGCGGCTTTGCCGACGAAGCGCGCCTGACCGAGCTGATCACCGGCGGTGTCGCACCGCTGACGCTTGGCCGCGACGAAATCGAGGCGGCAATCGTCGCCGCCATCGCTGCGCCCGCCCTCGATCTCCGCCAGGGCCCCTTCGCCCGAAGGCTCCGCCGCGCGATCGACAGGGGCCTGATCCGCCGCCTCGGCTGGCTGGTCGCCGCGATCCTGGCGCTGTCGCTGCTGATCAGCCTCGTCCAGATCCTCAAATATAGTCTCGCCGCCGATGCGATCGAGCGCCAGGCCGATATGCTTGCCCGCCAGGGCCTTCCGCGCGGCGAAACAGTCAACGATGCCGATCGTCAGCTCGATGCGCGGTTGGCGGGGTTGCGCGGCGGCGGCGCCGGCTTCGGCCAGACCACGGCCGCGGTGTTCGCGGCGGTGAAATCGGTCCCCGGCGCCGAAGTCCGCGCGATTGCCTTCGATTCCAACGGCGCGCTCCGCGTCACCGCCTCGACCGAGAATGAGGGACAGATCACCGATCTGCAGAACCGAATCCATGGCTATGGCTTTGTCGTCCAGCTCAGCCCGGTCGCGGTGAGCGCCGGGCGTTTCACTGTCGTGCTCACGGTGACCCCGCGATGACTGACCGCCTCCGCCTCTGGTTCGCCGCGCGCTCTCTGCGCGAGAAGCGCATGCTGATCGTGATGGTGGCGCTCGCCGCCGTCACCCTGGTCTGGGCGCTGATCATCCGCCCGGTGAATGACGGCCTCTCCAACGCCCGCGAACGCCATGAGAATGCGGTGATTCGCCTCGCCGAGACCCAGGCGCGGGTGAAAGCCGTCGCGGCGATCGAGCAACAGCATCCCGCAGCGATCGGCGCCCCGCTCGACGCGGTCATCCGGGATCGCGCCAACGAAGCCGGTTTCGCGCTGACCAGCGTCAATGCGGATGGCCCGAACCGGGTGCAGATCGCGATCGCAACCGCGCGTCCCGGTGCGCTGTTCGGCTGGATCGCCCAGCTCGAATCGGCCGGCATCATCGTCGAGTCGCTCGCCACTGCGGACAATGGCGACAAGACGGTGTCGGCGCAGATCAGCTTCAAGGTGCGCGGCCAATGAACCGCATCCGCCTCAAGACCGGACCGCTCGCCTTTTTCGGCGGTGCGTTCGTGGTCGCGCTGATTGCCCTGCTGCCACTCAGACTCGCCATGGGCTGGTTCGATCTCGGCAGCACCGGGCTGACCGCGCGCGAGGTCAACGGTAGCGTCTGGTACGGCACTCTGCACGAGGCGAGCTTCGGCGGCGTGCCTTTGGGGGATCTCCACGCCGGCCTGTCGCCGTTCCAGCTGCTGGTCGGCCGCGCGCGAATCAATCTGTCAGGGCAGGGCGATGCAGCACGTCCATTTCACGGCGCGATCGGTGTCACCCGCCACAGCTTCGGCGTCGATGATCTGTCCGCCACGCTGCCGGCGGGCAATGTCTTCGCGCCGGTACCGGTCTCGGCGCTCGATTTCGATGATCTCAGCGTCCGCTTCCAGGACGGCAATTGCGAAAAGGCGGAAGGGCGGGTGAAGGCGACCGTGTCGGGCGACCTTGCCGGCATCAGCCTCGGCCAGGGCATGAGCGGCACCGCGCGCTGCGACGCGGGCGCGCTGTTGCTGCCGCTGGTCAGCCAGGCCGGCACCGAGACGATCGCGCTCCGCCTCTGGGGCACCGGCCGCTTCCGCGCTGAACTGACCGTCCAGCCGGGCGATCCGACAGAAATCCAGAAACTGGTGCTCAGCGGCTTTCAGGCGACCGCGAAGGGCTACACGCTGGCGATCGAGGGGCGGTTTTAAATTTCCATAAAGGACTGTGCGGCGCGCACTTCTTATCCCCCTCCCGCTTGCGGGAGGGGTTAGGCGAGGGCCTGTCAGATTGCAGAGCGGTCGCCCGAACACGCCCTCCCCCAGCCCCTCCCGCGAGCGGGAGGGGAGCAGAAGAGCGACCTTTCGCCCCACATCCTCCCAATTGCCGTATCCCCCAACCCGACACGAATCTTGACGTTGGCACCCGCACCCCGCTAGGGGCACCCG
>JBDTXU010000063.1:0-22329 GCA_040006055.1 Sphingomonas bacterium | reverse complement strand
GAGCGCAATTTCGTGTTGGCACTGGGCTGATCAGTCACGCAAAAATCCCCCACCCATTGACCTCCCGCCTGCTCGCAAGGCCTGGATGTCCTCGCCGGCAATCAGCAGATGCATCACTAACGCGCATCGTCGGAATTCGATCAATTCGGGAAATCCCTGTAGCGATGCCAGTCGCGCCGGCCTGACAGAATCAGAGCGCCGACCCTGAATCGAAACCACCACACAGGGCGGCCGGCTGGCCGAGATTCAACCGCATCCCTGAATCGGGCATAGGATGCGCACGGGACGACTCAGAAGCCCGGACTGCTCTTTCTTATCGTCTGGCTCTCTGGAAGCTGCGCGCCGCGCCACGGACAGTGTGCGCGCGGCGCATTTCCCTGTTATTCCCTGTTCCGGCTTGAATAGGCGAACGAACATATTACATAAATCATTGCAATATAATGATAATTATTGAAACCAGCGCACAATGGCGTCGAAAAAAAGAAAAAATTCCCTGTTATCCGCCGAAGAACAGGGAATGTGTGCGGCTCTGGCGCGACCAATTCGATTCGCTGCCCAGATCCTCAGGATGCGACGCTGTGTCCTGACGAGGCAAGCCAGGCCTCAGCCTTGGCGAGATAGACCGCGTCATCCACGTCGATCCACTTCAGCCCGCCACAATCGACGATATGCGCATCACCGGTTCGCGCCAGGATCCGCATGCCTTCCGTGAGTGACGGGGCGTCGAGCGTGTGCAGCGCGGCGAACAAGGCCGGCCCAATGGCGAACACGCCGGTGTCGTAACAGTCATGCTTCGAGATGCCCTTGCCGATCGCAACGATGCGATCGTCAGAGCTCTCCACTCGGGTGACATCGTCGAGATCGACCCAGTCATTGTCGAGATCGCGATCGATGCCCAGCGTCGCGCCGCCGCCGGCTCCGGCCGCCGCGACATGCCCGTACAAGGCGGGCTCGACGAGATGGTCGCACATTGCGAGCAGAGCCTCGCCCTGCCCCGTCGCCTGCTCAGCGGCGAGAAGCGAGCTGCCATTGGGCTTGCGGTAATCCTCGGTCCGGACCGTCTCGACCGCGAGCGGCCACGTCCGGCCGGCGAGCCATGCCTCGATCGCATCGGCGCCATAGCCCAGCACGATCACGACTCGCTGCATGCCCGCCTCAGCGAGCCCGCCGATCGCATGCGCGATCAGCGGGGTTCCGCCGACAGGACAGAGCGGCTTGAGCGGTGCTGCCGATCGCAGCCGGCTCCCTTCGCCGGCGGCGAGCAGAATCGCGGTGTCGATCACCTCAATGCGCGGCGATGAAATTCTCGACTGCCTGCGCCGCGAGGTCGTCGGTCATCTGCATGCGCGGATGCTTGCAGAAATAGGCGGAAGCGGCATCGATCGGGCCGCCCAGCCCGCGATCCTTCGCCAGCTTGGCGCAACGGATCATGTCGATGGCGACACCCGCCGAGTTGGGGCTGTCCTCGACCGAAAGGCGCAATTCCAGGTTCATCGGCACGCCGCCGAACAGCTGCCCTTCCATGCGCAGGAAGCAGACCTTGTTGTCGTTCTGCCAGGCGACATAATCGGACGGGCCGACATGGATATTGTCGTCCTCGATCCGCTCCGCGGCAACCGACTGCACAGCCTCGGTCTTCGACACCTTCTTCGAGGCGAGCCGCTTGCGGTTCGACATGTTGAGGAAGTCGGTATTGCCGCCGGTGTTGAGCTGATAGGTGCGCTCCAGCTTCACGCCGCGCTTGGCGAACAGGTCGGTCAGCACGCGGTGGACGATCGTCGCGCCGAGCTGCGCCTTGATGTCGTCGCCGATGATCGGCACGCCGGCCTTTTCGAACCGCGCCGCCCATTCCGGGTTGCTGGCGATGAACACCGGGATGTTGTTGACGAAGGCAACGCCCGCCTCGAGCGCGCACTCAGCGTAGAATTCGCTGGCTTCCTGCGATCCGACCGGCAGATAGTTCATCAGCACGTCGGTCTTGGATGCGCGGAGGACCGCGACAACGTCCTCCTTGTTCGGCTCGTCCGCATCGGCGACCAGGAAGGTTCGGTCTTCCTTATAGTCGGCCATATGCTCGGCGACGCCATCGAGCACCCGGCCCATCAGCACCTTGGTGCCGGTCGGCGCGACGCTCTGGCAGAACACGGCGGTGCAGTTTGGCTTGGCGAAGATCGCGTCGGCCACGTCGAACCCGACCTTGCGGCGATCGACATCCCAGGCGGCAACCACGCGGATGTCGCTCGGGCGATAGCCGCCGAGCTCATGGTGCATCAGGCCGATCGTGTCGTTGGCGCCATCGCGATAATGTTCGAGGCCCTGGACCAGCGAGCTCGTGCAGTTGCCGATGCCCACCAGGGCGATGTTGATATTGTTCATTGCTTCGTCACGTCCTTCGTGGAGGCGGTTTCAGAGGAAAAACTGGTTGAATCAGGTGTAGTGAAAAGGCGGAGGATTCGGGTCTCGACTGAGCGGTGCCAGACGAAACCGATGATCAATATGGTCGTGAGCAGCACGATCTCGAACCACCAAAACAGTTTCGGGTTGCCGAGCAGGCATGCAACGAAAATCGCATAAACGCGAACATTGGCGCTGAGCAGGCTCATGAGGTGCATGGGCCGGACAGCGGCCTCTGCATAGGCGTTCGCCATGCGCTGCGGCGCCGTGCTGTTCCCCAGCGCCTCGTCGAACCGGCGGGCTGCGCGGTCGACCCAGGCCGAGCCATATTCATAGCCTTGCTGCAGGAAATTGCCGCTCGGCACGACTATGGCTGCAGGCAGGCCATCGCGGCGCCGGTGGAAACGCGCGCGCTCGCCTTCGTAGATGTTGGACTGAGTCGCGTGCAACGCTCCGGCCGTGCAGGCCAGAACCCATCCCGACACGGTGCCGATCTGGGTTGCGATCAAGACATAGATGAGGATGAACACCCCATGATCGCAAAAGCCGTCGAGAAAGCGGCCGAGCGGACTCGCCGTGCCGGTCGCTCGCGCGATCATGCCATCGAGTCCGTCAGCGATCAGCCACCCGATGCTGAGGAGAAGGCCCAGCACCGTGAAGGGCCAGAGCGCCCAGCGATAATAGGCGGCAGCCGCCATCACACCGAGGACAAACCCGCCCACCGAGACCGCGTTCGCCGAAATGCCGCGCGCGATGAACCATGGCATCAGCCGCCGCCCGGCGGGATGCACGATCCAAAGGTTGGTGGGATCCTCGATCCGGCGATCGCGCGATCCGCCGGTCGCGGCTATTTTCATGCTGACGTCACATAAAGGCCTGCGACTCCTCGTCAACTAGATCATGTCGTGAATGTCATTGAAGGATCTCCTAAACTGCGGGGTGAGCCCTAATTGGCACACCCAACTGGCCCGGCGCAGAGCACGGCAAGCCCTCAGGTTCGCGGGCGACTCAGTCAGCCGATCAAGGGGTTGACCGTTCGAAGCTCGGGCGCCGTTTTGGTCGCCTCCCTTTGGCCCATGGTCGTCGCTTCTTTCTGATGACTTTGTAATCTCGCACCGGTCCGGCTCGACCGGAGTTCGCTTCGATCCGGTTGCATTTGAAGCCGCCACCCGCTTCTCCGCGCCGGTAATTCGTGCATTGTCGTTGCGATGCACAATCGAATTGGTGACGCCCGAATGCCTGGTCCTGAAACAGACGCCTTCTTGATAGACATGCGGCGCGGCTGAGGTGATTTTAAGGACTGGCGGGCACCGCACCGCGCTTGCTTTGATCACCCTGACGGCTGGCCTCACGGCGACGGGCGAGAGCCGGGCGCAGGAAATCCCGACTGCGGAGGATGGCGCCATCATCGTCACCGCGACCCGCACAGGCGGAGCGGCCACACCCGCCATCACCAGTATCACCGCGGATGATATCGATCGCCGGCAGCCGCGTTCCCTGCTCGAGTCGCTGAACGACGTGGCGGGCGTACGCGCGGTTTCGACTGGCGGCGCCGGCGGCGGCAGCTTCGTCTCGATCCGCGGCGGCGAGCCCAATTTCACCCTGGTGCTGGTCGACGGGATCCGCCTCAACGATCCGACCAACAGCAAGGGCGGCGCCTTCGATTTCTCCGGGATCGATCCCGCGCTTGTAGAGCGGGTTATGGTCAGCCGGGATGCCGGATCGGCTGTGCATGGATCGGACGCCCTGTCCGGCGTGATCGGCATCGAGCTACGCGAGCCGAAGTCGGGCGCGACCGAACTCGATGGGCGCATCCAGACCGGTACGGACGAGGCCGTCGGGGCCGGCCTCAGCGGCTCCGCAGGCTGGCAGGGCGGCGGCGCACTCCTATCCGGTTCCTGGTTCGACAGCGGAGACAAACAGGCGGGATCGGACCTCCGCCGCGCCCAGGGGCTGGCGCGGGTGCGGCAGACCATCGGCGGTTTCGATATGCGCGCGATCGGGCTCTATGCTCGCACCCGGCACACAAGCTTTCCCGAAGACAGCGGCGGCCCACTGTTCGCGGTCAACCGCGAACTCGAACATGGCAGCGCCGATCTGCGAGTCGCCGGGCTGTCGGCCCGCCGATCGAGCGGGATGATGCGGCCGAACGTCACCCTCAGCTATACCGAGCAGCGCGACGACACGGTAACGCCTGCCATCGCGCCCGGTGTGCTCGATGCTGTGCCGGCACTCAGCGCGCGGACTCTGTTCACCCGCTTCGAGGCAACCGCGGACATTATGGTCGAGAGCGGCGCCTTCACTGGTGCGGCCGGCGGCGGCATACGGCGCGAAACGGGAAAGAACGACGGCACCATCGACTTCGGCTTTCCGCTGCCCGTCTCATTCGCGCTCGACCGGACGATATGGAGCGGCTTCGCTGAGGCAACGCTGCGCCCCGCAACCGGTCTGACGCTCAACTTCGCCGGCCATTATGATCAGGTCGCGAGCGGCCCGCACAAATGGACGGGGCGCGCCGGCATTGCCTGGCAGCCGCTTGCCAAGCGACCGTCGCTTTACGCGCGCATCGGAAACGGCTTCAAGCTCCCCAGCTTCTATGCGCTCGGCCATCCGCTCATCGGCAACCCGAATCTGCGGCCCGAGCGCAGCCGCAATGTCGAGGCGGGGTTGGAATGGTCATGGACAGGCGGCGCGCGGCTGCGCCTTTCCTGGTACGAAAATCATTTTCGCGACCTGATCGACTTCGATCCGATCTCCTTCACCACCGTGAACCGCGCCCGCGTCGTCGCGCGCGGAGTCGAGGGCGAAGCGTCTGTGCGGGTCGCAGCGACCGTCGTGCTGAGCGGGGCGCTGGGTCATGTCGTGCTGGACAGCGCAACGCCTCTGCGCGGCCGGCCCGGATGGCAGGGCTCGGTACACGCAGTGTGGACCGTCACGCCGCCGCTCGAGCTCAACGCCGCGCTCCGGTTCAACAGCAGCTTCTTCGACAGCTCGGTGCCAACCGGCCTCATGCGCGCCAGCGGCCATGCCGAGGCCGATCTCGGGCTGCGGTACCGGCTGTCGAAGCGGATCGGCCTGACCATCGCCCTGCGCAATATCGGCGACAGCCGCCATCAGGATGCGGTCGGCTGGCCGGCGCCGGGGCGCGAACTCGATGTCGGTCTCAGCGCGCGCGTCTTCTGATCGGGATGCGGCAGCGACTGCCCTGATCGTACGGCCAGCCCCTGACACGGGCGGCGTTTCGAAGATTCACTGTCGGACGACGCCCCGGCCCCGACCAGATCGGGACCGGCAACGCCCGTTACGGAAATACAGCCGCGCCGCGCGCTCCAGCCTTACTTCTTGTGATGACGATGCCCCTTGTAGTGACGCGCATGCCCATGTCCGTGCGTCCAGCGGGTTTCGGTGCACTGATCCGTGACCTGCGCCGAACAGGGGGGATAGGTCGAAGTCGACGTCGTGGTGGTCGTGCTGGCATCGGTCGTCGGCGTCGCGGTCTGGGCGAAGGCAGGCGTGGCGAGAGCGACCGCGAACAACAGGGACAGTTTCTTCATCTCAGATCTCCTCGAGCTCAGGGGAAAGCTCGGCCCGATAACGATCATCACGCCTTCGGGTTTCCTCGTTCCGGAAATGAATCGACTTTCTGCATCGGCTCCGCAGTGCAGCCTATGGAACCAGGGTAGCCGCGCTGGATATCGGGCGTTACCGCGCTAGGATCACGCCGAATCACAGTAGGAAGCCACCAATGCCCGCAGACCGAATGGACATCGATCTCTCCACGATCCTCGACAATGTCGATGAGCAGCTCGTCGAATTTACCGGCGAGGTCGATGGCGACGAATATGAGTTCGCCGTTCAATATGCGGTTCTCGAGGCGCTGAGCGGCGATGCACCCGAGGATGATGCGGTCGACATGTTCAACCGGTTCAGCGACACGATCGCCGAGGCCGGCCTTGTCGCGCTCGCGCGCAACAGCGATCAGGCGCTGATCGTCATCAGCGAGAACGACCTGGAATAACCTCGGCGGCCAGCGCGCCTCGGAATAGCCGTTCTGGTTGCAAGTGCCCCTGTGGGCATTTTGCCGATCCGGTATGAAAGCCGGATTGGAAATGGACGGTCGGGGAGAGTCTGGGGTGAACGCCAAAGCCAAAACAGCGCGCAAGCTGCTCGTCGGCATGCCTGTTTACGAGGCGGTCGACATGCTGGATGTCACCGGCCCCTATGAAATGCTGAGCTGGGCCGGCATCGACGTCGAACTGGTGGCGGCGAAGAAGGGCATGTACTGCTTTCGCAACGGTTTCCGCTTCGAAGTGACGAAGAGCTTCGCCAAGGCCAGCCGCTACGACGTGCTATGGGTGCCGGGCGGTGATCCCGCCGCGCTGAACCTCCTGATGAAGGACAAGAAATACCTCCGATTCCTGCGCACCAAGGCAGCGGAGACGCCGCTGGTCGCGTCGGTATGCGAGGGCGCGATGCTGCTGGCAGCCGCCGGCCTGCTCGATGGCTATGAGGCGACCACCCACTGGGCGTTCATCCCGTGCCTCAAACGCTATCCCAAGGTGAAGGTCGTCGAAGGCCATCCCCGCTATCATCTCGACCGCGACAGGCTGACCGGCGGGGGCATCTCCTCCGGCCTCGACGAAACGCTGAAGCTGATCGAGATCCTGCAGGGAACCGACGCCGCGAAGGCAGTCCAGCTTTCAACTCAATATTTCCCCTGCCCCCCGGTCAGCGGCACCATCCCGCCCAGCGACTCGTGTCCGCTCGACGATGCCGGAACGACCGTGCCGCCCTGCAAGGGTGCCGTATAACGATGCTCCAAGAGCTGCTCCGCAACGCAGCAATATGCCGCTTCGTGGCGCCATAGAGCCGCTTCGTATCGCCTGCAGGCCGCTACGCAACACCCGAGGCGGCGGAGAGCGTGCCCTTTTTGTCACGTTCCGGGTTATTCGATCCAAGGTGGTGATAGTTATGTCAGAAAGTTCATGGAGGCGCGTTGACAACGTCGGACTTTTTGATACCGATAACACTGAGCCGGACCAAACCTGCTCGGCAAAAATCAATAAGGTGATCAGTCGCGGCAATACGCGCTGACCCAGGAGAGGGGACTTATGAAAAGCTTTTCACGTTCGTCGACGCTCGCCCGCTCAACGTCCGCCATCGCGGTCGCGGTGTGCATGATGCTGCCCGGCGTGGCGCTTGCGCAAGCAGCCACCCCGGCAGCGGATGTCGCGGCCGGTCAGGATGAAGCTGTCGGCCCGGACATTGTCGTTTCCGGCATCCGCGCCAGCCTTGAGCGTTCGATCGACATCAAGCGCAACTCCACCGGTGTTGTCGACGCGATCTCGGCCGAGGACATCGGCAAGTTCCCTGACACCAACCTCGCCGAGTCGCTGCAGCGCGTCACTGGCGTGTCGATCAACCGCGTCAACGGCGAAGGCTCGCAGGTCACTGTCCGAGGCTTTGGCCCTGGCTACAACCTTGTTACGCTCAACGGCCGCACACTGGCAGCGACCGACATCGGCGTGGTCGGCGGCGACGGCAATGCCGACGGCGCGACTGGCACCAGCCGCTCGTTCGACTTCGACAATCTCGCTTCGGAAGGCGTGCGGACGCTGGAAGTGTACAAGACGGCACGCGCGGCGGTGCCCTCGGGCGGAATCGGCGCGTCGATCAACGTCATCACGCGGCGGCCTCTGGACAGCGGCCATGGCGGCATTTCGGGCAGCATCGGCGCCAAGGCAGTCTATGATTCCAGCACCCGCGACTGCATCAGCTGCGGTAGCCACGTGACCCCTGAGGTGACCGGGCTGCTCAGCTGGGCGAATGACGCCGAAAACTTCGGCATCACGCTGTTCGGCAGCTATCAGAAGCGCAACTTCTCGGTGGCGAGCACCGGCGGCAACGACTGGAACATCGTCAAATATTCGACCTTCCTCGCGGCCCATGCCATCTCATCGACCAAGATCACCGGCGCGCCGAGCAACCCCGACACGCTGATCGGCTTTCCGAACGACAGCCGCTCCGACTTCTCCGAGGATAGCCGCGAGCGCATCAACGGCCAGGCGACGGTGCAGTTCAGGCCGGTCGAGGGCTTCACCATCACTGCCGATGCGCTCTACGCGCGCAACCGGGCGAGCGAGCGCCGCAGCGATTCGGGCAACTGGTTCAACGCGGCGCCCTATGATGTCGTCAAGTTCGACGGCAATCCCGTCATCAACAGCGCGGTCTATCTGCACGAAGTGCTGAGTCCGACCAAGGACGGCCCGGGTTCCGAGAACCAGTTTCGCGCCACCAAGAGCACGCTCCAGGACTACGGCCTCAACCTCGCCTGGGACGTCACCGACAATTTCCATTTGTCAGTGGACGGCCATTACAGCCTTGGCGACGTGCTGCCCGACAATCCGAACGGCGCCACTTCGACAACGCTCGCGATGGCCGGCTACGGGGTTCACGATCACTCGGTCGATTATAGCAGCGGCGTTCCGGTGCAGGTTTTCGACTTCAACGACACCGCCAATCTCATCGTCACGCCGCCTGATCTGCCGCCGCCGCCGAACCGCCAGGGCAACCGCAACGGCGTGCTCGATACCGGCGATCTCGGCAGTCAGGTTGGTCGCACCTACACATCCACCCAGACCCAGCGCCTCAAGGAAATCCGCATCGACGCCGGATGGGAGCTCGGCGGCGGCAGCCGCTTTGATTTCGGTGGCGACTACCGCACCTCCAAGGTCGGATCGGCGCAGACTTCGACGTACCAGCCGCTCGGCGACTGGGGCGTGGCCGATCCTGGCGACATCAACAAGCTGGCGCCAGGCCAGGTCTTCGAGTTCTGCCTTCCCTGCAAATTCCACGATCTCAACCTTCAGGCTACCGGAAACGCGCTGAAGGCGTTCCGCACCGAGGATGCGGCGAAGCTCTACAGCACGCTGACCACTCATTTTGCCCCGCCCAGCGTCACGACGCAGGACAACCGGGTTCGGGAAGACATCTGGTCCGGCTACGGCCAGATCACGTGGAACGGCGAGCTCGCCAACATGAAGGCCAGCCTTGTGGCCGGTGTCCGCTATGAGAGGACGACGTCGACTTCGACGTCGATCCAGCAGATCCCGCTATCGGTTCGCTGGGACGCCAACAACGACTTCACGGTCGTTCCGTCGGCCAATTTCCAGTCTCTCATCTCGAAGAACACCTACGACAATGTCATGCCGTCGATGGATTTCCGCCTCGAACTCGCGAGCAACCTGGTGGGTCGCTTCTCGTTCGGCCGGACGATCGCCCGCACCGGCTATAACAATCTGTTCTCGGCAACCTCGGTGGGCGCGCCCAACCGGCCGACCTCCCTCGGCGGCGTTCCCACCGCCAGCTCGGGCAATCCCAATCTGATCCCGCTCGTATCCGACAATATCGACGTGTCGGTCGAATGGTACATCAAGCCCGGCAGCTATCTCTCGCTCGGCTTCTTCGACAAGCGCGTGAAGAATTTCGTGGGGACCGGCATCAGCCAAAGCTCGCTGTTCGGGTTGAGGGATCCGAGCTCGGGCGCGGCGGGAACGCGTTCGGGTCAGGCAACGACCGCCTTGTCGGGCCTGGGCGCCCCTCCCAGCGAAGACAATTTGTTCACGATGACCGCATTGATCGACCAGCTCGGCTCGGTCGCTGCGGCGACTGCGCAGTTCAATGCGCATTATAGCCCGGTCACCGGGCTCGACCAGAAGTTCATCGACGATATCAACGGTGCGAACAACATCACCGGCAATGCGTCCGATCCGCTCTATTCCTACGCGCTCTCCAAACCGATCAACAATCGTGACGTGGAAGTCTGGGGCTTCGAGATCGCGGGTTCTTACTTCCTCGGCAACACCGGTCTCGGCGTCGCGGCGGCCTACACCTACGTCCGCTCGAACGCCCATTTCGACAACGCGCTGGATTATAATATTGACCAGTTCGCACTGGTCGGGCTCAGCGACACCGCGAACGTGACGCTGATCTACGACAAGGGCGGTCTCTCGGCTCGGCTCGCTTATAACTGGCGCGCCAAGTTCCTCGCCCAGCTCAACCGCGATAACGCGCACAACCCGACCTACAACAACCCGCACGGCCAGTTCGATCTCAACGTCAGCTACGACATCACCCCGAAAATTGCGGTGTCGTTAGAGGCGATCAACTTGACCGAGAAGGGCATCCGTCAATACGGCCGCACCGAAGTCGAGCTGTTCTTCGCGCAGGAGCAGCAACGCCGGTTCATGCTTGGAGCTCGTTACAAGTTCTAAGCCTGGACATTCGATCCGCGACAAAGGGGGAAAGGCCGCTGTTCGCAGCGGCCTTTTTTCCGCCACCGCCACATCAAGGTTGGCCGTTTGCCCGTCGGCCATATCTCTGATCGGGTTGAGCGCGTCGCGGCTTTGCTCCATCATGACCGCACGCGCTTGCGCCCGGCGAGTGGAGAGACCGCCACACGGCGGCAAAAAATATTCGGGCTGGAAAACCGCACATGACCAACAAGGTGCTGCTGAATAACGTCGACCATGCGGATTTGCGGGTCATCGTCCGCCACGCGGCTGAGTTCGGCGACAGCGTCAATCAGGTGCTCGTCTTCCCCACCGAGTTCGATGACATCCAGCGCGAATATCCGATCTTCTTCCGACGGGATCCGAACGGCGCATTGCAAGCAGTCGCGCTTCTGGGGCTCGACCGGGACGAGAATCTGTTTCTCGACGAGCAGGGCTGGCAGGGTCGCTATGTGCCGGCGGCATTGCAGCGCGGTCCCTTCCTGATCGGCCTTCAGGAACGCGAGACGGACGGTGAGGCGCGCCGGGAACCAATGGTCCATATCGACCTCGATCATCCGCGCATCAGCAAGACCGAAGGCGTGCCTCTGTTCCTGCCGCATGGCGGCAACGCGCCCTATCTCGAACATGTCACGGGCGTTTTGCGCGCCATCTATGCGGGCATCGACGCAACCGCACCGATGTTCGCCGCCTTTGAAGAAGCCGGTCTGATCGAACCCGTCTCGATCGAGATCGAGCTCGACGAGGCCCGGAAATATGTGCTGTCCGATTTTCTCACCATCGGCCGCGCGAAGCTCGCGGCGCTGGACGGCGCTCGCCTGGAGACATTGAACCGCGCTGGCTTCCTCGGGATCGCGTTCCTGGTCGCGTCCTCAATGAGCAATGTCAGGCGCCTGATCGACCTCAAAAATGCGAAGCGGCGCGCCGACGAAGGCGTGCCCGCCGGCGCGGCATAGGAAGCTGAGCATGGCCGCCATCACACGCAAGACCCGCATTATGTCAGGGGTTGCCCCCGATCAGATACCGTTCGACGCGCTGATGGAGTCGCAACAGCCGGCCATCCTGAAGGGCGTCGCGGCCGATTGGCCGCTGGTCCGAGCGGGCCGCCAGTCCGCGGCAGAGGCGATGGCATATCTGCTGTCGTTCGACGGCGGCAAGCAGGTCACGGCCTATACCGGCAAGCCAGAGATCAAGGGCCGATTCTTCTACAATAACGATGTCAGCGCCATGAATTTCGACACCTCTCGGGAGCCACTGGCAGCGATTCTCGGGATCATCGAGGCGCATCTCGATGATCCCGGCGCGCCCTCCTTCTATATCGGCTCCACTGATCTCGACATCTATCTGCCCGGCCTGCGCGCCGAAAACGATCTGGTCCTGAACAACCCGATGTTCGAGGCCAATCCGCCGATCGTCAGCATCTGGATCGGCAATCGCACCACCGCCTCAGCGCATTACGACATGTCGAACAACATCGCCTGCAACATGGTGGGGCACCGCCGCTTCACGCTGTTTCCGCCGGAACAAGTGCACAATCTATACCCCGGACCGCTTGAGCCGACCCCTGGTGGTCAGGTGGTCAGCATGGTCGACTTCAGTGCACCTGACCTCGATCGCTATCCCCGCTTCGCCGAGGCATGCGAGGCGGGCGAGGTCGCTGAGCTGGAGCCGGGCGACATCCTCTTCTACCCTGCCTTATGGTGGCACCATGTCGAGGCGCTCGACAGCTTCAACGCCATGATCAACTATTGGTGGAACACCTCCCCCGCCTTCATGGACACGCCGCAGAACACGTTGCTGCACGCACTGCTGAGCCTGCGCGATCGACCGGATGCGGAGAAGCGGGCCTGGCGCGAATTGTTCGACCATTATATCTTCGGCCCGGCTGACACTGCCGGTGCCCATCTGCCCGAAGCCGCGCGCGGCAATCTGGCTCCGCTCGATGAGATGAAGGCGCGCCGCTTGCGTGCCAATTTGCTCAATCGTCTCAATCGTTAAACGCAGGAGAGCCGGCTTGGACGCCAAAATCGTAAAGAAGGTCGTCATCGCCGGCGGCGGCACCGCGGGCTGGATCGCGGCGGCTGCCCTGGTGAAGCAGCTCGGCAAGCTGCTCGACATCACCCTGATCGAATCCGACGAGATCGGTACCATCGGTGTCGGCGAATCCACCATTCCCACAGTGCGCACGTTTCACTCGCTGCTCGGCATTGATGAGCGGGAGTTCATGCGGGCCACTCAGTCGAGCTTCAAACTCGGCATCGCCTTCGAGAATTGGGGCGCGATCGGCGACCGCTATGTCCACTCGTTCGGCGTCATCGGCAAATCGACCTGGATGGCCGATTTCCATCATTTCTGGCTCCAGGCCCGGGCCGAAGGTTTCGCCGGCCCGCTCGGCGATTATTGCTTCGAACTGCAGGCGGCCGAGGCGAACAAGTTCGCGACGGGCGAGAACGCCCCGATCAATTATGCCTATCATCTCGACGCCACCGCCTATGCCCGCTTCCTGCGCGGCATGAGCGAGCCCGACGGTGTGAAGCGGCTCGAAGGCAAGATCACCAAAGTCGAGCAGGATCCCGAGACTGGCTTCATCCAGGCTTTGGTTCTCGATTCAGGGCAGCGGATCGAAGGCGATCTGTTCATCGACTGCACCGGCTTTCGCGGCCTGCTGATCGAGCAGACGCTCGAGACCGGCTATGAAGACTGGAGCCAGTGGCTGCCGACCAACAGCGCTTACGCTGTGCAGACGACATCCACCGGACCCGCCGTCCCCTATACCAAGGCGATCGCGCACGAGGCCGGCTGGCGGTGGCGCATCCCGCTCCAACACCGGGTCGGCAATGGCCTGGTGTTTTGCAGCGACTTCATGTCCGACGAGGACGCACGCGCGCTGCTGCTACGCGAGATCGAAGGCGAGCCTTTGTTCGACCCGAGGCTGATCCGCTACAAGACCGGCGCACGGCGCAAGGTCTGGAACAAGAATTGCGTGGCACTGGGATTGGCGAGCGGCTTCATCGAACCGCTCGAATCCACCAGCATCCATCTGATCATGGTCGCGGTGACGCGGCTGATGCAGTCCTTCCCGTTCAACGGTTTCGACGAGCCGATGATCGAGCGTTTCAACGCCCTGTCGCGCAAAGAGCTGGAGGGCGTGCGGGACTTCATCATCCTCCACTATCACCTCACCCAGCGCGACGATTCCGCCTTCTGGGTGCGGTGTCGCGATATGGAGATTCCAGACTCGCTGGCGAAGCGCATGGCGCTGTTCCGAGACAACGCCCAGGCTTATCAAGCGCCGGACGAACTGTTCCGGATCGATTCCTGGGTGCAGGTCCTGCTTGGGCAAGGCCTTCAGCCGCGCGGCTATCATCAGATTGCGCGCATGATGCCACCAGGGAAGTTGCGTCAGGCACTGACCGATCTGAAGACCGGCATCGCCGGCACCGTCGCAAAGATGCCGAGCCATCAGGAATTCCTCGACCATTATTGCGCCGCACCTGCGGTTTGACACCCAGGATGATCGCGGGCCTCGCCCTCGCCTCGTTCCTCGGCTATCGCCTCTTTCGAAGCCAACCGGCTGGATGAGGGATATCCGAATGCCCTGCGGCGTTTGCCGACCTGAATGATCAAGGTCGCCAGTTATAATATCCACAAGGGGATCGGCCTCGACCGCCGCCGCGATCCGGCCCGGATCCTGGAGGTATTGCGCGAGATCGACGCCGACGTGATCGCGCTTCAGGAAGCCGATCGCCGCTTCGGCACAAAGGAGTGCGTCATCCCGCTCCACTTTCTGGAAGAGCATAGCCCGTGGAAAGCGATCCCGTTCGGGCTGCGTGCCGGAAGCATGGGATGGCACGGCAATGTGCTGCTGATCCGAAAGGAATCCTCGGTGATGGATTGCGAGGCAATCCATTTGCCTACGCTCGAGCCGCGTGGGGCGGTAATGGCCGATGTGCGAAGCGGCGGCGTGCCGATCCGTGTGGTCGGCATGCATCTCGATCTGTCCGGCCTGTGGCGCCGGCGCCAGGCGCATGCCATCCTCGCCCATGTCGATTCGTGCAGCATTTCCCGCCCGACTGTGCTGATGGGCGATCTCAACGAATGGAGCGCGCATGGCGGGTGCCTGCGCGATTTCGGCCGCGCCTACAGCTTTGCCGATACCGGGCCGAGCTTCCATGTCCGCCGTCCGGTGGCGAAGCTTGACCGGATCATGGTGTCGTCGGGCCTCCGCATTGCCGAATGCGGCGTCCATCACAGCGCCGCCGCGCGCAAGGCCTCGGATCATCTGCCGATCTGGGCGACGCTGGAAGTGCTGTGAGCAGCAACCTGTCCTTGCGTCACCCCGGGCTTGTCCCGGGGTCCATGGTCCCGCGTACACAACGCCTGAAGTATTTGCGGCACGGTGGACGCCGGAACAAGTCCGGCATGACGCTCAAGGGCTTGCGCGCGGTCATGACGAGAGTTCGTCCGTGCCAGGCTGACGAAGCATAATGCGCGAAAAGGAAATCCGCCTCGCTCTGGTCTGCTATGGCGGGATCAGCCTTGCCGTTTACATGCACGGCATCACCAAGGAGATCTGGCGCATCGCCCGGGCCAGCCAGGCCTTTCACCGCGACGAAACGCCGGCAGGCGGCAGCCAGGGCGTTTATCGCGCCCTCCTCCAGGAGATCCAGGAGGAGACCGGCCTGCGCATGCGCGTGCTGGTCGACATCATCGCCGGAGCGAGCGCGGGCGGCATCAATGGCGTCTTCCTCGCCCAGGCGATCACCACTGGCCAGTCGCTCGAACCGCTGACCAAGCTCTGGCTCGATTCAGCCGATGTCGAGGCGCTGATCGACCCGGTCGCAGCGCCATCGGGCCGTTGGTCGAAAGCCTGGGCTGCGCCGATCGCGTGGATGGCAGCGCGGCGCAGCGCCGCGTCGATCGACGAGCTCGTCGAGGCTAGCGCACGCGACGAGGTTCGCTCGAAGCTTTCGCATTTCGTCCGCTCGCGCTGGTTCGAGCCGCCCTTTGGCGGCGCGCTCTTTTCCGGACTGATCTTCGACGCGCTCGACGCAATGGCCGCCGCGCCCCGCGGCGTGCGGTTGCTGCCCCCGGGCCAACCGCTCGACCTGTTCGTCACCGTCACCGATTTCCGCGGCCACCCCGAACGCCTGATGCTCAACTCGCCGCCCGAAGTCGTCGAGACGGAGCACAGGCTGATCGTGCCTTTCACGGATCATGGTGCTGTGACCGATACGCTCGCTGATCCCGCCGAACTGGTCTTCGCCGCCCGCGCGACTTCGAGCTTCCCCGGCGCCTTCCCGCCTTTCATGGTCGGCGAGCTCGATGCGGTCGTGAAGTCGCGCAAAACGACATGGGCCGGCCGAGAGGCGTTTCTGAAGCGCATCCTGCCGCGCCAGTTCGCTGCCAATGCCGCGGATTACGCCGTGCTGATCGACGGTTCGGTTCTCGCCAACGCCCCGTTTCGCCCCGCGATCGAAGCGTTGCGCGAACGGCCCGCGCGGCGCGAGATCGATCGGCGCTTCGTCTATATCGATCCGACGCCGGGTACGAAGATCCATTTCGGGCTTGGCAAAACTGCGGCGCCAGGCTTTTTCCAGACGATCCTCGGCTCAATCTCGGAGCTGCCGCGCCAGCAGCCGATCCGCGACAATCTCGAGGAAATCGCCGAGCGCTCACGGCGGATCGAGCGCATGCGAACAATCGTGTCCAGCATCCGGGCCGAGGTCGAAGCCCAGGTCGAGACGCTGTTCGGCTATACCCTGTTTCTTGATTCGCCGACTGTGGGGCGGCTCGCGACCTGGCGCGCCCGCGCACAAAGTGCTGCCGCGAAGAGCGCCGGCTATGGCTATGCCGCTTACGGCCATCTCAAGATCACCGGCGTGATCGAAGCGATCACCTCCCTGCTCTACGCCGCCGGCGGCGAGCCGGGGCCGCAACGCTGGGAGACTATCCGCGGCCATATCGCCGACGCGGTCAGCGCGCGCGGTTTCGACGAACTGCGCCCGAGCTTCTCGGATGGCGCCAGCGAGACGACGATCGGCTTCCTGCGCTCCTATGATCTCGGCTTCCGCATCCGCCGGCTGCGCATGCTGGCCCGCCGCGTGACCGAACTTGAAACGGACCATGACGAGTCCGAGCTCGAGCCGATCCGCGACGCGATCTATGCGAGCCTGGCGGACTATCTCGAATGCAAGCGCACTGACCGGCACGCCCATTTGCGCAAGGACGTGCGGCTTTTGCGCGGCGATGCTGGCCCCTTGCTCGACAAGCTCGCGGTATCGCTCGATCTGAAGCAACTCGACACCGCAACCGAAAAACGGCTCGCGGCCGCCTTCACCGGGCTGGCCCGCGATGTGAAGCGCCCGATCCTCCTCACCTATCTCGGCTTTCCCTATTTCGACGTCGCGACCCTGCCGCTGCTCCAGGGCGAAGGTCTCGACGAATTCGATCCGATCAAGGTCGATCGCATCGCCCCGGACGACGCGACCTCGATCCGTGCGGGCGGTGCCGAGGCGACGCTCAAGGGAATCCAATTCAACAGCTTCGGCGCCTTTTTCAGCCGCGCCTACCGCGAGAATGATTATCTATGGGGCAGGCTCCACGGCGCTGAGCGGATGATCGACATCGTGCTTTCGTCGCTTACCGGCAATGCGCACCTGAAACCCGGCAGGGTCGCCGCCATCAAGCACGCTGCCTTTCTCGCAATCCTCGACGAAGAGGAGCCCAAGCTCACTGCGATTCCGGCTTTGATCAAGTCGCTCCGGCGCGAGATCGGCTGACGCGGATCCGCGCAGCGACGGGGCACTGGCCAAACCGGCGCGCCGGGCGTAGTTTCCCCTGCAAGGTCGCAACGGAGGCACGATGCAGTTTCTGAAAATCCTGTTCTGGTGCCTGCTCGCGTTCGTCGCCGCGGTCTTCACGGTCGGCAACTGGACGACAGTGCCGATCAAATTATGGGGTGGCCTGATCGCCGAGGTGAATCTGCCGCTGCTGCTGTTCGTCACCTTCCTGCTCGGGCTGGTGCCGACCATGATCTATTACAACGCGGTGCGCTGGCGGCTGCGCAATCGCCTCGCGACCTCCGAGCGGACAGTGACGGATCTGCGCGGTGCGCTGTCGCCCACGCCTGCGCCGGTGGTCGTTGGCGATCCTGGTGTCGAACCTCCGCTTGAGCCGGCACCTGTCGAACCGGCCCCAGCCCTGCCCCTCGCGCCGCCTCCACCCCCAGCCCCGGGCCACGCATGACGAACCGTATCTTCGTCGCGCTCGACACGCCCGATCTGGAGCGCGCCAAGGCGATCGCAAACCGGGTCCATCACCATGTCGGTGGCATCAAGCTCGGCCTGGAATTCTTCATGGCCAATGGCCGCGCCGGTGTGCGCGAGATGGCCGAGATTGGCTTGCCGATCTTCCTCGATCTGAAATTCCACGACATCCCCAACACCGTTGCCAAGGCGATCATGGCGCTCCGACCGCTGGAGCCCGCGATCCTGACCGTCCACGCCGCCGGCGGCCGCGCGATGCTGGAGGATGCCAAGGCGGCAGCGCCCACCGGCACCAAGGTCGTCGCGGTGACGACGCTCACCAGCCTCGACAGCACCGATCTCGCATCGATCGGTTGCCCCGACAACACGCATGACCAGGTGCTTCGCCTGACCGAACTGGCGATGTCGGCTGGAGTCGATGGCGTCGTCTGCTCGGGCGCCGAGGTGAAAGCGGCGAAGGCGCTCTGGCCAAAAGGCTTCTTCGTCGTGCCTGGCGTACGCCCGGCAAATGGTACCACCGGCGACCAGAAACGCGTTGTCACGCCGCGCCAGGCGATCGATGCCGGCGCGTCGATCCTGGTGGTGGGCAGGCCAATCACCCAGGCCGAAAACCCCGACACGGCCGCGCGCGAGATCGAGGCGACGCTCTAGCCCTTCCGATGCAGCAACCCATAATCCGTCTTACCACGCCCAGCGATCTGCCGCGCCTCCACGCGGTGATCGAGCGCGCCTATCGCGGTGAAGCCGCACGTGCCGGCTGGACTCATGAAGGGGATCTTCTCGAGGGTGCGCGAACCGACATCGCCACGCTCGAAGCGATCCTCGCCGACCCCAATGCACGGCTGCTTATTGCGTTGAGCGATGATTCGCCGCTCGGTTGCGTCCAGATAACCAATCGCGGTGACGGGCTCTGCTATCTTGGCCTGCTCTGCGTCGAACCGTTGCTGCAGACGGGAGGCCTCGGCAAACGCCTGCTCGAAGCGGCGGAGAGTCTTGCGCGCGACACCTTCGGCGCATCGGCGATGGAAATGACGGTCATCGACAGCCGGGTCGAGTTGATCGCTTATTATGAACGCCGCGGCTATGCGCGCACGCCGGAGCGGCGGGACTTTCCAATCCCGGTCACGCCGCCGCTGTACATGACGGTACTGGTCAAATCCCTGCGCTGACGCCTATGGCGATGCGATGCCAGTCACCGCCAAAATCTGCGGCCTTTCGACGCCTGAGACCCTCGACGCCGCAATCAGGGGCGGGGCGAGCCATGTCGGCTTCGTCTTCTTTCCGCCCTCGCCGCGTAACCTGAGCCGGGAACGCGCCGCGCAGCTCGCGGCGCGCGTGCCGGGGCACGTCATGCGGGTCGGTGTGTTCGTCGACCCCGATGACGCCCTTCTCGAAGCGTCGATTCGTGCCGGGCAGCTGCAGGCGCTCCAGCTCCACAACACCAGTCCGGCCCGCGCCGCCGCGATCAGGGCGCGTACGGGACTCGAAATCTGGGTGGCAGTCGCGGTCAAGACACGCGCCGATCTCGCCGCTACGCCTGGGTACACTGAGGCCGCCGACCGAATCCTCTACGATGCAAAGACACCGCCCGGTGCGGTAATACCTGGCGGCATGGGGGTCCGCTTCGACTGGAGCCTGTTGCAGGGCGTGCGCCACGTGCTTCCCTGGGCACTCTCCGGCGGGCTCGATCCGTTCAATGTGGCGGAGGCTGTCACGACAACCGGCGCGACGATGGTGGATGTTTCCTCGGGCGTCGAGACGGCGCCGGGCATCAAGGATGCCGGCAAGATCGCCGCATTTCTCGACACGGTCAAAACCCTCTAGTCACCCGAATCTGAGGCGCGTTCCATATATCCAGCGTCACCCCGGACTTGTTCCGGCGTTCGAGCTTTGGCTTTCCCCCGGAAAGCCAAGATTGTGTTCGGGGAACACAATCTCGCTCGGACGCATCGAGCCGCAAGAACAACGCCTGCACACCCTGCGGAAACATGGATGCCGGAACAAGTCCGGCATGACGGGAAAATGGGAACCTGATGGCACGAACTTCTGGTCCACCACACTAGGCGATAAACCAGACGCACTTAAACTGTCAGTCTGAACGCATTTCAGCATGACAGTTCGATGTGGCGGAATCATATATAACATATTGATTATTATAGATTATATTTGAATGACAGCGCCGGCGGGCCGTTGGAACTGTCAAGACCCTCCTGACATTGCCAACAGGCCCCCGATTCAAATTGTCTGGTCACCGCACTACGCAGCTCCATGGCTGTTGCGATCGAACGGAAGAATGCCGCCGATTTTACGGTGCCGCTTCAGCGTTACGCAACTCGACACGCCCGAGTGAGATGCTAAAGCGCACCCGCCATGAACCTCCCAAATTCCTTCCGCAGCCAGCCCGATGATCGCGGGCATTTCGGCGAATTCGGCGGCCGCTACGTCGCCGAGACGCTGATGCCGCTCGTGCTCGAACTGGATGTCGCCTATCGCGCGGCCAAGGCCGATCCCGCCTTCACCGCCCAGTTCGAGGATCTGCTCGAACATTATGTCGGCCGGCCCTCGCCGCTTTATTATGCCGAGCGCCTCACCGAAGCACTCCGCGAGAATGCGCCCGAGGGCAAAGGTGCGCAGGTCTGGTTCAAGCGCGACGAGCTCAACCACACCGGCGCGCACAAGATCAACAATTGCATCGGTCAGATCCTGCTCGCGATGCGGATGGGCAAGACCCGGATCATCGCCGAGACCGGCGCCGGCCAGCACGGCGTCGCCACCGCTACGGTCTGCGCGCGCTTCGGCCTGCCCTGCGTCATCTATATGGGCGCGCGCGATATCGAGCGGCAGCAGCCCAATGTGTTCCGCATGAAGCTGCTCGGCGCCGAGGTTCGCGCCGTTACCTCGGGCGCGATGACGCTCAAGGATGCGATGAACGAAGGCCTGCGCGATTGGGTCGCGAACGTTCACGACACTTTCTACATCATCGGCACCGCCGCGGGCCCACACCCTTACCCAGAGCTGGTCCGCGATTTCCAGAGCGTGATCGGCAAGGAAGCGCGCGCGCAGATGCTCAGCCGCATCAACCGCCTGCCCGATCTGCTGGTCGCAGCGATTGGTGGCGGGTCGAACGCAATTGGGCTGTTCCACCCATTTCTCGACGATGAAGACGTCGCGATGCTCGGCGTGGAAGCGGCCGGCCACGGCCTCGACAAGCAGCATGCCGCGAGCCTCGCAGGCGGATCGCCCGGCATCCTCCACGGCAACAAGACCTATCTGCTCCAGGACGAGGACGGCCAGATCACCGAGGCCCATTCGATCTCGGCCGGGCTCGACTATCCCGGTATCGGCCCCGAGCATAGCTGGCTCCATTCGATCGGCCGCGTTCAATATACCAGCGCGACCGATACAGAGGCGCTCGACGCGTTCCAGCTGCTGTGTCGCACCGAGGGGATCATCCCCGCGCTCGAACCATCGCATGCCATCGCAGCCGTTGCCCGTGTAGCGCGCGAGATGGACCGGGAGCAGATCATCCTGTGCAATCTGTGCGGACGGGGGGACAAGGACATCTTCACCGTTGCTGCTGCGTTGGGGGTGGAGATATGAGGAAGAACGCAGCGGAGTTTCGTCAGCTCTTCCTCGGAGCTCTATCCGATGCCCATAGGGCCGCAGGTGGTTCCAACGGAATCGCTCCGAACGCGACGATCGAACTTCACCTGAATGGCGTACATGACCGAACCATCGAGGAGGCAGCTGAGGAGTTATTCCTCGGCGAAGAACGCTTCTTTTGCTGCATCGATGTTGCGGTTCATCCGAAGCGCGGGGAAAGTAGCGCCTTTTTCGTTCGCGTCAGCGGTCACGAGCCCGCCAGTTGGGAGCGCACATGGCACCCCGAGACTACAGGCCCCTTTCACATCATGACTCCCGCATGACCCGCCTCTCCGCCGCTTTCGACCGCGCTCGCGCGCAGCACCGCGCCGCGCTCGTCACCTTCGTCACCGCCGGTGATCCCACGCCTGCCGCCACCGCCTCGATCCTCGACGCGCTTGTCGAAGGAGGCGCTGATGTGATTGAACTCGGCATGCCTTTCACGGATCCGATGGCCGACGGGCCCGCGATCCAGGCAGCAAACCTGCGTAGCTTGGGCGCGGGCACCACCACCGCTGACATCCTCGGCATCGCCAAGGCCTTCCGAGCCCGCCACCCCGGTGTCCCGATCGTGCTGATGGGCTATGCCAACCCGATGCTCCGTCGCGGCGCCGACTGGTTCGCCAATGCCGCGGTCGAAGCCGGCGTCGACGGCGTGATCTGCGTCGATATCCCGCCGGAGGAAGACGATGCGCTCGGCCCGGAACTGCGCGACGCGGGCATCGACCTGATCC
>JBDTXU010000062.1:0-4800 GCA_040006055.1 Sphingomonas bacterium | reverse complement strand
TCGCGGTGGCGTTCCTGCTTACCGAGATGGTCGAGCTTGCGATGACCTTCAATCCGGCCGCGCAGATTCGCATCTCGGTCAAGCCGGGCGAGGCCGACGATCGTGCGATCCTCCGCGTCAATTCGCCCGCTCTGGTCGACAGCGACGCGCTGCGTGCAGTGGTCGAGGAACGTTATGGCAGGGTCATGGAAGGCCTGTCGCGCCAACTCCGCTCGCGGCTCCACCATGATCCCCTTGTGGGTGCCTATGAGATCACGATCGCGGTGACCGGACGCGACTGATTCAACGGATTCAAAAGATTCGAAAAAAATTTTGGAATCGCGGGAACCGGGTGACGAGAGCCGAGTTATTAGCCTCGGATAGTGAATATATGCCCCCCCGCTCTCGCTATCCAAGACATGGGCCCGGCAGCGTCAACCCCTCCCCCCCGGTGACGCTTCCGGGCCCAAATTCTTTCTTCTTCATGGAGTTGGCACGTTTCCGAGACGGAACGTACGCGCCCGCCGATCATTGAAACCAGTGGCGGAAGCCAATCACAGGAGAGATTCCATGCGTAAGCTCGTTGGACTGGCGCTTGTCGCCGGGGCGCTGTTGATCAGTGCGTGCAATACCGTCGAAGGCGTGGGCAAGGACGTGTCCTCTGCCGGCAGCACTGTCGCGAAGACCGCTGACGACGCCAAATAAAGCATCGACGGACAAAAAGGGCCCTGCCTCGCGAGAGGCGGGGCCTTATTCTATGCGCCCTCGGCGCTCTCGACAACGTCCTTCGAGCGCTTGCGCTCAGTGAACCAGATCGCGATCAGCGCGAGTTCGTAGAGCAGGACAAGCGGCACGGCGAGCATGATCATCGAAAAGGCGTCTGGCGGGGCGAGCACCAGCGCGATCGCAAAACAGCCGAGGATCGCATAGCGTCTGGCGCCGACGAGTTGCTTGCGCGTCACGATCCCCGCACGCTCGAGCAGCATGAGCAGAACCGGCATCAGGAAGGCGATGCCGAACGCGAACAGGAACTGCATCACGAAAGACAGGTAGTTGGCGATCGAAGGCAGCGCTTCCTGCGTGACGCCGCCGACTTTCGTCTGATAGCTCAGCAGGAAATGCAGCGCGGTCGGCACCGCGACGAAATAGGCCAGCGACGCGCCCATGATGAAGAGCACAGGCGTTGCGAGAATGAAGGGCAGGAGTGCCTTTTTCTCCTTCCGGTAGAGTCCCGGCGCAACGAACTGCCACAGCTGGTTAGCAATGACCGGAAAGGCGAGCATGATCGCGGCGAAGAACGCCACTTTGATCTGAACGAAGAAGGCCTCGAACAACTGGGTGTAGATCAGCTTGCTCTGCCCCGCCTGGAGCAGTGGCCGGACCAGGAACCCGAATATGGGTTCGGCGAACCACAGGCCAACGCCGAATGCCAACGCAAGCGCGCCGAGGCTGACGAACAGCCGGCGGCGAAGCTCGATCAGATGGTCCAGAAGCGGCGCGCGGCTGCTCTCAAGTTCGTCAGCAGCCTCCATCACGGATTTGCCTGGTCGGACTGCGGCTCAGGCTTCGGCTTCGACTTCGGTTTGGATTTTCGCGTTGGCTTTGGCGCCGCCTCAGCGATTGGCGCGAGCTCCGGTTCCGTCGCAGGGCCGACAACGGGCCTTTCGGTCATCACCGGTGCCTCCGCGTCAGCGACAAGATCGCCCGGCGCAGGCGACATCAGCATGGCGGGCGTCGGCGGATGCTCGCGCATGATCCGCGCATTCTCTTCGGCCCAGCGCTTTTCCATTTCCTGCAGCTCGGCATCGCGCAGCATCGAATCGAATCCGGAACGGAACTGCCGGGCAACGCCGCGCGCGCGGCCGACCCAATAGCCCGCCACCCGCATAGCCTTGGGCAGGTCCTTGGGCGGAATCACCAATAAAGCGACCGTCCCCAAAATCAGGAGTTCGGTAGGATGGACATCGAACATTCAAGAAAATCCCGGCAGAAAAGGAGCGTCAGCGATCTTCGCGCAGCTTCTCGGCCTGGATGTCGACCACAGGCTCGGCGGCCTTCTTGGTATCGATACGGCTCGGCTCACGGACAGCTTCATCCTCCTCGGCCATGCCCTTCTTGAACTGCTTGATGCCCTTTGCGACATCACCCATCATGTTCGAGAAGCGGCCGCCTCCCAACACGAGGATCGCTACACCGCCAAACAACAGCCAGTGCACAAGGCTGAAACTACCCATCACAAATTCTCCTAGGACAGCCCTATCTAGGCGTCATCGTCCGCGTTTTCTACCTCCACATTTTCATATGCGTGTTCGAGCGCGATATCGATGGGATCAAGCAACCCCGCAGCGCGCAGATCGTCGATTCCGGGCAGATCGCGCCTGCTGGCCAGGCCGAAATGCGCGAGAAACTCGGGCGTCGTAGCGTAAAGCAGCGGCCGGCCCGGCACTTCGCGTCTTCCAGCGGGGCGAATCCAGCCCGCCTCCATCAGCACGTCGAGCGTGCCTTTGGAAATCTGGACGCCGCGAATCGCCTCGATCTCAGCGCGAGTCGCGGGCTCGTGATAGGCGATGATCGCCAAGGTCTCGATGCCCGCCCGGCTGAGCTTGCGGGGCTCCTCGCGGTCGCGCCGGAGCAGATGGGCCATGTCGCCCGCCGTCTGGAAATGCCAGTGATCGCCCCGCCGCACGAGTTCGATGCCGCGCCCGGCATAATCGGCCTGGATCTCCTCCAGCACCGCGCGAATGCCGCCGGCATCATTCAGATGGGCGCGGATCGCGTCAGCGGTCATCGGCTCGGTCGCGGCGAACAGCACCGCCTCCACCGCGCGGGTCAGTTCATCGGGCCGCTTCATGCGAGAACCTTGAGGTCGGGTGCCTTCAGATACAGCGGCGCGAAGGGCGATTTCTGGCGCAGCTCCACTCTGCCCTGCCGCGCCAGCTCGAGCGCCGCGACGAAACTCGAGGCGAGGGCGGATTTGCGGAAGATGCCCTGCGCGGTCTCAGGCAGGAAGGTCTCGATCACGCTCCAGTCGATCCGCTCGCCCACCAGCCGGGACACGCGCTCCAGCGCCGCCTCGAGCGTCATCACCGGGCGGTTCGCGACGATGTGCATCACTGGCCGGGTGCGCGCATTGATCCGGCCATAGGCAGCGATCAGATCATAGATCTCCGCCTGCCACAAAGCCTTGCGCACCGTGCGCAGGCCTTCGGGCGCACCCCGCAGGAACACGTCGCGACCAATCCGGTCGTGCGCGATCAGCCTTGCGCCGGCCTCACGCATTGCATTCAGGCGTTCGAGCCGAAGCTGGAGGCGCAACGCCAGTTCCTCGGGGCTGGGCTGTTCCTCCGGATCGCGCGGCAGGAGCAGCGCCGATTTCAGATAGGCGAGCCAGGCCGCCATCACGAGATAGTCGGCCGCCAGCTCGAGCTTGATCGACCGCGCCTCCTCGACGAAGCGCAGATATTGATCGACCAGGGCGAGGATCGAGATCTCGCGCAGATCCACCTTCTGGTTGCGGGCGAGCGCCAGCAACAGATCGAGCGGGCCTTCCCAGCCGTCGATGTCGAGGTTCAGCGTTTCGGGATCGGACTCCATGGAATGGTTTAGGCGGGAAAATCGCCCCAGCACAATCCGGAACTAGGCCAGCGCCAACAACGCGTCGCGCCGGGCGACAAGCTCGGCCATCTCTCCGTGCGGCTTCACCCCGGCGATCGTCGCCATTGCGCGATCGAGCCGCTCCCGTGAGCGCTCGGAAATATCGCCGAGCCGCCCGGCAATATCCTCCATCTCGGCCATGCGCGCCCAGCAATCGAGCACGAGATCGCACCCCGCCGCGATGGATCCCGCCGCCTTGTCGCCGGCGGTGCCCGACAGCGCCTTCATGTCGATATCGTCAGTCATCAGCAGGCCATCGAAGCCGATCCGCTTGCGGATAATTTCCTCGATCACGATCGGCGAAAGGGTCGCGGGCTGCTCCGGATCCCAGGCCTCGAAGACGATATGCGAGGTCATCCCCATCGGCGCGCCGGCGAGCGCCCTGAACGGCGCGAGATCGATTTCGAGCTCGGTGTCGGAGGCGGTGACGGTCGGCAGATGATAATGGGTGTCGAGTTTGGCGCGGCCGTGCCCCGGCATATGCTTGACCACGCCGACCACGCCGCCCGCACGCAAACCGTCCATGACCGCGCGGCCCATTGATGCGACGCGCAGCGGCTCCGACCCGAGCGCACGGGTCGAGATCGCCTCGGTCGTGTCGGGGTGGGAGACGTCGAGCAAAGGCAGGCAGTCGACGGTGACCCCGACTTCTGCGAGCATCAGCGCGATCGCCTGGGCGTTGGCGCGCACCGCCTCGATCGCGGAGATCGGCGCGATCTCGTAGAGCGCATCGAAGGCCGGGCCGGCGGGAAAAGCCGGCCATTCCGGCGGCCCCATCCGGGCTACGCGCCCGCCCTCCTGATCGATCAGGATCGGCAGGTCGTCGCGGCCGGTCATTGCGCGCAGATCGTCGGTGAGCGCCCGCAACTGGCCCCGATCCGCGATGTTGCGCTTGAACAGGATATAGCCGGCCGGGTCAGCGCTCGTGAAAAAGGCGCGCTCGTCGGGCGTGATGGTCAGGCCGGACAGGCCGTAGATGACTGGCTTCATGGGAGATGCTTACAAACATCCGGCCGTACTGAGTAGGGGAGTCTTCCTCTCCAGTGGGAGAGGATACGAAGCCTTATGAGCGAAGCGAATTAGGCGAAGTTGGTGAGGGGCTCCGGGAGCCCTCGATAGCTCCCGGAGCCCCTTGTAACTTACCTGACGCCACATCTGCGCTTATAA
>JBDTXU010000061.1:0-1914 GCA_040006055.1 Sphingomonas bacterium | reverse complement strand
TCTATGCCAAGGGCGTGGCCACGCCGACGCTCCGCACCAATGCCGATGCGATCTCGGGCGTGCGCGACAATCTGGACGACGTGCCGGACATCGACGATCACGGCATTTCGCCGGTAACGATCAGCGGCAATATCGTCTCGAGCATCGCGCCCGCCGCGGCCAATGGCAGCATCATCGGCCGGACGCCTGGCACGGTGCTCAACATACTCTATCTGAGCAGCACGGCGGCGAATTCGGGCGGCTTCTTCACGGCTGGTCTCAACGGCGCGATCAAATCCAGCAGCGCGCATTGATCGCGCCTGGCCTCTAGGGAAGATTTCAAGATGATCGATAGCGAAACCCTGATCCAGGTTCTCGAAGCGAGCGAGCGCCGTCGCGAGGAGCGCCGCCGCTTCATGCGTCTTGCCGGCGGCATGACCCTCGCCGCGGGCCTCGCCGCCTGCAGCGGCAGTGGCAACACCCCGACGCCGACCCCAACGCCGACCCCCACGCCGACGCCGACGCCGACCCCGTCCTCAACAGTGGCGCTCGACGCGGATTATATGAACTTCGCGCTCAATCTCGAATATCTCCAGGCGCAATATTTCGTCCGCGCGACGACGGGATCGGGCATCGAGGCGATTCCCGCCTCCGCATCGGTCCCAGGCGGTGGCGTCGCTTTGCTCACCGGCACCGGCACGCAAGGGGCTGTGACCGGCGGTGCCCAGGTGACCTTCAGCACGCTCAACGGACAATATGCCCGCGAAATCGCGCTTAAAGACCTGGCCCATGTCAGCTTCCTGCGCTCGATGATCGGTCCCTATGCCGGCGCCCAGCCGGCGATGGATCTCTCCGCCACGACCGGCGGCTTCGCGCAGATTCTTGGCGCCCCCTTCGATGCCTTTGCCAATGAGCAGAATTTCCTGCTCGGCGCCTTCCTGATCAAGGATGTCGCCGTCAGCGCCTATATCGGCCTGATCCCGAAGCTCGCCGGCACGCTCTACAGCAACGCGCTGGCGGGCATTCTCGCGACCGAGGCGCATCATGCGGCCCTCATCCGCAGCCAGCTCTATATGATGGGCGGCGCCGCGGTCACGACGGCCGGGCAGATCAGCGATGCCCGCGATTTGCTCGACGGCACAAGCGATGACGATCAGGGCGTCGTCATTGGCAGTGCAGCGAACATCACGCCGACCGACACCGATGGCATCGTCTTCGCCCGCACCACGGGCCAGGCGCTCAACATTCTCTATCACAACCACGCCGTGGCCGCTGGCGGCGGCTTCTTCCCCGCCGGCATCAACGGCTATTTCCTGAAGGCGAGCGACGCCAACTAGGCTCCGCGCTTCTCGCAATTCTCCCGGCCGCGCGACCAACGTCGCGCGGCCTTTTCTTTGCCTATCGAACGGCCTAGGGTCAGCCTTTCCCCGGGGGGCCGCGCATGAGCGGCTGAGAGGTGGCTGAAGCCACGACCCGCCGAACCTGATCCGGTTGAGACCGGCGGAGGGAGGGAGTGGTTTTCGCACTGAAAGCCCGTCCTCGCTCCGGCATATGGAGCGATACGCATGGCCGACGTTGATTCGAGAGTTGAACTGGCTTCCGCTGAAAGCCAGCGGCCCGCCCGCACCGAAATCGGCGTCACGACAGGCGCGATCAGAGGCAGCCGCAAAATCCATGTCGCCTCGCCCAATATCCCCGGCGTGAAGGTCGCAATGCGCGAGATCATGCTCGAGCCAAGCTGCGGCGAGCCCCCTTTGCGCGTCTACGACACCTCGGGCCCCTATACCGATCCCAAGGCCCGCATCGACATCCAGGCCGGCCTGCCCTCGCTCCGCCGCGACTGGATCATCGGCCGCGGCGATGTCGAATCCTATGACGCGCGCGAGACCCGCCCCGAGGATAACGGCCTGTCCGGCCCCGATCGCTCAGCCGGCG
>JBDTXU010000060.1:0-1919 GCA_040006055.1 Sphingomonas bacterium | reverse complement strand
CGGTAGGGCAGGCCCGCGAGTGCGTAAAGCGTCAGGCCGGCACGATGATTCGCGGACCGAGCATGCCTGCGCCCTCGGGCACCGAGGTGCCGCGCGCGAGCAGGCGGTGTCGTTCGACCGGGCCCGGAACGCGCCAGGCGGCGGTGCGGTCCGCGGTGAAGCCGAAGAAGCGACCATAATATTCGGGGTCACCGATGAGCATCAGCGCGTCGGCAGCGCCGAGCTTTGTAGCGGCATCGAGCGCATATTGGGTCAACTCGCGGCCAATACCATCGCGCTGCCGTGCCGGCTCGACCGCAACCGGCCCGACCATCACCAACGGAGCGTCGCGGCCGTCATCGGCGTCGAACAGCACTGGCCAGCACTGAATCGTGCCGACCAGCGCGCCGTTGTCGATGGCTGCGAAGCTGAGGCCGGGGATCGCCGATACAGTGTCGCGAATCCGGTAGGCGGTTCGCTCGTGCCGATCCGCGCCGAACGCGCGATCGAGCAATTGCTCGACCGCTTGCGGTTCAACCTCGGCTATCGGCACGATCGTGATCAATTCTTCACTCCCTGTCGGTCCCCGGGGCATAGACGCGCGGGGCCGGGCGCTCTAGGGCCTGCCGCCGCCTCCCGCAATGGCCGTGATCGCCCGGAGAGAGGCGCTGGCAAGGAGCGTTGCGCAGTCGCGGGCTGGTGCCCGCGCAAGCAGCGGGACGCAGTCCAGCGGCTCTCTCCGGGCGACCGCTTCGCGGCGGGCGAATTTTGGCGCAAGGCGGCGTCGCGCATCGGTCACGATGCCTAGACATCGCTCCCTCTTTGCTCCTACCCTTGCGCCAAAATTCGCTCCGTCCCGGCCGTTGCGGGAGACGGCGGCAGGCCCTAGCCCTGATGCGGCTGAACGCAAGCTGAGAGTTGTCATGAAGCTCTATGATGCCGCCTGGGCCCCGAGCCCGCGCCGGGTGCGAATCTTCCTTGCTGAAAAAGGGATCGAGATCGAGCGTGTCATGGTCGATCTTCGCGAGAATGAGCAGCTTTCCGATCCCTATCTTGCCGTCAATCCGCGTGGCGCGGTGCCGGCGCTCGAACTCGACGATGGCGAGGTGATCTGCGAATCGGCTGCGATCTGCCGCTATTTCGAGGCCGTGCAGCCCGATCCGTCCCTGTTCGGGAAAACCGCGCTCGATATCGGCCGGATCGAATCCTGGACGCGCCGTATCGAATCGGACGGCTATGCTGCCGCCGTTTATGCGCTGCGCAATGCCCGGCCCGCCTTTGAAGGGCGCGGCATGCCGGGCAAATGGCCGGCGATTCCCCAGATTCCGGAGCTTTCGGCCCGGGGCGTCATCATGTGGGAGGCGTTCACTGAAGCGCTCGATGTCTGGCTGAAGGGGCGGACGTGGATCGCTGCTGACGCCTATAGCTTCGCCGATATCTCGGCGCTGGTGACGATCGATTTCGCGAAGGCGGCCAGGCTTCTCGTTCCGGAAAAATCCCGCAACATCCTGCGGTGGCACGAGGCGGCATCGGCCAGGCCGAGCGCCGCCGCCTGATTGAGCCCTTCGGCTGGCTTTCGCCCGTCCTGTCTTTCGTCACGCCCGCCATCTGCTATGGCGCGCGCCTGTCAATGGAAAGGCCGCGCTTGGACGACCGTCTCACGCTGGAAGTGCATGATCTGGAGGTGCAGGTGCTCACCGGCATCTATTCCGAAGAAACGCATCTGCCGCAGCCGCTGCGGATCTCGATTTCGGTCGATATCGATTGCCCGGAGCGATTCGCGCCCGATTCGCCTCTGCGCGCGTCGAAAAACTATCTCGACCTCAAACACGCCGCCACCCGGGCACTGCCTGAAGGCGTGCATTTCACCCTGATCGAGGGGGTTGCCGACCATATCGCCGAAACCCTGTTCCTGCAGGACAGGCGGGTCGCGCGCGTTC